>JAAKFJ010000099.1 GCA_011064745.1 Candidatus Anoxychlamydiales bacterium | reverse complement strand
CAAGTAAAAAATCGAATATTTACATTACAGCTTGACAAAGACTTTAAAACTGAAGAAGAAGAAGCTGAATATATATCTAAAGCTGAACAAACAGCGAACGAAAAAGCGTTAAAACAAGATGAACTTACAAGCTACACAAACGCAATTAGAGATAATGAATTAACCAAAAAAGAAATAGAAGAATATAATGGAAAAGTTGCACTCCTCACTTCTGAAATTGATAAACTCGAGCAAGAAATACTCGATAATAAACCAATAGATCGCCAAAAGCTGATAGAGGAAAAAGAGTCTAAAAAGAAACAATTAGAAATAGATCATGCTTCCACTCATAAACTAATATTGCAAAAAGAGAGTGAATTAAAACTAGAATCAGAGAAGAAAAGACGTTTATTGGACTCTTTGAATATGCAATTCATCACATTTGTTGATAGAAAAAGAGACGAACTAAAAGATAAAACAAACGCAATGAATAGAAAAATCGAAAGACATAATGAAAGTATCTAATTTCACAAAGCTAAGATTTCATCTGAGTTGTTTCCACCGAGCAGATGAAAATGCAGATGAAAAATAGATTGACCGGCACTTTTACCGACATTGGTGACGAGTCTATAGCCGTTATCTACTTTAAATTCTTTAGCTAATTTTTGAGCAATTAAAGCTATATGAGAGAGGATTGAAAAATCCTCTTTTTTCATTTCTTGAAAAGATGGAATAACTTTTTTTGAGATGATAAGAAGATGAACAGGCGCTTTTGGATAGAGATCTTTAATAGCTATAACTTTGTCATCTTCATAAACTATTGTAGCTGGGATTTCTCTTAAGATTATTTTTTCAAAGATCGTGGCCATAATCAACTCCTGATTTATCTAACACATATTTTAAAGCTTTTAGAGCGTCTTGTTTAGTTTCCCAGATGGATATGAAACGACCTTTGTGGCAAAAGATTGCGCCATCTATTTTGGAGGCTTTTTTTAAATCATCATTGTGCAGACCTGCCCATTCAAAGGGAAGAGGCATTCTAACTTTCATTCGGCTATTGGAATCTGGAGGGATGGCTCTAAGTTTATAATGGCTTTGAGTTGGCATGACAAGAAATAGGGCTGGGTGAGTATCGCCGGCTAGCTCAAAAAAGGCATCCATCCAAGGGATAGATTGATCAATGATTAAGTATTTTTTCTTCGGATACATGGCTTTTTTGACGATATCGATAGATCTTCTAGAGTATAAAAAGCGATCTTGCATTCTTTTTAGGTGGCCATAGGCAAATTCAACAGCCCTCATGAAAGCTGAAAATCTCTCTTTTGAAGAGGCGTTATAATCTATGGGAATAAAATTGGCTATTATTTGAGAGAAAGAATAGCCTCTTGTTTCAGATTTCCCGATATCATGAGCATCGACAAATTTGATGAGTGAATTGTTGAAATGATCGTAGAGATGGGGATCCATAAAAGCTGAGTGTTTTAAATAGAGCAAGATCATACCAGCGCTGGCAAGATCACCTATATATTCTTTTTGGTGATGATCAAATCTTTTTTGTTTTGGGCTATATTTGCCCCCTACGTCACAAACATATTCGCATTGATCTATAACAATTGGATCTCTAGATCGATGAATTTTATCTTTATCTATTAAATCAAAGAGCAAAAGTAGCGCACACGCACAAACTTCATCTGCATGAAAAGAACCATCGTGGGTAGCAAAACTTTTTTTTATTTTTTCAATCATATAAACCTCAAAAGAGGAGTTTAGCTTGTTAAAAAATTATCTACAAGAAAAGATAGTTTCTTAAAATTATATTTTTAATAAGATAATAAAAAAGGCTATTTTATGAAAAGTTATCTTTTTTCATCACATTTTGATTTGATCACAAATGATGGGTATATTGTTGATATAAAAAAGATTGATGAAAAAAAATCGCTAGCCACTATAAAAATTGAGAATATATCTGAAGCTTTTTTAGGTTTTTCTACAGATGCGCAATTTACTTTTTTTAATTTAAAAAGTACGCTCGCGCAGCTTGGAGTTGATGCTATAGGTAAAGAATTTCATTTAGATAAAAAAAATAAAAAAGCTGAAGTTTTAGTTGAACTAATCGCGCATACTACTTTAGCAAGTGTGATGTTAAATTTTTTATCAATCAATGATTATGTTGGTAAACTTTTTACCAAAGAAGAGACAAGAAAAGTTAGAGATCCTCATTATTTAACTCGGATGTTTGAAAGAGTAGATAGATTTGATAGACCTCTTTTATCTTTTGGAAAACATAAAAAAGAAGATTTGATCTTAGAGAAAAAAGAAGGTTATACCATAGCTTTTTTACCTATTAAAAAAGGCAAGATTGTTTATCAAAAAGAGATTGAAAATTTTGTTCCAGCTTTAGCAAAAATCTTAAGTTACAAAAACTATCCAACCAGATCTCTTTTAGGCCTTTATCAAAAATTTGACAAGCAAGCTAAAACAAATGTTAAAAAGGATGAAATATTGCTTATCAAAACAGATCCTTTATATATAAGAACTGTTTTTGCTAAAGTCTCAGAAAAATATTTACCAAAAGGTTTTCATCATACCTCTGCTTGTTTATTAGAGCCCACAACTCTAGCCTCCGGCGATATTTATGAATTTTATGGTGCATCTGAGATGGAGCTGAAAAATATTCCACTAGAGTTTTATACTCTAGAGCCACATCGAGAATATGTTTTTTTTGAAGATAGAGATCAGTTGCAAGAAAAACTAGAAGATCCAAAAGTTTTATTCAATGCGATAAATACAGCTCCAAAACCAAATAGCAAATTAGCTTCTGTATTAATTGTTAAAGGAACTGAACTTGATAAACTTTGTGAAAAAGATTGGATTGAAAAAGATCCAAAAAAACATAAATTTCCAGGCTTAGATGAACCAGAGAGACAAGCGAGTTTAGTTGAAAAATATATTAAAGACCAACCATCTTATCCTTTTTTAAAAGCAATTGAAGATGGCCTTATAACATCTCAAGGTATTTTATTAATGAGGCATTTCCCCTCTCCTCTTTTAAAAAGAATGCTCTTATCTGATCCCGTACAAAGAAATATCAAAGGAATCTATTTTGAATATCCATCTAGATCTAATGATGAATATTTTTCTCATGAAGATCGAGCTTTTTTAATAGATTTAGCAAAATTTGCTATCCCGATTTATTGGATAGATAAAGCGAGTAAAAAGATTTTGCAATACGTTTTAAAGCCTCAAAAAGATGCTGGAATGTTTGTGCCGATTGAATTGACTGATACCTTTAGAAAGGCTACTTTTTTTGGTGTTTATGGCTCTAATCTAATCGAAGGCAATTTTGATAAAGAGTTAGAAGAACTATTAAATGGTATAATAGATTTAAGTAAAACAACCAATCATCCCCTACTTTGTAAAAATATTCCTCTAGCACTTGTTACAGGCGGTGGTCCTGGAGCTATGGAAGTCGGCAATAGAGTGGCTAAAAAATTAAATATTTTATCCTGCGCTAATATTGTAGATTTTAGAACTAATGGCTCTTCTGTTATCCATGAACAATCAATCAATCCTCATATCGATGCTAAAATGACTTATAGACTAGATAGACTTGTCGAAAGACAAGCGGAATTTTATTTAGACTTTCCTATATTTTTAATGGGCGGAATAGGCGCTGATTTTGAACTCTTATTAGAAGAGGTAAATAGAAAAACGGGCTCATCCCCTGCTAATCCTGTTTTGCTTTTTGGAGATATTTCTTACTGGAAAGAAAAAATAACATCTAGATTTCAGATCAATTTAAAAACAGGTACTATCAAAGGTTC
>JAAKFJ010000098.1 GCA_011064745.1 Candidatus Anoxychlamydiales bacterium | reverse complement strand
AGTTATTCATAATAATTTTATATATGATAAAAAATAGCATTTTTTTAATTTGAATTTTTTCATCTTTAATAATACATTCAAATCATAGTTTGAAAACATTAGCTATTCCTAAATTATGATTGAAGAGAGTAAAAAGCATTTTAATCTCAAAAAAGCTGTTATTTTTATTATTATTGCAGCTATATCGTTTAGCTCAATGGCTTTATTTGCAAAGCTTCTTAGCAATCGTGCGAATATCGACATAATTATTTTATTTCGATTTGGAATAAGTTTTCTGTTTGCTCTAATTCTTTTGGGATTAAGAAAGATCCAAAAAAAGGATATATCGCTTAAGACTAATCATATAAGATTGCATCTTATTAGAGCTGTTTTAGGTCTAATAGTTATAGGATGTTTATTTCTTTCTTTGAAATATATTCCTCTTGTTGATGCAAATTTATTTTTAATGACTTCTGCTCTTTTTATTCCGGTTATTGGAGTTTTGTTTTTACATTTTAAAACTGATTTTAAGCATTGGTTAGCAGTCTTTATCGGATTTATTGGTGTGGCTTTTATTTTGAAGCCTGGACATGAGATTTTTAATCCGATTTCTCTTGTGGCTCTTCTTGCAGGTTTTATACTAGCGATTGTTATGATAATTCTTCGACGGTTGAGTAAATACGATAAACATTACGTTATAATGTTTTATAATTTTTTATTTATATCGATTATTAGCGGATTAATAGCTATTTTCACTTGGCAAAAACTAGATTTCCATACATTAATATTGCTTTTGGCAGTCGGTTTTTTCGGTACGTTTTATCAATATTTTTTGGTAAAAGCAGCTGCTTTTGCTCCAGCTAAAATTACGACATCCTTGCTATATTCTAGCTTAATTTTTAGCATGATATTTGATTGGTTCTTTTTTAAAAATATTCCGAATGTATTTTCTTGGATTGGAATTTTTCTAGTTTGTTTTTCAAGTATATTAACGATATTTGCTGCTAAACGTTAATTTGCACTAATGGCTATGTTTAATCCTTATAGAGAGTGAACAAAGTTTTTTGGAGATAAAAAAGATGAATTATTTTTTCTTTAATAAAATGAAGGGTGCAAATTGCCCGGATCGGACGTCTTTAGAACTGTTTCATAGATAAAAATAGAAGAAAATCTAAAAATTATAAGATTCCCAATTTAGTTTATTTATAATAAGAGGTTGATGAAACCTGTCGCTCTCAATGCGCGGTTTTATGATATAAGCCTACAACTTATCTGAAGGCTTAATCATTACTGAAAATGATGAAGAGCATATTGAAGGTTGAAAATTATAAAATACGATTAATTCCAATATGGAAATGGTTGTTGAGTTAACCATAATGCCCAGGATCGGACACTTTTAGAACTTATTCATGGAGAAGGATTGAAGAAAAGCTGAAAATTATGGGATTAAATAGTTCGTATAATTTTACATTTTTATAACTTGGTATGTTGTCCATTTTTTTATTCATCAATTTTTGATATTTATGGAGATTCAATATACAAATTTTTATATCTTGGAAAAAAGACATTCAAAATGGTTTTTTAATTCCATTATCACTTTTTTAAGAGGAACCTCATCATGGGAAACGTCTTTTAAGAATCCCTTCCACTTCTCTATTTTATTTGCATTGTTGTAAAACTCTTCTGTAAATGCTTTTGGCATTTCACTGACATGTGTGCCACGTTTTTTTAGCACCTTTTGAACAATTTCAATAAGCTTTTTCTGATCTAATGGAAATTGCTGGATTAATAGCCAGATATCGTAAAAATCTTTCATTCGAGTATTTGCAAGTCCTAAACGAACAATAGATTCAAATTTTTCTGCTATTAAGGTTTGTAGAGTATATCCTTTCAATTTAGGTTTTGGAAAATCCAATAGTACAGGATATTGTAGAGAGGTGGGTTTTGGAAATATGGAGTCACTAAATCCAAAATCGATACGCATTGGTAATTTTGCCGTAAAGAGCTGTGCGGTAAAAGATGCACTCAGTCCATGATATTCCGTATCTAATTGTGCTTCTCTAATTTTTAGTGAATTTGTTTCAAAATGAATACCATCGGGAATAACATCAAACGTACAAATATCAATAATGATATTTTTTAGGTTTTCAATTTTGTTTGAAGTTTTTGCGAGCAAATCAATATCGACTGTTGCCCGATGACTGTGCGGATCCCAAACCATCAACATCAATCCTCCTTTTAAGAAAAATGAATTTTGATGATGGGAAATGCTTAAACGATAGAGAAATCGTTCCATTGAATAATACTGAAAAATTTCTTGAACAGGTCGTTTTCTTTCACGGGCTACATTTTTTAAACGATTATAAACCGATGCTGAAAGATTCTTTTTTACTTGTTTCATTTTATTTACTTACAATTGTTTCCATAATAGGTTGAAGAATTTTTTCAACGCGATTGATTTTTGCATATTTGTAAAGCTTATCAATATTTGTCTTCTTTTCCTGCCAATACATTTTTAAGGCTTCAATAACAACATCCATACCGATTTTGTTGCGAAACTTTACACAATCCGCTAGTGTTTTTTCAATATCGAATATTTTTACTAAACATCCTTCAATATCTATCGTTTCAATACCAGCTCGATAAACTTTATCAGAGTACCAAAAATATCTAATAGGAGGATAATCTAGTTTTGGTTTTCTAGATTTAACAGGAATCGCAACATAAACGAAATGAGGTATTTGTGTTGTTATTCTATAATAGGCTAAGGCTGAAATTAAGCAGATAACACCATGTGGGATTTTTTTTGAGATTAGCACCAGATCGGGTTCAGAAAAGTCAGAGATTATTGTTAAACGATAAAGTCCTCTCGCTAATTCTTCTAAAAGCCCTTGATCTCTCATTTTATATAATGTACGGGGATGAATACCAGATTTTATGGCTTCAGATGTTCTTAGAATTCCGTTGTTTTTTTTAAATAATTTGATGGCTTGCTTTATTTTATTTTTCATGGGATAAAAACGTCGGTAAATAATTACATTTACCTACATTATTATCCAAAATGTTTTGCTTTGTCAATAGAAATAAAAATTAAGATTACCAAATGCCCAGGATAGGACTCGAACCTACATACCTCGCGGCACCAGATCCTAAGTCTGGCGTGTCTACCAATTTCACCACCTGGGCATAAAAGACATGCATACATGATAGGTTTTTTTTAGCTTTTAGTCAAGGGAGCTTATTTAGCTAATATAGTTGATATATGATTTTAAGGTTGAACTATATCGATTTAACTCTTAAAAGAATTATTTACCGTCAACGGTTACGGTTTCATCAGGCTCATAGACAGGATAAGCTTCGAAGCCTTCTTCTCTAATAGCAAAGATTAGTTTTGCTACAGGATCCCAAGAAGCACCTTTATCTATGTGGAGAAGAACTTGGGTTTGAGCTCTGTTTTTAGGCAGAAGACCAATTTTATGCTGGTGGTTTAGCTCTTTTTGAATTCTTTGTAGACTTTCCATAGGATATGTCTGAATCTCAGTCATCCATTCATATTCGCCTTTTTGATTGATACAGATATTTATCTGATGCGATTCATCGCCTTGTTTGACAGGGGAGGCACCATCTTCTGTTTTTAATTGAACAAGATTTAATTTGGTATCATATAAAGAAGCTCTAGAAACGGCGAGAGTTGCAAAAAAAGCTAACATTAAAAACAAAAAATCGATCATTGGAGCAAAGTTAAAACTTGATTTTGATTTTAAGTTCTCATCAGGAATTAAACTCATTTATTTTCTCCCTTGTTATAAACTCTTGTTTTGGGATTGATGAGATGACAAAGACCAAAGGCTTCATTCTCTACGGCATTTAGCATTTTTACGAGTCTATACTTTAGAGTAGTATGAAAGATCATTGCGATGATAGCGACAATAAGACCACCGACTGTAGTGCCGATTGCAA
>JAAKFJ010000097.1 GCA_011064745.1 Candidatus Anoxychlamydiales bacterium | reverse complement strand
TATTTTTAATATAAAAGATCAAAGATTTTCCCTTTGATCTTTTATTTCGATGAGGGTATTTTTATATAAAAAAACCGATGAATATAAAAGAAATACTCCAACAAACATCTAATGTAGATGTAATTTTAAAAATAAGAGATTATAAATCTACATTTATCAGCGTTTTAAAAACTAGATCTAAGCTTCAAATATCTTTGCATAAACTATTTTTAGACTCTCCAGATGATGTAAAAAAAGCTGTTATCTCTTATTGTTTAAAAAGAGATAAAAAATCTCATCTTCAGATTAAAACTTATGCTTATAAATATTTTGAAACTGCTGATTACACCCATAGATTAGATGTTAAAAAACTCAAATCAAAAGGGATATGTTTTGATCTTAAACATATTATGGAGAATCTAAATCTTATCTATTTTAAAGACTCTTTAAATTTAAGTATAACTTGGTTTGAAAAACCAAAATATACAAAATTTAGACATTTTACCTTCGGTAGCTTTGATAAAAGCTTAAAGCTTGTTAGAATTAATGCTCTTTTAGATAATTCAAATTTTCCTTTTTATTTTATAAATTATATAGTTTATCATGAGATGTTACATGCGATGTATCCAGAGAAAATAGATGAAAATGGAAAAAGAAAAATTCATACTCCTTTTTTTAAAAAAAAGGAAAAAGAATTCGCTTACTATAGGGACTCTCAAGAGTTTGAAAAAAAATTTTTAAAAAAAAGGAAATTTTATGGCTGGACATAGTAAATGGGCCAATATCAAACATAGAAAAGAGAGAGCTGATAAAAAAAAGGGCAAATTATTTTCAAGAATTGCAAAAGAGATTATAACAGCTGTTAAAGAAGGTGGAGCGGATCCGCAGGCTAATGCTAAATTAAAGATAGTTATTCAAAAAGCTAAAGATGCCAATCTTCCCAACGATGTAATCGATAGAAACATCAAAAAAGCTACATCTAAAGATCAAAAAGACTATCTTGAGATGAGCTATGAGCTCTACGGTTATGGAGGGGTTGGCCTTATCGTTGATATCATGAGTGATAATAAAAATAGGATATCCTCTGAGATAAGAATTGCGATCAATAAATGTGGTGGTAATATTGCTACCCCTGGCGCTGTAAGCTTCAATTTCAAAAGAAAAGGTATTTTGAAAATAGATAAAAAATTAATTAAAGAAGATGAGCTTTTTATGAAAGCAACCGATCTTGGGGCTGAGGATTTTTTAGTCGAAGATGACACCTATACTATTATCTCTCAAGTTGAAGATATTCACAAAATTAAAGAAGGGATCTCTCTAAAAGGAGAAGCCGCTTTAGAGAGTCTGCCGAATGCTTTAATAGAGTGCTCAGATGAAGATATAGACTCCAATATCAAACTCATCGAGTTTTTAGAAAATCTAGATGATGTCGATGCTGTTTATCATAATATGAAAATCTAATCAGGAATTTTTATGAAAAAATATATTTTAACTTTGTTTTTTGCTCTCTCTTATTTGGTTGCTAATCCAAAAGTTGATTTAGGCATCGATCTATTTTTTAAAGAAAATAAACAAAGTATACTTGAAAATAAAAAAGTTGCTCTTTTAATTAACCATACAAGTGTCAATAAAGATTTAAAACCGACTCTAGCAATTTTTCAAGAAAATGCCAAAAACTTTACAATCACAAAGATATTTTCACCTGAACATGGATTGAATGGGACAGACTATGCAGGAATAAAAACAAATGATTCAAAGAAAAAAGATATAGAGGTTGTCTCTCTTCATGGGGAACATAAAAGACCGACTGCGGAAATGTTAAAAAATGTTGATGTTATAGTCTATGATATTCAAGAGATAGGTTGTAGATCTTATACCTATGCATCTACTTTATATTACGTAATGGAAGAAGCGGTTAAAAAAAATATCAAGGTAATTGTTCTAGATAGACCAAATCCAATAAACGGAGTGCTTTTAGATGGACCGATGTTAGATGCCAAGTATAGATCATTTTTAGGTTATATCAATGTCCCCTATTGTCATGGGATGACAATAGGGGAGCTTGCTTCTTTTTTTAATGCTGAATACCAAGTGGGGTGCGATCTAACAATAATTTCAATGAAAGGGTGGAAAAGAGAGATGTCATACACCGATACAGGCCTTTCTTGGATACCAACCTCACCTAATATGCCTGAGGCGGATACTCCCTATTTTTGTGCATCAACCGGTATTTTAGGGGAGCTTGAAATTGTAAGTATTGGGATTGGTTATACCCTGCCTTTTAAGATAGTCGGAGCTCCTTGGATAGATGCAGAAAAATTTACCTTTAATTTGAATAAGCAAAAACTGCCTGGAGTGAAATTTATACCCTACTATTTTAAGCCTTTTTATGGAGCTTATAGAAATCAAAACTGTCAAGGTGTTAAAATTGTGATTACAGATAAGATAAAGTATAGACCACTAGCTGTTCAGTATCTTTTAATTGGGATGTTAAAATCGTTATATCCTTCAAAAGTCAAAGAGAAATTAAAAACACAAACAGATGCAAAAGTTAGAACCTTTTGCTTAGTAAATGGTAATAGGGAGATCTACAACTTTTTAAAAGATGAAGATTTTCCCGCTTGGAAGATGATTCAATTCCAAGAAGAAAAGGTTAAAGAATTTAAAGAGAAAAGAAAAAAATATCTTCTCTACTAAAGAGAAATTGAGGATTCTATAAATTTAATAAAATTGTCTCTTTTTTTGCTTTGTATTAAATTTGCATATAGCCAAATTGAAAGAAATACTGAATGTCTATAAACCGCACAGTGAGGAGAAGAAAATAGTTTTTTAGCTTCCAAAGTATAAAGCGAATTGTGATAACATCCTCCACCACATAAGTATCTTGCAAAACATTTTTTACAAGATGGATGTTTTTCGATGTTTTTGATCTGAACATGAGATTTATTAATATCAAAATTTTGAGAAATATCACCTAATTTATAATTTTTCATTCCCACAAAACGATGGCATGGATAAATTGCACCTTTGAAATTAATTGCTATCAAATTATTAAATACTGCGCAATTTTTATATTTTTTTAACCCAAAATGAATATGTTTGAAAAATTTGGTAAAATTAGAGATGTTTATAGGTTTATTTTCATTTACAAAATCTTTGTAATAAATTTTTGCCAGTTTATTTAACTCAGTTTTGTATATTTTGATAGTTTGGTTATTGAAATATAAAGGACTACAAGGAGAAGTGCCAATAATTTCAAAATGAACTTTTTTTGCTCCCAAAACTTTAAAATGATTATAAATTTTTGATAAGTAAAGATTTTTTGGAGTTATAGTAGTTCTAAAAACTAGATTTTTTTTAATTTTTTTAAATTGTTCTAAGTTTTTAAAAATTCTATCATAAGATCCTTGACCAGTTTTTGTTGATCTTAGATCATCTTGAATCGATTTGTCTCCATCTAGACTAATTTGAAAGTAAATTCTATTATTTTTTAATAAAGAGAAAATCTCATCGTTTAAAATTGTGCCATTAGTTGTCAGACCGAATGAAAGTTTTGTATTCGGTAAACAGGTTTTAGAACGTTCAATAAAATATTTAATGGATTTAGGAAAAAGCAAAGGTTCTCCACCAAAAAATGAAATATTTAATTTTTTTTCATCTTTAAAATTTTTGGAAATAAATTTTAAGGATTCGTCAATAGACTTATTATCCATTTTTCCTTTGACATCTGAGTAACTCCCTCCATCTGCATAACAATATTTGCAATTTAAATTACAATCATTAGATAGCAAAAGACATATGCTCATGTTATTATGATCTTTTTGAAACACATCTTTTTGATTTACATTTTTACAAGCTTGTCTTTTGTAATTTTTAAAGGCAACTATTGCATCAGTAAGGTTTTTTGTTTTAGCGATTGTAGAGATAAGAAGAGAGGCGCTATCAAATAATATCACATTTTTTTTATCTTCTATTACTAGAAGATCGTTTAAGATTTTATAATTCA
>JAAKFJ010000096.1 GCA_011064745.1 Candidatus Anoxychlamydiales bacterium | reverse complement strand
CATGCTCAGAGGAGATCTTTTCGAATTTTTAGCTGAGCTGAAAAAACGGGATAAACATTTTATTATCATGGGTAATCCTGATCTGCTCAATGATCAAAATTTAAAAAAATTAGTGGATAGTGGTTTAAAGAATTATCAACTCAGCTTAGATGGTCTTGAAACAACCCATGACTTTTTTCGTTCTAAAGGTAGTTTTAAAAGAACCATTGAAAAGATAAAATTGATAAGGAAGTATGGTATTGGTTGTAATATTATGCTCTCTTTATATCCTTCAAATGCAAGTGAATTAATTCCTCTAATGAGATTTTTAGCTATGAATACTGAAGCAACTTCCTTTAGCTTTGATATTGGTGTGATGTCAGGAAATGCCAATTCAATGAAAAATCAATTTACTGCTCATGATATTCATAACCTATTTACAGAGTATTACCTTGAAAAAAAACGCTTAAAAGAAGAAGGATATCCAATTTTCTTTCTTGAAAAGTCTAATTTTCACAAGTTAATTAATTTTGAAAATGGACTACTCTACCCAATGGTTCCTAAGAATGGAAATGTTCTTTCAGGCAGCTATATTGGTTGGAACTCTTTATCTATATTAAGTGATGGTACGGCGCTTGCTTGTAGAAAGATGCCTATAAAAGTTGGGAAAATGCCCGAAGAGACTTTTGAAAAGATTTTTTTAGGAAATACTTTTTTGAAAAAATTTAGAAGGCCTCAGAATTTTAAACTTTGCTCTACTTGTGATTTTTATGCTATGTGTCGAGGCTGCTCAGCGTATGTTTATGGGATAAGTAAAGATCCTTTCGAAAAACACCCTCTTTGTTTTAGAAATGAAATTTTAAAAAAGACTAATGAAAAAGATAATATTCAAAAAGGACCATCTTTAGATACTACCTTTAGGGAAGAATGGGACTACATCTCACTTCATAATCAAATGTCTAGATTGCCAACATTTTTAAAGGAAAAAGATTTTCAATATACATATTTAGATTTGACTCAAAATGCTAAAGAATTTTTAGCAAACCCGCTTGCTTACGTTAAAACATCTAAAAGAGAGCTCAACCACGATCAAATATCTTTTTTGATGCAACGGTTTTCAGATTTACATAACACTATTAGACCTAATTCAAATACAACAGATCCTATAGCTGATTATATTGTGGGTTGTATTTTAAAAGATATATCTCAAACACAAAAATCTTTAACCGAAGTTTAATTTTTTTAAAAGATTGGTTTTAGATTAAAAACCCAACATATTTCCTAATGAACTATTGGTATCATCAGAGTTTAATTTTTCTGCAGCGTCTTTAAAGGCTTGTCCTATTAAATCTTGCAGACCCTCAACATCATTTTTATCAATACACTCTGGATTGATTTTTATGTTTATTAGCTCTTTATGACCATTTAAAGTAATTACTACTAAATCATTTGCAGCTCTACCTTCAACTGTTTTATTTTCTAGATCTTCTTGCATTTGCTGCATCTTATCTTGCATCATTTTTGCTTGTTTCTTCATTTTTGAAAATCCGCCGCCCATTTTTTTTACTCCTTTAAGTTTTATTAATTGCATCTAGCTCGACTTGAGCAAAACGTACAAGAGTATCGTAGTGGCTTTGATCTTTTGAGATACTTTTTTTTGTCTCTTCTAGATTAAAATTAACTTTTTGAAGATCTATTTCATTTTTAGAGGGTTCTTGTTTTTGAAAAAATTCATTTTTTTGAGGAGGCTCTTTTTTTTCTATGTTAGAGATTTGATTAGATTGCAGAGATTTCTCAAGTTCAATTAACCTTTTTACTAAGATATCTAATGATAAAACATTTTTGCTTTTAATTATTTTTAACATAACGGTTTCTAAATGAATCTTTTTGAAATAATTTTTATGTAAAATAGTAGCTTGAGTCAAAGTATCTAAAATATAAAAAAGCTCTTCTTCTTGATAGAGAGCTGATGATAAAACATATTTTTTTAAAATAGCCTCTGATAAAAATTTGCTAGCTTTTGCATTAAATTTAAGAATTAAAAGATTTTTAAAATGTTCAATGAGTTCTTCTATTATGTAAGATAAATCTTTGCCTAAAGAGTGTATTTTGTTAACAAAATCAAAAGCAAATGATGTATTTGCTTTAGATATTTGGCTGTCTAATTCGAAAAAGAAATCTGGATCTATAAAACCTAAAGCATTATTTACATATTCTAGAGTGATTTTCCCATCGCTATAGCAAAATAGTTGATCCAGGAGAGACTGAGCATCTCTTAGGGATCCTTCAGAAAAATTTGAAATTTGATAAAGAGCATCTTTTTCAATTTCTCTTTCAAGATCTTTTGAAATAGCTGATAATTTATCTATGATAAGCTCGTTTGAGATCCTTTTTAACTCAAATCTTTGACAGCGAGAGATAATTGTTGGTAAAACTTTTTGAGGCTCTGTTGTAGCGAAAAAGAATTTTATGTTTTCAGGTGGCTCTTCTAAAGTCTTTAAAAGGGCATTAAAGGCTTCTTTGGTGAGCATGTGAACTTCATCAATGATATAAATTTTATATTTGCCAGAGGGGCTATAACCTATCGTATCATTGATTTGACGAATATCATCGATACCACGATTAGATGCTCCATCTATCTCTATTACATCTAAAGATCTAGAAGTTGCTATTTCTGTGCAAGAGCCACAAACATTGCAGGGTTCGGTTTCTTCTTTTAAATTTTTGCAATTTAAAGCTTTTGCAAAAAGCCTGGCTAAAGTTGTTTTGCCTGTGCCTCTAGTGCCTGAAAAAAGATAAGCATGAGCTATTCTTTTGTAAAGAATCGAGTTTTTAATAGTTTTGACAATAGAGTCTTGCCCTATGACCTCTTTAAAAGATTGAGGTCTATATCTTCTAGCTAATATCTGATATTTTTCTTTCATAAAATAATTAATTTTTTAGTTTTTACTATATTTTTAGAAAAAAAAATTTAAAGGTCCAGATAAATTATATGTATTGAAATCATCATTTGATGTATCAATATAGTTAAGATATTTTTTTACTGGTTATGGAAGAGATAAAAAAAAGTCGTGGATTGATTCAAAGATTAAAAAAAAACGATCTTGGATTTAAAATAATCTTAGGGATCGTTTTTTGGATTTGTTTTGCTACGTTATGTCATTTTAAGCAAGTGCGTGTCCAAGTTTTTGATCTGCAATCGCTTTCCCCTAAATATCTCTTATCCCCCGTAGATTTTAATTTTCCAGATGATGAAAAAACAACATATCTTAGGTATGATAAAACCTCTAAAATTAACTATATTTATTATATCGATGAAAAAAAAGCTAAGCAGTCTAGATCTCGGTTTGAGAAATATCTAATTGATAACCCTAAGTGGGGAGTTTCAGTAAGTTATGAAAAGATTAATGATTATGCTGATTTATTTGAAAATATTTTGCTCAAATCAAGATTTAGTGATGCAAGAACAATAAAATTGATGAAAAAAAATAGGATTGATGTTTCTAATTATTTAGCATTAAATCTTGAAAATAATAAAGAATCTAGTCTTCCTAAAGGGTATTTTTCAATCCTATCAAAAAAATTAGTAGCTGAAGTAGAAAATATTTCTGAAGAAACTCTAAATTTTATTATTACATATTTTAAAGAAAATAATTACTCTCTGAGAGTTGATTATCTCACTCAAAGTAAGATTAAAAAAATAATAGAAAAAAATATTTCTCAACAATATACCCATGTTAATGAAGGGGAATTGATTATTGCTAAAAATGAAAAAGTTACTTCTAGACATATTGTAATGTTGCAAGCTATGAAAGTCGCTATTTCAAAGAAAATCAATTTATTTGAACCAAGTGTAATACTTGGAAATATTTTATATTCATTTATTTTTATTTTTTTAATGATTTTCTATTTGAAAATAGAGCAGCCAGAAATATTAGGTTCTTTAAAGCAACTATCTTTGATTTGTACTATTTTGATTTTGACTTTTGTTTTTGCAAAAATTATGGAATTTGTAATTTTTAAAAGTTCAGGCGCTTTTTTAGAGATAATACAATATCCAATAATAGTTCCTTTTG
>JAAKFJ010000095.1 GCA_011064745.1 Candidatus Anoxychlamydiales bacterium | reverse complement strand
TGCGTTTTACTGAAATAGTTGAAAGAGAGCTTCAAAGCCTTCATGAAGGTAGTATTGCTCGTTACAAGCTGCGTCTTTTTGAATATGAAAAATGGAAAAGAAAATGGAAATAACCAAAGTATTTATTCCAAGAGAATTCCAAATAACTATTAGATATTAAAAAGTTTAACAAATATCAATGATAAAAAATGAGAGATCAGTATCACTACAAAACTAATCGCTAAATCCCAGATAATTTCTTTAGATATTTTTGTTCTTTCATATTTTGCGCTTATTATTGAAGAGGTAATGATAGTAAAACCACCAGCTATGAAAAAATTATAATTGATGGGAAATACAAAATAAAAAATAGTAAAAACTAAAGCAGCATAAATCATACCTAAAGCAGAACCGAGAGTTTGCTTAATAGGATGGATATAAGATCCTAAGGAGAGCCCCATTTCCTCTTGTAGCATGGCTCTTAATAAAGTGTTATCATCTGAGATGAGAGTATCTATAATATCTTGAAGTGTTTTGCCAGAAAAGCCTTTAGCTTTATAAATCTCTTCAAGTTGCATTTTTTCTTCTTCTCTTTTGTGCTCGATATGCCATTTTTTATCTTCAATTATTTTATGTAACCTTTCTAGTTTGGTCCAGGCTGAAAAAGCGACTATAAATATTTGGTAAAAGAAAAAACTAATAGAAAAGATTATTATAAATGGGAAAAGAGTAAATTTTAGATGAAAAAAAGCCATAAAGAGGATTAAAAAAAGCACAGTAAACTTTTTTGCACATATGGCAAAATGAATAATATGGGTTGGAACTTCTTCTAGTTTAAAATCTGCAAAACAGATCTTTTTTTTCTCATCTATCGGGGGAGTGGCTTTTTGATGCATTATTCTTGGGGGGTTAAATATTTTTGATCATCTAAATATTTTCTTAAAACCGTGGGGATTAAAACCGAGCCATCTTCTTGTTGGTAATTTTCTAAAAGAGCAACCATTAACCTTGAAGTTGCTACGCCAGATCCATTCAATGTATGAACAAACTCAGGTTTTCCACTATTTTTTTTAAATCTGATTTTTGATCTTCTCGCTTGAAAAGTTGTGCAATTTGAAACAGAGGAGACCTCATAATATCTATCTTGTCCGGGCAGAAAAACCTCAATATCGATAGTTTTAGCAGCTGCAAAAGACATATCGCCTGTACAAAGAAGCTGATTTCTATAATGCAGATCTAAACCCTCTAGGACCTCTTCTGCAGAAGCGATCATTTCTTCAAAGACTTTTTCACTTTGATCGGGCGTTGTTAAAGAGAACAGCTCAACTTTGTTGAACTGGTGAGTTCTGATAAGTCCTCTTTCCTGTTTACCTGCCGCGCCCGCTTCTCTTCTAAAACAAGGTGTGTAGGCCACGTATTTTAGAGGCAGAGAATCTTCATTTATAATTTCATCAAAGTGCATCCCATTTAAAGACACTTCAGAGGTTGGTATCAAATAAAGATCAAAATCTTCATCTTTTAAATGAAAGAGCTGATCTTTAAATTTAGGTAGTTGAGAAGAACCGTACATAATCTCATCTCTAACTAGAAGGGGCGGTATTATCTGTTTAAAACCATTTTGACGATGAATATCTAACATGTAATTTAAGAGTGCCCATTCGAGTCTGGCTCCCATATCAAAATAAAGTGAAAAACGATTGCCAGCAATTTTAGTCGCTCTTTTAAAATCAAAAAGATTTAACTTTTCATTTAACTCTAAGTGATTTTTAAAAGGAAAATCAAACTTTTTTTTCTCTTTATAAGTCTTGATGCATTCATTATCTTCTACATTTAAAGATACAGGCACATCATCACTTGGAATATTAGGCAGAGTTGATAGAAGATAAAATCTTTTAGCTTCTGTCTCTTTATAGCTCTTATCTAAATCAGAAATCTCAGCTGCGATTTTACCCATTTTTTCTAAAATAGAAGAAACATCTTCATTTTGCCTTTTTTTTATACCAATCTCTTTAGAGGCGGTATTTCTCTTAGATTTTAAAATATCTGTTTTAGTTTGGATTTTTCTTATCTCATCATCTAAAGATAAAATTTGAAAAATATCGACTGTAGGTACTTTTGATTTTAATTTTTTCTCGATGTTTTTACTGTCTTCTCTAAGGATCTTGATATCAAGCATTTTTTTTACCTAAATTTTTCTACCTTAGTATAAATAAATTTATTCTAAATTTCAATAACAGCGCTTGTCAAAGCCTCTTTTTTATGATATTATACCAATAAATCTTTTGAATTTTATAAACTTTTAGGAAAACTATGGCAAAAACTCTCCAAGCAAAAATACCATTAATTCTCAGATTTCATCGTTTGATGGATGCTTTTGCAAAATCTGATGATGAAAGAGATTTTTATTTAGATAAACTTGAGGGTTTTTTAGTTTATGCAGATTTAGATCGAGATCAAGAAGAGTTAGATCTTTTAGGAAAAGAGATTAAAGATAATGCTTCAAGATATTGTCTGGTGCATAAGATGGCTTTTTATGAAGTTAAAAAATTCATGGAAGGTTTTGTGGCTGAGAAAGTCTATGATATTGACACCAAAGAAAAGCTTTTGGATCTTATCAGTGGTAAAGAAGCGAGAGAAAACTTTTTAGAATATATCTACGATAATTTAACTGAACTTGAAAAATGGCAACAATATTACCAAGAAAGATTTAGAGTTAGGATAATTGAATGGCTAAGATCTTTTGATATTAAATTTGTATTCGAAGAAGATTTAGATTTAAGCAAAACTATTCTAGAAAAATTAAAAAATACTCTTTTTGATGAAAAAGTTGCAAAAGATATCGCTAGTGCCAGAGAGATTATTTTAAATAAATCAAAAACTTATTATTCTTCTGAAGCTTTAAATCCAAGACCTAAAAGAGGTCGTCCTCCTAAACAAATAGCAAAAGTTGAAATTGAGATGCAGGCATCGTTAGATATTTATACGCAAGTTCCAAAAGCGCTCAGACTGTTTTTATATATTCCAGATATTACCAGCGCTTCAGCTGTAACATTTTCAGCGAAATTTGAAACAGAAGAGCAACTTCTTGCCTCTCTTAGAGGAACACCAAGAATGCGGGTAGATGAAAAATTAGAAGCTCTATCTCAAAGGTTAGAATCTTTGCAACAACTGCAAAATCGTTTATCCAAATCTGAGCTTGAAGTTGGAATTGATAAGCTTAAAAAGCCATTTACTCCTTTTGAACAACCAAAACTCGCAGAAATGAAAAAAGTTGAAATCGCTTCTAAAGAGATAAAAATTGGTGAAGCTATTCAAGAAGTTCTTCCTCAAGTAGGTAAAAAGGTGGCTGAAAAACCACAGAAGAGAAGAGCTATTAGAATCAAAAAAGTAGCGCAAATTAAACCTACCAAGAAAAACAAAAAATAATCCAAAGAAAAAAATTCATGGATAACATAAATTTAAGATCTAAAGATAGATGTCTTGAAGTTCTCTCTCTTTTATATACGGCTAGATTTACCGATGAAAAAATGAATAAATTGGCAGTGCAAAATAAAGGCACTAGCTTTTTTTTATCCCACTTGGGTCATGAGCTAATTGGGATATTAACAGCTTTATTATTAGATCCAAAAAAAGATTTTTCCCTTCCTTATTACCGAGATAGAGCGTATGCTATAGCTCTGGGCTCAGATCTCAAAGATTTGTTTGCAGCTTTTTTAGCAAGAGACTCTTTGCATCATTCTGCAACGAGGCAGATGCCGGATCATTTTTGCGATAAAACTTTAAATATAACTTGTCAATCTAGTGTTGTTGGCGCTCAATTCTTGCAAGCGGTCGGTATTGCTAAAGCTCTAAAAAAAGATGAAATCGTTTATGTATCATCGGGTGATGGTGCAACTTCTCAAGGGGATTTTCATGAAGCTTTAAATTTTTCTTCTATCCACAAACTGCCTGTTTTCTTTTGTATTCAAGATAATGAATATGCGATCTCAGTTACGCAAAAAGAGCAAACAGCTGGTAGCTCAATTGCTAAAATGGCAAGTGGCTATGAAAATATAAAAATATTTGAAGTTGATGGAACTAACTATTTGGATACATCTAAAGCTTTAATGGAAGCTATATCGTATTTAAGAGCAAAAAAAGGTTCAGTAGTCTTTATTGCTAAAGTACCAAGACTTGGCGCTCATAGCATTTCAGATGATCCAAAAAAATATAAAACTGAAA
>JAAKFJ010000094.1 GCA_011064745.1 Candidatus Anoxychlamydiales bacterium | reverse complement strand
CTAAAATAAAGAGTTAAAAATTTCATTATAAAATAAAGTCATTTTTTATCAAACCCTTTATTATCAATTTCTTAACTAATAAATAATCTTACTTGAAAATGACAAATGTATCTCTTGAGTAAAAATATAGCATCATATAAACTTACTTGAAAATGACAATTGTATGTTTGGAGTAAGAAAATGGATGTTCAAAAATTTGTTGGAAGAAAACAAGAATTAATCAATTTTCAAAGATTGTTGAAGAAAAGTACAGCCAGTTTGGTTGTCATTAAAGGTAGAAGACGGATAGGAAAAAGCCGGTTGATCGAAGAATTTGGGCATAATCATCCTTTCTATAGTTTTTCTGGCCTCTCCCCCACTGAGAAGACAACAGCTCAAATTCAAAGAAATGAATTTGCACTATTGCTAAGTTCTCAATTTAATATACCAAATATTAATGCTGATGACTGGAGTAAACTTTTTATGTTATTAGCTGATAAAGTTCAAACTGGCAGAAAAATAATCTTATTCGATGAAATCACTTGGATGGCAGATAAAGATCCAACTTTTTTAAGTAAATTAAAAAATGCCTGGGATTTATATTTTAAGAAGAATCCAAAATTAATTTTAATTTTATGCGGTTCTGTATCATCTTGGATTGATAAAAATATCATTAGTAGCACAGGTTTTTTTGGACGCATTTCAGAAAAAATTACATTAAAAGAATTGACTCTACAAAGTTGTAATAAAATGCTCAAAAATATTGGTTTTAAAAAATCAATATTAGAAAAATTTATGATTTTGTCAATCACTGGTGGAGTTCCATGGTATTTAGAACAAATTGATCCAAATGCCACAGCAATTGATAATTTGAGAAGATTATGTTTTCAATCTGATGGCATTTTAGTTGATGAATATAAATATATATTTTCAAATTTGTTTGGACGTCGAGGTAAAATATATAAAAAAATTGTATCAAAACTTGCAAAACAACCTGCTGAATTTGAAGAAATTTCTTTAAGTATTGGATATTCTGCAAGCGGAATTTTAAGCGACTATATAAATGAGTTAATTGTTTCCGGTTTTATAAATAAGGACACTACCTGGAATCTTAAAGAAGGAAAAAGTTCAAAGCTTGTCAAATATCGTCTTTGTGATAATTATTTAAGATTTTATTTGCGCTATATGGCTCCCAAATTTGACCGAATAAAAAGCGGCCAATTTGCAGATATAGATCTTTGGGGGTTATCAGGATTTCAAAGTGTTTTGGGTTTGCAATTTGAAAATTTAGTTTTAAATAATAGAAAATCTATTTGGAAAGAACTTTCTCTTAAACCAGCTGACATCGTATATGAAAATCCATTTTTTCAACGTAAGACCTTCCGTCAAAAAGGCTGTCAAATCGATTATCTGATTCAAACTAAATTTAATTCATTATATGTCTGCGAAATGAAATTTTCAAAAAATGAAATTAAATCAAATATCATAAATCAAATGAAAGACAAAATATCACGCTTAAGTATTCCTAGAGGGTTTGCTTGTATTCCTGTATTAATTCATGTTAGTGGCATCAATGAAGAAATTATTGAAACGGATTATTTTGGGAAGATTATTAATTTTTCTGATTTGTTGGAGGATTGAGTTAATCAAGAAAAAAACTATTACATTTTAACATATTCTTTAGATTATTCGAAGATAGATTATAAAAATATATTTGAAAAATTCCTTTTGATTAAATTCAGATTAGCTTATCTCTTCCCAAAGAGAGAATACATTTCCTTCAGTATCCTGACAAATAGCAAACCATCCTGTCTTAGGAATTTGCATAACCTGAACAACTTTGCCACCTGCGGTTTTTACTTTTTCAGCATATTCTTCAACGGATGACACATTGATTCCTTGAGTTATAGTTTGTCCTGGATAACGCCTTTGATGAAGTCTATAATCTTCTTTTCCATTAGGTTGGCATCCTTTAATTAACCAAGCTTGATTGGCATTTTCAATTTTTTCAAATTCCCATCCAAAAATTTCATTATAAAATTTTTGTGCTCTTTCAATATTATCAGCCGGAATATGAAGCCAAGCAATAGTGCATTTTTCATTTTTTGACATTTTAACCTCCTTTGTAAAATTAAATATCTTGGTTTTCGTAAAAATCTTTCAAATTGATTGTTTAAAAAAAATGTAATATAAGAAAGAAAAAAAAGACATTTTACATGATTGCTGTGCCTATTTTATCTATTAGCATCGGAGCTGCTATAGGAGCTCTGCTTCGTTGGGGATTAGGTCTGTCAATGAACCATCTATTTCCAACTATCCCTCTGGGCACTCTAAGTGCCAATCTAATTGGAGGGTTTTTAATGGGTGTTTTAGTAGCTCTGACCAAAGATGTGAGATTTATTTCAGAGACCATGAAATTAGCTCTTTTTACAGGGTTTTTAGGCTCTTTAACAACATTTTCAACCTTCTCAGCAGAGACTGTTAATCTGTTAACTCATCAACAGTATTTTTGGTCATCTATAATGATTATTGGCCATGTTGCAGGCTCTTTATTTGCAACATTTTTGGGGTTATATGTTGTCAGAGTATTAGTTTATTAGAGGAGATTATGATGAAAAATGTTTGTTTAAAATTATTTGCTTATGAAAAACAAAAACATAAGGGAATTTTGATTTATGAGTGGCTATTAAAGCTTGCTAAAAAAAATGATATTGCTGGGGGTAATGTTTTTCGAGCAATTGCAGGATATGGCCATAAAGGAGTTATTCATGAAGATCGTTTTTATGAACTTGCTGGAAATGTGCCTATAAAAATCTCTTTTATTACCGATAGAGAAAAAGCTACCTCATTTATAAACCTATTAAAAGAAGAAAAACTTAATCTGTTTTATGAAATTTCAGAGATTGAATATGGCAGAATTGACGATCATAAAGAATAATTTTTTTTAAACCGAGCTTAAAAAATTAACCCAGATGGGTGTTAGTCCAAAAGCAAAAAAGATAAACATTAAAACAACACAAAGTTTTAAAACATTTACTCTCATCGAATGCGTTTTCAAAACTTTGAAATAGATCAAAAACATCCAAAGCCCATTAAACCCATGAAATGATGCTACAAGAACAAATATGGTATATAAAAATACCATCAATTTGCTTTGAAAATTATTAATAACCATCATTAAAAAAGCAAGGGCGGAAGTTGGTGCTGCAGCATAGGTAATTTTGGGATCTATAATGTTTAAAGAGCTAATATTTGCATGAACTACTAAAGCTTTGGGCTCTTCAAGCGCTGCTCTTTTAATTATTTTAACATTTAATTTATCAGCTATTTTATAAATCCTATCAGTGGGTTTTATTTTAACAGCAAAATATTCCTTATTGTCGATTGTGACTTTTTGAGGATGATTGATGATACGCATTTGCACGACATGCAAAGTTAAAGCGAGTAGTAATACCCAAGCTGTCATTCTTTGAAGTGAATTGGCTTTTCGAAGGGTATAATGGGTATGAAGATGGAAAAAATAGCTTTTTTTTATCATATATCTAAGACCGATCAAGACATGTATGGTTAAAGGGGCAAATATAAGCAGTATTTCTATATAGAGTTTGCCGAAGATCATCTTATTGATATTAGTAATCCAAAAAAAGTATTTAGATTGATCAACTATCCAAAAGCTCGAGGCAAAATAAAGAGTTAGATGCATAATGAAATAAAATAGTGGTATTAACCCTGAGATAGAAAAAATTCTTCTAGTATGTTTCATTTTAAATTTGTAGCTAGTTTTCTTGAGAGTAAAGTAAAATTAATTTTTATTCAAAAAAACTAATTTTGTTTTTTAAGATCGATAGGTAAATGTCCATCGGCTTTAATATTCCCTAACATAAAATCTAAAGTTGCAAGAATAGCTTCTTTTTCTTCTTCGTAACTGAGTGTGATATTTTTAAAATTTTTTAAAATATAATCATTTAAAAGATATGGTGAGCCGAGAAAAAAGATAGCTGTTTTATTTGGATCTAAATTTTTTATTTTTTCAAAAAGCTCTTCTGATAGATCACTTTGATAGATGGTTAAATAAGATATTTTATTAGCTGGTATTTTAAAATCGTCAAAAACAGAAAAAGCTAAAATGTCTTTGGAAATTAGCTTTGTGGCAATTAAATCTTGAGTGATATCTTTTTTAGAAGATAGATAGATAATTTTTTTTTTTAAATCGCTTGGAAATAAAGTCTCATTTTTTATAGTGGTTATTGACTTTTTAAAAAGCTCATTTTTTAACTTATAAGC
>JAAKFJ010000093.1 GCA_011064745.1 Candidatus Anoxychlamydiales bacterium | reverse complement strand
TAAAAGGTAAAGATCAAAAACAAGACGTTAAATTTTTAGAGCCAGAGTATATCGATCTGAGAAAAGATTGTAGAGCTATTAATGAATTAACAAAACTTGGACTAAAAAATTTAGATAACTTTGCTCTTATTTGCCCAATGGGTGGGGCTGGAGAAAGATTAAATTTATATGATCCGAAGACTAAAGAGGCTATGCCTGCGGCTAAATTAAATTTTCGAGGCAAAAGCCTCGCTGAAAATCTCATCGATGATATTCAAGCTTTGGAACATCTATATTGGCAAACTTATAAAAAAAGAGTTCAAATGCCAATTGTTATAATGACCTCTGATTGCAAAAATAATCATAAACATATCGTTTCGATTTTTGAAAATAACAACTATTTTAAGAGAGATAAAAACAACTTTTATTTCATAAAACAAATATCTGTCCCTTTGATTTCTCAAAATGGCAACTGGGCGCTTGAAGCGCCATTAAAGCTTGCTCTTCGACCTTCTGGTCACGGAGCTCTTTGGCGCCTAATGGAAAAAACTAAAGCTTTTGATTTTTTAAAAAATCATAAAAAAGACAAAGCTATAATTCGTCAAATCAATAATCCAATTGCCGGGACTGATTATCTACTACTATCTTTTATGGGAGCCGCTATAAAAAAGAAAAAAGCTTTTGGCTTCATCTCTTGCGAGAGAAAAAAAGGGTATAAAGAAGGGATTAATGTTTTAAAAGAAGAGCAGCGAGATCACTCTTATTATTACAACTTTTCAAATATCGAATATACCGATTTTAAAAAACACAAACTTGAAGATTTATCTGATATTCAAAAAACAGATTCTAAGTTTTTTGCTAATACCAATATTTTATTTGCAGATTTAAATGCTGTTCAAAAAGCCAGCTATTTAAATCCTTTCCCTGCGCTTACTATCAATTTAAAAACCAAAGTCTTTTTAAAAGATAGAAATGGCAAGATCATTGAAATAAAAGCCGCAAGATTAGAATCGATGATGCAAAACATTGCCGATTCCATAAAAGATAAAAAAAGTGACAAAATTAAAAAAGAAGCAGAGCAAAACCTAAAAACATTTATCTCTTTATCTGATAGATCCAAAACTCTTTCATCAACCAAAAAAGCATATGTTGAAGGTTCTGATTTTGCAGATACTCCTCAGATGTGTTTTTATGATGTCCTTTGTAACTACTTAGATCTTTTAAAAAATCACTGCCAGATGAAAATGCCTCAAATGCCCTCAAAAAATGAGTATCTACTTACAGGACCTTCTTTTATCATTAACTTTAATCCAATAATCGGTCCCCTTTATACAGATATTTCTAAAAAAATAATTACGGGTCAGCTTATCTCAGGCTCTGAGATACAATTAGAAATAGCTGAAGTTTTGCTACAAAATATTTATTTGAACGGTTCTCTAATTATAGAAACTGATTTAATTTCAGATGAAAAAAATTACTATAACAGTTCTAAGTGCACATTAGATAATGTAACCATTAAAAATTTAGGTATTGATAAAAGCGCTAAGAATATCTATTGGCAAAATAAAATTATTAGAAAAGAGTATTTAAAAATTAGCCTTGGCACAAATTCTGAATTTTATGCAAAAGATATAGAATTTATTAATACTCATGAAATTATTGTCCCTTCTTTTCATAAAATGTTTATATTGCGACAAAAAGATAAAATTATTTATAAAATAGATAAAATATAACTAAAATCAAATAATACTTGCTCTCAATATTTTCTTTTTTTATAATCAACAAAAATAAATAATTTGCAGTTTAAATACTATTTTGTTTAAAATTGCTTTTTTAAATTTTTAGGATAGATTACTATCCCATAAATAAAATTACTAAACCTAATTAAATAGGAAGGGAAAAATGAGTTTAAACGATAAGGAATCTTTAAAACAAAAAAATCTTAAAGAGATTGAAGAAGTGATCTCTAAAGCGATTAAAAAAGTTGGTGTAAGAAAAGAGAATGATCTTTGTAAATATATTCCAATGACATCTGGTGGCTATATGCATCACTTCACTTTAAGAAAGATGAAGAAAAAAAATCCTCTAGAATTATCTACAATGATTAAAGAATTTATTATCAACGTTTCAAGACCACATTCTGTTGCTCCAAAACCTAGAGCTGCAAGAGGATCTAGAAAAAGAAGAGATCAATTAACATTTACTAAATGGCAACTCGAAAGAATGCTAAATATCGCAAGACTTGCTGGTGATAAAGATATTATTTCAATTTTAAGTCCAAAAAAATCTTTAGCATCTTATAAAAGAGAGATTATCCAATCTATTAGACAAAATAAAGTCGATCAAGAACTTTGGAATGGTTATGTTGAATCTGTCAACACTCAAAACACCTTTGCATCTAGTGAAGATCTACTAAGCGCTATTGCAAGTAAGCAATAAATTTTTTAATTAAAAAAACCTTTGAATTTCATTTTTCAAAGGTTTTTTTTATTTAAGTAAAAAATCCTTTTAAACCACCTCTCAATGCTTTTTTTCACTTATTTTTATCTTGATTTATAAAAAAAACCCCCTATAATAGTACCTTCAGCAAAACTTATAAATTAAGGAAAAATAATATGACGGAAACTGTAAAAAAAGAATTTGGAAAAGTCAGATCGCTACTCTGGCCAATACATAACTTTGAGTTAAAAAAACTTCTGCCAATGTTACTTATGTTTTTCGGCATCTCTTTTAACTACACAATATTAAGGGATATGAAAGATACCTTAGTAATTACGGCTGGAGGATCTGGAGCAGAGGTTATCCCATTTTTAAAATTCTGGGGAGTGTTGCCTTGCGCTATTTTGTTTATGTTGATATTTGCTAAATTATCAAATAAATTAAGCAAACCTGCACTATTTTATACTATCCTTTCTCCATTTTTAATCTTTTTTGCACTTTTCGCTTTAGTACTCTATCCAGCAAAAGACGTTCTTCACCCAAATGCTTTAGCCGATAAGTTACAACTTCTTCTACCCTCTGGATTTATGGGAATGATTGCTGTTTTCAGAAATTGGATGTTTTCTGTTTTCTATGTCTTAGCTGAACTTTGGGGTAGTGTTGTTTTATCTCTCTTATTTTGGAGTTTTGCCAATGACATTACAAAAGTGAAAGAAGCTAAAAGATTTTATGCTCTATTTTTAACAGGAGCAAACGTCGCCCTTTTAGTATCGGGTCCAACTATTAGATATTTAGCGAAGCTTCCAGGTAGAGTCGCTCAAACCGCTGGTATAGATCCCTGGGGAGTTACTATAAATAAATTAATGTTTTTAGCAGTCGCAATGGGTCTTCTTATAATGGCGTGTTATTGGTGGATTAACAAAAATGTTTTAACAGATTCTCGTTTTTACAGCCCAGAGGAGCAAAAATCCTCTAAAAAAACTAAACCAAAACTATCTATGAAAAATAGTTTTAAATTTTTAATGAAATCTAAATATTTAGGACTTTTAGCAATAATTGTTATTTCATATGGTATTGCGATTAACCTGGTTGAAGTTTCATGGAAAGCTCAAGTAAAGATTCAGTTCCCAGAACCAAATAGTTACATGGCCTTTATGGGTTCGTTTTCTTTCTTCACAGGTTTAGTGACAGTATTTACTACCCTATTTTTAGGTGGCAATATAATGAGAAAATTTGGATGGAGAGTTTCTGCGTTCATTACTCCGATTGTACTTATTGTTTCAGGAATAACATTCTTATCTTTCATTGTTTTTAAATCACACCTTCCTCCATATTTAATGGGAGGTTTAGCTCTTCAAATGTTTATTGTACTACTTGGAGCAACTCAAAACATCTTATCTAAATCTTCTAAATACACATTTTTTGATCCAACAAAAGAGATGGCCTATATTCCTTTAGATCAAGAATCTAAATTCAAAGGAAAAGCCGCTATTGATGTCGTTGGAGCTAGACTTGGCAAATCAGGTGGCGCTCTTCTACAACAAGGTCTTATTATAATGTGTGGAGGGCTAATCGGGGCCGCTCCTGTTATTATAATGGGAATAGTTATTGTAATTGTAATTATGTGGATAATATCTGCTCATAATCTTAGTAAAAGATTTGAAGATAAATCAAAAGAAGCAGAAAAGAAAAAGGTTACAGAAGATGATCTCGAGCTTGTTGCAACTCCTGTTTCCTCTGAAACTAAAAAGTCTAAATAATATTTTCAAAATAAGCCCATCTTTTCAGATGGGCTTTTTTTACTCTTAAGTTTTTTAATTGTTATCTATCTTTTTCATCTTTTGTAGCAACTACCATTATAAAATTAGCAACAGAAACCGCAGCTATTCTA
>JAAKFJ010000092.1 GCA_011064745.1 Candidatus Anoxychlamydiales bacterium | reverse complement strand
GATAGTTGAAGTAGCAGTCAAGTCAATTCCTTCTCTGAGCCCTGAATTTACAGCAGATCCTGCAACAGTGATATTACCTGATGTAGATGTAATATCATCATCTATAAGTAAGCTAGCTACACTATTTAATATAGTAACTGCTCCATTAATTATAATATCTCCCGATGCAGAAGTTATAGGAACCCCTACGCTAATACCTCTATTGGTATTACCCGTTGTAAAAATTGTTCCATTAATTGTGATACTTGCACTGCCGGTTGCAGTTACCTCACCAATACCAGGAGATGTAGTATCACTTAATAAAACTCCTTCATTTCCAGTAGTTCCCCTACCATTTCCTGTAATAACAATAGCCCCACCTGCTGATCGTACAATAGTAGAATCAAAAGAAATTCCACTATGATCAGGAGTAACAGTTGTTGTATTTTCTCCAGTGATAGTTACTGTAGCAACTCCTAGAGATTCAATTGTAGAAGTCGCAAAAGCGATTCCTAGACTGCTTCCAGTACCTTCAAGGCTAATTGAGCCAAGAGTAGTTCTGATAGTAGAATCAATAATATTTAAACCCTGAACGCCACTATTACCTGTTATAGATATTATCGGAGTGCCACTACCTGAGGTGTTTTCAATTAGAGAATTATTAATTAGAGTTCTATTTGTAGAGACTAGAGTTAAATTAGCAGCACCAGTTGCTCTAATTGTTCGACTTTGTATATTAATAAATAGATCTGCGTTCATAGTTAGATTTCCTGTACCACTCCAGATGATATTTGTAAGAACCTCGATAGTACCAAAAGTACCTACTCCACCACTACCTGCTGCTGTTAAAATTATTACATCTGTATCAGCATCTAAGACTGCCGTTACATCGGCAACATCTAAATTGGCTGTAGCAGTTGTTGGATTGTAAGTTCCAGGCGGTGTTGTCGGAAAAGCTGGACTTGATGCTGATGTAGTTATATCAATATCAGATGGATCTAGTAGAAGAGTTCCATTTTTCCCATTTGGAGCTGAGCATACAATTTTTCCATGAAAGTCTAATAAATTTTTACTAGATATTTCAACAAAGCCTCCATCACCTTTTATAGTTCCTCCTTTAGCTGAAATATCTCCATAAAACTGATTTGCTTGATCTGCCCAAAAAATGACTCTACCGCCATTTCCAATATCTATTGCATCGGCTATAATTTTTGCATCTTTTGAAACAAAAACCGTTTTTGCATTTTGAATTTCAGGATTTTTTCCTTGATAATCTCCCCCTATTAATACTTCACCGCCCCCATTTTTAGCGCTGACATCAATTTGGGCATCATTTATTAAATTAACCCGATCACCAAGAAGATGAACTATGCCTCCGGTTTCATTTTCATTTTTAGCTATTATTTTTCCTTCACTTTGACAAATCCCCCTCTCGGATACTAAAATTACTTTGCCATCTCTTTTCTTAAAACCTCTAGCTTCTATAAGACCTTTTTGATTGATAGCAAAAGAATCCAAGCTATTATTTGAAGATTGTAGTTTTATTTCGATAGCTTTTATATTTCCTTCATTTGTAATAGATCCATCAGTAGCCGGTTTTATTATGATATCATTTTTGTTATCAAAGATTAAAACCTCTGAGGCAGCAATTAGATTAACATCGCCATATTTCGCTGTTATATTTTTATGATTCTCAATTGTTTTAGATAAAATGTAGACATTAGAGCCTATCGCTTTGATAGATCCAAAATTTTCAATTTTTCCATCTTTTAGAGATGAAAATCTTAAATCTTTATCTCTTAAATAATCTTCTTTTGAAATCTCTAAAGTTGAAAGTAAAACTTCTTTTGCGCTAATAGAACCGGTTGGCCCAATTAAAATTCCATTTTGATTGATAAGATAAAATTTACTACTCGCTTCGATAGATCCATAGATTTTTGAAATATTATCTGAAACAACTCGATTTAAAATTGAAAAGTTATCTTTTTGGATAAATTTTAGACTTTCACCCTCATCTAGTGAAAAATCTTGCCAATCTATTACAGCTTTTGGACATTTTTGAGAAATTTCCATTTGATTGTTAGATTTTTCAATGGCAATACACCCTTGAACAACTTTGCTACCTTGAGGAAGAGTAAATATAGGACAAGGAAGTATAAGAAGAATAGAGAACAAGCTGTATATACTATATATACGCCTGAGCGCACGCCTGAACGTGCGTATATGCGCGATCACTCGTATTATAAATCCGAGCATAAAGTTTTTCTTCCCCTTAAATTTTCTATATATAAGGCAGGGTATTTATTTGAAAGGATTAATATTGAAGTGAGACAAAAACGTGAAGTTTAGAGTGCCAAGATTTAGCAAAAAAGTCTCTATTAGCTTTTTTTAGTTGCACACCATAATCTAATTTTAAGATGAAATAATTCTCTACAGTATAACGAAGGCCTGGGCCCAGGGACGCTAAAAACGATGAATTTTTATTACTGACATTATCATTAAGATCTCTTACATAACCAGTATCTACAAAAGCTAAAAACTGCCAATCATGCAGATTTTTATACTTGGCATGTTTCATATTGGGAGATCTTATTTCATTTCTAAAATAAAATCCATCATCACCGAAGACAGCATTTTCTTGATACCCTCTAACAGTATAAAATCCACCGATAGAAATCTCTTCAGTTGGCAGAAGTTTAACAGATGACAATTGACCAAAAAATTCCATTACATATAAAAATTCCTTTGGAATTCTAAAAGTTCGATCAAAATGAAGTGTGGCATAAAAATATTTGCTTTTTTGAGCGTAGCCTTCAGCTTGAAAATTTTTATTTTCATTATGATCGGTCATATCGCCTGGGGAATAATACAAGCTAAGCAAATATGAAGTTAAACCGAACCTATCATTATTATTGCCTGTAAACTGAAAAACAAACTGCGAAATATCTATTAACTCATTAAAGACCGAAGTTGCAATAAAATTTAAAAAGTTATTGGTTTGTTTAAAGTCGTAGCCAAAAATTAATTCACTGGTTCCATCTTCAAAAAGATAAATCGGCACATGATATCTTGCAAGAGCCGTCCAAGCTTTTCCTCGCAGCTCATAATCTGGGTCTGTATCGGGTTTAGTTCTGACATATGAACCTATAATTTTAAAATAGGTATTAAAATATGTTGGAATTATGTAATTACCAGATATCCCCCACCATTTAGAAACATGTGGAGCAAATCTAAACTCAATATTCATTTGATGATCGAGATATAAAAAATTTCCGAAATTTAAGCCTGTTAAAAAACGATGCTTAGATGCTATTTCATTACCAGTATTTTCATATCCACCATAAACCCGAACAGGAAACAGATCTTGGGTTTGCAAATGTATATCGGTATATCCTATTTCCTCTCCCGGTTCTAAAATAAGTGAAGTATTTCTAAAAGGATTTTGATTAAAAGAGGATAGATATTTTTGTATGCGATGAATATTTATACATTCATTATGTTCAACATTTAGTTTTTTAAGTAGCCTGCTATTAGAAAAATACTTTGCTCCACTAGATGTCATTTCTCCAAGGCGCGCAAACATAACTAAAATTTGTACTCTACCAGTTGAAACATCTTGATTTTCTAAAATTTTTATATCAACAAGATAGGGCGTATTTTTTTTGAAATAAGTTAAAGTGGTATCTTTTATTCTTTCTAAAACTTCAAGGGTTAGAGGCTTATTTAAAAATATAGCAAATTCATTTTGAAATTTTTCAAAATTATTAACTCTAAACCCTTCTAATTCGATTCCTTCATAATCTTGAAGACACTCTTCATCTATTAACATTGGTTGGTTTGTAAAAATCAAAGCTTTAACTTTGTCCGCTAAAAGCTCTTTTTTAGACATTGGTTCAATATAGATAGGTTTATCTACAATTTGAGAACCCTTCGAGAAATTTTTAAAATCATTTATTTGATTTTTGTCTTCACAAAATCCCTGTAAAAGAAGAAAACTACTTATTATAAAAAGGATTTTCATTTTTTCTTTATTTTTATTAAATTATTATTCTATAAAAATGCTTTTTATTTGAGAAGCCTTTAACAAAAAAAATCTAATCTTTATTAATTTTATTTCTTTGCGCAAAAATAAAATATTATGAAAAATCAAATTAGAATTAAAAAAGGATTTTTTATGGAAAAACTATCTTTAGACGATGTTGATATCAAAGACAAAAAAGTTTTAATGCGCGTCGATTTTAATGTCCCATTAGATGAGAACGGAAAAATTACAGATGATACAAGAATTAAAGCTGCTCTAAAATCCATTCATTATCTATTAGATAGAGATAATGCGTTGATTTTGATGAGTCATTTGGGAAGACCGAAAGGCAAAAAAGATCCCGCTTTTTCTTTAAAGATTATTGCAAAGAGACTATCTGAACTACTCCATAAAAATGTTATACTGGCCCCAGATTGCATTGGCGGTGAAACTGCAAATTTAGCTAAAAATTTAAAACCAAGAGAAGTTTTGCTACTTGAAAATTTAAGATT
>JAAKFJ010000091.1 GCA_011064745.1 Candidatus Anoxychlamydiales bacterium | reverse complement strand
ACTATTATTAATAATGTTGAAACATTGGCTAACCTTCCAGTTATATTAACAGTTGGAGGAAAAGAGTTTTCTAAAATTGGTAGTGAAAAAAGTGGTGGAACAAAAGCTTTTGCAGTTTCGGGAAAAGTAACTCATACCGGACTTGTTGAAGTGCCGATGGGAACGAGTTTAGATGAGATTGTAAACAATATTTGTGGGGGAGTTCCAGATAACAAAAAATTAAAAGCTGTCCAAACAGGTGGTCCGGCTGGTGGATGTATACCGGCTAATTTAATCCATACTAAAGTTGACTATGAAACCTTGATGGAAGTTGGTTCGATAATGGGAAGTGGAGGACTAATCGTTTTAGATGAAAATGATTGCATGGTCGCTATTGCAAGATTTTTTATGAGTTTTTCTCAAGATGAATCTTGTGGTAAATGTACCCCTTGTCGAGAAGGTTCTGTTCGGATGTTAGAAATCTTGGATAGAATTATTGAAGGCAAAGGTGAAATGCAAGATATAGATAAATTAAAAAGACTTGGAACTTTAATGCGCAAAGCTTCACTTTGTGGTCTTGGAAGAGCCGCTCCTCATCCAATTTTAAGTACTATTGAGTATTTTAAAAGTGAATATGACGCACATATAAAGGAAAAAAGATGTCCTGCTAAAGTGTGCCCAAAACTTAAGCATTAATAGGAGAAAATTATGAATCAAACTTATACTCACTATGAGATAGATCCTGAAAAATGTGTAAGCTGTGGTATTTGTGCTCAGAATTGTCCGGTAAGTGTCATATCGGGTGAGGCTGGAAAACCATATTTCATAAATCAAGAAGGTTGTACAAAATGTGGCACATGTTTTGATGTTTGTCCATATGAAGCTGTTAAAAGATCTTAATCTGAAGGAAAAATATGAATCAAAAAAAGCAAATTAATTTAACGATTGATGGTCAAAAGTTAATAGTAGATGAAGGCACAACTGTAATGCAAGCGGCTGAGAAAATTGGTATCAGGATACCAAGGCTCTGTTATCATCCTCAACTTAGTTTAGAAGGGGCTTGTCGAGTTTGTATAGTTCAGATTAAAGACTATGATTATTTTTTAACTGCCTGTGCACATTCGGTCGAAGAAGGGATGGAGGTTTTAACAAACTCACCAGAAATTAGACAATCGAGAAGAGATATTATAGAGCTTATTTTAGATAATCATCCCAAAGAGTGCCAGCTATGTGAAAGAGATGGCAATTGTGAGCTTCAGAATTTAGCGTATTCATTAGGGGTGAGAGAAAGGCTTTTTGAAGGTAAAAGAAAAAGACATAAGATCGAAGATTCGTCTGTCGCTGTAGTAAGAGATGCTGAAAAATGTATTTTATGTGCTAGATGTGTAAGGGTTTGTGCTGAGGTTCAAGGGGTTCACAATCTTAATCAACACAATCGTGGCTTTGATACCGTTGTAACACCCTTTGATGGATCTAATATGGATGATTCAGTCTGTATTCAATGTGGACAATGTATCAATGCTTGCCCGACAGCAGCTTTTTTAGAAAAAAGGCATACTGATAGAGTCTGGGAAGCTATTAATGATCCAAATAAACTCGTTATCGCTCAAACCGCTCCATCGATTAGAGCAGCGATGGGAGAAGGGTTTGGATATGAGCCTGGAACACCATGTACTGGTAAGATGGTAACAGCTTTGAAAAAACTTGGATTTGATCTTGTCTTCGATACCAATTTTGGGGCAGATATGACGATCATTGAAGAGTCAAATGAACTTGTTCGCAGATTAAATAGTAAAGAAAATCTTCCCTTAATTACCTCATGTTCACCCGGTTGGATTAATTTTATGGAAAAATTTTATCCTGAATTAATCCCTAATGCATCGACTTGTCGCTCTCCCATGGGAATGGTCTCAGCTTTAACAAAGACCTATTTTGCTAAAAAAATAAATAAAGATCCGAAAGATATCTTTATGGTGGGTATTATGCCATGTGTGGCTAAAAAATTTGAAATTGAAAGACCTGAGCAAGTTCTTTATAATAATAAGCTAACAGATGCAATTTTAACAACAAGAGAGCTCAATTGGATGATAAAAAGCTATGGCATCCAATTTAAAAAGCTCCATGATACTGAATTTGATAATCCTCTCGGTGAATCTACCGGTGGAGGGGATATTTTTGGAACAACCGGCGGAGTGATGGAAGCTGCCCTTAGATGTGCTTTTGAAAATATTACTAAAAAGAAATTAGATAATGTTGAATTTAAAGATGTTAGAGCAGTGGAAGGTTTAAGAGAAAGTGTAGTTGAAATAGATGGTCTAAAATTAAATGTCGCGGTAGCTAACGGTCTGACTAATGCTAAATCCATTCTCACTAAAATCATGAATAAAGAAAAAGAGTTTCATCTTGTTGAAATTATGGCTTGTCCAGGCGGTTGCATCGGAGGTGGAGGGCAGCCTTATCCACCAAGAGGTTATGAAATTTTAGATAAAAAGCTTTTTGCCAAAAGAGCTGAAGCTTTATACGATATCGATAAAAAGAAAAAACACCGAATAGCTAATAAGAATGAATCTATTAAAAAGATATATGAAGAATTTTTAAAAGAGCCTGGCAGTGATATTGCCCTTGAAGTGCTCCATACACGTTATAATGCAAGATTGCCAAGGGGTATATAATGAGCGCCAATTTAAGTACAAAAAAACAACTAATTGCTAAAGCTAGAAGAGATCTTGATAAAAGCATTATAGATTACATAGATGAATGTATGCAAAAAGAGCATCCTCATTCATTTTTGATTGCTATCTTACATAAAACTCAAGAAAAATATGGCTATCTTTCAAAAGATAACATGCAAGCGATAGCATATCTAATGGAGATCCCTTCTGCCAAAGTATCGGGTGTAGCCTCTTTTTATCATCTCTTTCATCTAAAACCTAAAGGTGAGATAGTTATCAGTATTTGTATGGGAACAGCCTGTTTTGTCAAAGGAGCTGAAAAAGTTGCAAAAAAATTTGCAGATGAACTGGGAGTTGAACTAGGACAAACAACAAAAGATAATAAGTTTACTTTGACCCATACTAGATGTTTGGGAATGTGCGCAATGGCACCTGTTGTAAAAATTGAAGAAAATATCCATTCAAAAGTAACGCCAGAGGCTGTGCCGGCTATTTTAGCAGAATATAAAAAAGTATTAGAAAAAAAATAAAATTACTTTAGAAGGTCTTTTTGGAGGATATCAATTCTATCTAAGAATCCCTCTAAAGTAATTTCCATTTTAAATCTTTTTATCTCTTCAAACGTTTTTACAAAACGATTAAAATCAGCTTGAAACTGTATAAAATCTTTGTAAAACTCGTTCCCAATAATAATGGCTAAAGATTCATTATCATTGATTAAATCCAAAAGCCAAGTAAGTTTCTCTATCGAGACCTTTTCAAAATCCTCTAAAGAAGTGTTTAGTTCTTCTCTTAGAGTCATTAAAAAATCTTCAAGTCTTTGCTTTTCAGACAAAAACTCATGAAAGTGAGCTTCTTGCATTTTAGCCTAAATCGTTTATTAATTTTTCAATTCTTTCAAAAATCATCTCAATAGTCTCTTTTTCTATGTCACTAAGAGCCGTTGGAAGTTTTCCAATCAATACATCGAATCTTTCAATATCTCTTATAAATTTTTCATCTGTGATTTTATCTTGGGTAAAATATCTTAAATTTTTAACCCCACGTTTAAAATCTGCAATTTTTTCTTTATCGACTTTTTGCGGATTATCTAAACACCACTTAAATTCTTGTTTAAGCTCATCTAAGTTATTGATTAGAGTCCTTTTATAATCTGGAATAGATGGTTCTACCGCCATAATTACCTCATTTATTTAAATCTTTATTTAACTGATTTAACTGACTTAACATTTTTTTAAAATCATTAGTATTAACGTTTTTAGGATTATTGATTTTACTATTGAAATAGTTTTTGAAATTTTTGAAATCTCTATTCCAATTTCCATTCATATGGTGACAGTTGTTTTCTAGATCTAATACTGTATTTTTAAGTCGATGAGTTTCAACATCTGTCATTTTATTAGCTTTTTTTTCCCAATTATTTATCTGATTTTTAATCTGGTTTAAAAGCTGGTTAACATTTTTATTAGATGGATGTTTTTTTGGACTTGGCATTGCCATAATATTATCTCCTTATTTTTTAATTTATTTTAAATCTCTAAAAAGTTCTTGGAGCATATCTTCAAATTTTTGAAAATCACCTGAATTTATCTCATTTGGGTGATCGGCTGCATAATCAAAATCTTTTCTGAATTTTTTAAAATCGCTATAAAACTGACCACCTAGAGTTTTGCATTTTGTATCTAACTCATCTATAGCTTCTTTCAATTGTTGCATTTCAAAATCAGAGACATCATTTGGATGCTGGGCGCACCAACGAAGCTCTTCTTCTAATTTCGATAAAAGATTTAATAGCTTTTCTTTGGAGCTATCATCTTTGGGAATAGGTGCTGCCATATTTTGTCTCCTTGTTATTTCTCCCCATATTTATTTTAGGT
>JAAKFJ010000090.1 GCA_011064745.1 Candidatus Anoxychlamydiales bacterium | reverse complement strand
CAAAAGAATCGAAAGCAAAAGTTTCAATAGGTTGTTTATCATTGATATTCCTAATTATTGACTCTCTATTCCCATCTTTATCATATGTGTAAGCAATTTCGAATAAAATCTTTCCAGTTCTGTCCGTTTTGGTTTCTTTTCTTATGCGATCTAAAAGATCTCTTTCATAATTAATATAAAGAGTATTTTCAGAATTTTCTTTGCATATTAAATTTAGTCGACCTAAATTGTCATATTTAAAAGTTGTTTCTCTTCCTTGAAAATTTTCAAATATTTTTCTGCCCACCCCATCATAGCTATATTTAGTAACATTGCCTTCTTTATCGATCTTTTGAATTAGATGATAACTATCATATTTAAAGCTTTCTTTTGCGATTTCTTTATTATCAAAATAATAACTTTTTGAAATTACTCTTCCGAGTATATCATAATCATACCTGGTTTCTAACCCTTCTTGATCTACATAACTTTGTAGCTTTGAATTTTTATTATATCTGAAAGTTTCTTTAGCTTCATTTGGATGTATAATTTCTATAGGAGATCCATATGTATTGTATTGATATTTTGTGATATACCCATTTGCATCGATAAAGCTTGTTTCCAAACCCAAAGCATTGTAAGTAGAATTAGTTATTACATCCAATGAAGCATTATTTATTGAAAGAACAGGTGGATTTGTTTTTGTCTTTACATTACCGGTGATAAGATCATATTCAAATCTAGTTCTATTCCCAAATCTATCTATCTTTTGAATAAGATTGTCCGATTCATCATATTCATTAGAATTGGTATGAATAATTCCATCGGATCCTGTTTTTATAATTTTTTTTAGTCTTCCCTTTGTATCATATTCTTTATTCGTAGTTAGTTTATGTGAATAATTTACAGATTGTATTTCTCTACCTTTATTATCGTATTCAAAAGTTGCTTTATCATTAAAAGGATTTGTCTTAGATAAAAGGTCCCCTCTTTCATTATAAGTTGTATTTATCGAATGAGAATAGCTATTATTCGCATCATAAATATCTTCTTTGGATACATTCCCCCACTTATCATATGTTAAACATGTTCTTTTAAATAATTTTTCATTTCCATTTTCTAGATATTTTTCTTCAATCGATTCAATCATATGAAGAAAAGGCTGGGCTTGTCTAAGATTATACTTCGTTATTTTTCTTTGAAAAACCTTTTGAAGATCATTTTTTTCTAAGCTAGATCCATCGTCTTCAATTTTTTTAATTAAATTATTAGAATCATCATATTCATAAAATTCACGCAGCAAAATACACTCATTATCTTGAGTATATTTTTCTGTAATTAAATTTGTACCGAATAAGTATTGATAAATGGTTAAAGGCCCATCTTCTTTTTTCTCTTCTAAAAGTAGATTAAGACCCTCTTGGGAAAACTTTCTAACTATTGAGTAACTATCCAATTTAGAGTTTCCCTTTAGATCTCCTGTAAAAATCTCCTCTATTGGATTTCCAAAGCCGTCATATTTATAAGCTTTTTTATAAAATATTTTACCATTACCATCTTTTAATTCTATTGAACTCAACCAACCATTATTCAGCCATGTATAGACTTTTTCTCTTTTCAAAGAAACGTCTTTATCAAAATCTTGTATAGATCCGATTTGTAAATTTTTGGTTATATAATATTTAGTTATAGTACCATTGATATTTTTAACAGAAGTTAACCCCTCTTTTTTACCTGCAATTGCTGGATCATAATTGATATCATAAACAGGAGAAAAACTATCATCTGCACCTACAGGTAAATAAAGTTTTTTGATTCTAAAATGATAATCTGAGCCTTGAAAAGGAGCATATTCACATGTAAAAATAAGATCCTTTCCTAAATATTTATCCATTAAAAACTTTTTATCGTAAGTAATAATTTCATTTTTATAAAAAGGAGAATTTACAGATGACAAAATATGAGGTGAAGGAAATCTATTAAAATGTCTTGCTTTTGTATCAAAACCAAGCACTTTTTTAGTATATATTATTTCTTTTTCAAATGTTCTTTGGTCGTTATTATAAAAACATTCTTTTTGACATGAACTTGAATACTTTTTAGAAAGATCAGATATACTATGTAATGAGATTGTTGCATAGACAAATCTCTCTTTAGGATCCATACTATCAATGGAAATTAATCTATTCCCATTATAATTATATCTTATAACTTTTCCATTTGGTAAAACTTCTTTTTCCAGACAAAAGTTATATCTACTATTATTTACCCTATTATAATATCTTTTTGTTCCATCTGCTGCTAAGACAATTATTCTATGTCCATTTTTACATATAGTAACTTTTGTATTTCTAAAATCATATTTACCACTAGGATTATCATTTTGAATATTGCTTATTCCATATTGATCTCCTATAATCTTTGTTTGACCTTTAGAAATTTCATATTCTAATGTTAATCCACTTGGCTCTGCAATTTTTGTTATAATTTTTGATCCATCATTATAAGTTGGAGTTAGCTCACAATGAGAAAAAACCCTCCAACCTTTATAAACATCCCTTATATATTCATATAGCTTCTCTTCATTCCAATCAGGATCACTCAAGAATCTATAAGGCATATAAGGAGGATTATAATATCTAGTTAGATTAATGTTTTGAGCCCCTTTAGCTATCAAATCTGTATTGGAGAAACAAAGACTTCCGCTTAATGGATTAACTACATCGCCTATTAAAAAATCCGATGATTTATAATAGCTTGATATTTGTTCCGGTGTAGATATGGGAATAACTTCTTTCGTATTATCTTCATTTGGATAAGCTGATAGAGGTTTTATGAATGATAAAATAGAAAAAAAAATATAAAAAATCGAAAATAATCTAGACATTATTCCTCCTGGAATAGTTAGAAAAAAAACAATATGTAATGGAGGATATTTTGTAAAGAAAAGATAATTTTAGTAAGGGCTAAGTAATAATGTCACATTTCGGCTAAATTAAAATGTCACACTTTCAAATAAAGGCTGGGCATGAAAATGGAGCTAAAGATGACATTAAAAAATAATCATAAAATTAGATTAAGAACGTTCTAGCTCTTCAATCTTATCATCAACAATCAAGAAAATTTTTTCGAAAAATCTTTCAGTTATTTGATTTTCTTTTATAAGTTTATCATACCCTTTGTTATAAATATGATGATTAAGCGAAATATGATTATTTATAATTACCAACCATTTGTCTCCTTCTATTTTTCCTAATTTGTTTTGTTTTTCTGTTATTGCCTTGTAAAGAATATACTTTGCTTGTTCGGTTAATGAAGCCTGAAAAACAGAATTAGATGAATCTGCGACTGCATCTAAAATACAATGAAGAGGGGAATAATTTATTTTATCAGCATAAAAATTGGTTAAGATCACTCCTAAAGTCAAAGAAGGGATTTGGGAATCATAAGTATCAACTTTAATTTCAATTTTTTGATCAATCTTTAAACCTCCTTTTCGATAGGCTTTTTCCAGATTTTTGGCAATCTTCTTAGCTAGTTTTCCACGCTTTTCTACTGCAATTGGTCCATTAAATGTTAAAATAATAGTCTCAGATGGTTGCAACCAATTTTTTAATATCTTTTCTATTTTGTCTGTCATGTTAATTGATGAAATGTCATATTGCTCTCTAGACTCAAGGAATTGAGAATTCGGTAGTAAAATAAAACCACTTCCAGAATTTCTAACCTCAACATTTATACAGCAAGAATTAAAATTTATTAAATAATCAGGAGCTGTATCTACTCCATTTGGTTCATAAACAGTTTCATGAAATTTAATGTTTAAATAGTCGCAAAGCTTCTTAATAGCGCTACTTTCGTCTATGCGAGGATTAGAACTCATAAAAAACTCCTAACAAAATTGCTTAGTATTTTCAATCCTTTTTAGTCAGTTAGTGTCCCTTTTTTGTTCCATTTGTGAATTTAAACTTTAGCTTTTTGAAGAATTTTTGACTTATTTTTCATAGAGGAATGGGGGCGGGTTGATTCGAACAACCGTATTCCGAAGAAGAGGGATTTACAGTCCCTTGCAATTGGCCACTATGCGACGCCCCCAAAATATGCTGGCGAAAGGACTTGAACCCTCAACCGTCCGATTACAAGTCGGGCGCTCTACCAATTGAGCTACACCAGCTAAAATAAGTTAAAACTTTTATATCAAAAAAGAAGGTTTGACTCAAGAACTATTAACTTTTTTGAGGTAGAGTCTCATTGGAAGAGTTAATTTCTACAGAGGATTTTTCTTCTGCAGAAACGTTTTTTTCAAGAGGTTTTTGTTTAGTTTTAATTTCAGCTTTTATTTGTTTAGAAGGTGTTTTTTCAGTTTCAGATATTTGGGTTATTTTTTTTTGAAAAAAAGAAGAGATGCTTGTTTTAGGAGCTTCAATTTTAGTAGCCATGAATCTTTTACCGATCATTTTATTTTCGCAGCATTTTTTAAATTTCTTGCCGGATCCACAAACGCAAGGATCATTTCGACCTGTTTTTTTCATCTTGTTCCTTTATTTTTTAGATTTTGATAGC
>JAAKFJ010000009.1 GCA_011064745.1 Candidatus Anoxychlamydiales bacterium | reverse complement strand
GCTAAACATTCAGATGTAGATATAGTTATTGTGGCCGCTTGTGGGGAGAGAGCAGGCGAAGTTGTTGAAGTCTTAAGAGAATTTCCTCGATTGATAGATGCTAAAACAAATGAGCCTTTGATGAATAGAACGGTTATTATTTGTAATACATCTTCAATGCCGGTTGCAGCCAGAGAAGCTTCAGTTTATATGGCGGTAACTATCGCTGAATATTACCGTCAGATGGGGTTAGATATTTTAGTCTTGGCCGATTCAACATCTAGATGGGCACAAGCGATGAGAGAGATGTCGGGCAGATTAGAAGAGATTCCTGGTGAAGAGGCTTTTCCGGCTTACCTTGCTTCTAGGATTGCAGCTTTCTATGAAAGAGCTGGGGTAATATCTTTGAAAGATGAAAAACAAGGTTCCTTAACTATTGGCGGCGCAGTATCTCCAGCGGGAGGGAATTTTGAAGAGCCGGTAACGCAAGCAACCTTATCCGTTGTTGGAGCTTTTTGGGGTCTTTCAAGAGAAAGATCAGATGCGAGAAGATATCCTGCTATTGATCCTTTAATTTCATGGACGAAGTATTTAGATCAAGCAAGCAAGGAGCTAAATAAATATAGCGATGGCTGGAAAAGAAAAGTAAATAAAGCGCAGAAGATTTTAAGAGATGGAAATGAGATATTAAAAAGAATGGAAGTTATCGGAGAAGAGGGGATATCAATTGAAGATATGATTTTATATCTTAAAGCTGAACTTTATGATATGTGTTATCTTCAACAAAATTCTTTTGATCCAATCGATACTTATTCACCTATAAATAGATCGGTTATGATGTTTGATCTTTTGCAAACAATTTTTGATAAAACATTTAAATTTGATTCAACAGATGATGCAAGATCATTTTTCTTAGATCTTCAAAATGATTTAAAAAATGTAAATTATCTTGTTTTTGAATCATCAGAGTTTAAAGAGCTTTTAAAAAGAATAGAAAATAAATTAAATATATAAGAGGACACCTATGCTGAAAGTGTATGATCGAATAATTGATATGCGGGGGAGCTTGATTACGGTTCAAGCGACAAATGTTGCTTTAGGTGAACTAGCTTTAATTTATAAATCTGATGGAACAACAACCTTGGGATCGGTTTTGAAATTCGATGGTGATTTAGTAACTTTGCAGGTATTTGAAAATGTTAGAGGAATATCAACAGGCGATAAAGTTAGCTTTTTAAATAGACCAATGCAAGTTACTTTTTCAGATTCTCTATTAGGCAGATGTTTATCGGGAACTGGAGCTCCAATTGATGGAGGGCCTGAGATTATAGGCGAAAAAATCAATATCAATACGCCATCTTTTAATCCTACTAAAAGAATAATCCCAAGAGATATTATCAGAACTAATATTCCTATGATTGATGTTTTTAACTGTTTGGTAAAATCTCAAAAAATCCCAATTTTTTCTATCGCTGGAGAACCGTATAATCAACTTTTGATGAGAATTGCTAATCAAACCGATGCAGATATTGTTATCATCGGTGGTATGGGACTTAGATTTGATGATTATCAGGCCTTTATTAATAATGCTCAGAGCTCGGCTAGTATTGATAAAACGGTTTTATTTATACATCTAGCAACAGATCCAGCTGTTGAATGTATCCTTGTACCAGATATGGCGCTCGCAGCGGCTGAAAAATTTGCCACAGAGGGCAATAATGTTTTAGTCCTTCTAACTGATATGACAGCTTTTGCAGATTCTATTAAAGAGATTTCAATTACAATGGATCAAATCCCTTCTAATCGAGGTTATCCAGGTTCTTTATATTCAGATTTAGCTTCAAGATATGAAAAAGCGGTTGATATTGAAGGTAGCGGCTCTATTACAATAGTTTCTGTTACAACCATGCCTGGCGGCGATGTTACCCATCCTATTCCTGATAATACAGGTTATATCACTGAAGGGCAGTTTTATCTACATAATGCGATGATTGATCCTTTTGGATCTTTGTCTAGATTAAAACAAAATGTTATAGGAAAGGTTACCAGAGAAGATCATCAAGATCTGGCTAACACTTTAATCAGGCTATATGCCGATTCTAAAAAAGCGAAAGAAAGGCAAAGTATGGGATTTAAATTATCTCATTGGGATGAAAAACTACTTAAATATTCTAATCTATTTGTATCAAGAATGATGAACTTAGATGTTAATATTACATTGGAAGGCGCTTTAGATGAAGGATGGACAATGTTAGCTGAATGTTTCAACAAAGAAGAAGTTTCTATGAAAAGAAACATAGTAGAAAAATATTGGCCGAGAGAAAAAAGCTATGACTAGGCTCAAAATGACCAAAAATGGTCTTCGAGATAACCAGCATTTATTAAGACAACTTCAAACGTATCTACCAACCCTGCAACTTAAAAAATCTCTATTGCAAACCCAAGTGATGTTAATTAAAAATAGAATCGCTAGATTGGTTGAGGATTTACATAAAAGAAAAGATGAAGTTGTTAGATTTTGTGATCTACTATCTTCTAAATATGGGTTTGATCCTCTTGAATATGTTAAAATCAAACATATTCAAAAGTCGTATGAAAATATAGCTGGAGTTGATTTGCCAATTTTTGAAAAAGTTATTTTTACTGATTTAGAATATGATTTATTCAACACTCCTGGTTGGTTTGATATAGCTATAGAAAAATTAAAACAAATGATAACAGCTAGAGAAAAAATCTATGTCGAAGAAGAGAAAAAAAGATCATTACAAAAAGAATTAAAAGATGTCTCTATCAGGGTGAATCTTTTTGAAAAAATATTAATTCCAAGAACTTTAAATAGTATTAAAAAAATTAGAATTTTTTTAAATGATCAAGAGCTTGCTGCAATATCTCAAGCTAAAGTTGCTAAGTTGAAAAAGGTCAAGGCATGATAATAAAATTAAAAAAGTTTTTGATTTACGGGATAAAAGAACAATTAGACATCTTTTTTAAAGCCACCCAAGAAAAAGGTTTTATTGAATTTATAGGACGCAAAAAAAGTATAAAAAAAATCTCTACTACCGTTAAAGATTATATCAATGCTATTAAGATATTAAAAAAACAACCGCCTCTTCCAAGTTCGGATGAAAAAATCTCCTCTGCCGCGCTTGTTAAAAAGATTTTACATCTAAATCAATCTGTTGAAAAACTTTTCGAAGAAGATAGATATCTCGATGCTGAAATTATGAGAATAGAGCCCTTCGGAGAGTTTTCAAAAGACGAGCTAAATAAATTAGAAGATAATATTCATCGATATTTTCAATTTTTTACTATCAAAAAGTCTAAAAGAGAAAAAATAAAAAAATTTCCCGCTGAATTGATTTTTATAAAAAGCGCTTATGATCTCGATTATTTTATATCCATTAATAAAGAGAGACAAACATATCCTAAAATGATTGAACTCTTCATTGAGACTCCGCTTGCTGCCCTAAGACAAAGAAAGACTCTTATAGCCAAGCAAGTAGAGAAAACCCAAAAAGAAATAAAGCATCTAACATCTCACATAAAATATTTGACTAAAGAGCTTTTAAGAGAGCTAAATATTTTTCATCTTGAATCTGCTAAAACAGAAGCTTTCTATCCTATCGATGAAAATGTTTTTGCAATAGAGGCTTGGGTGCCTTCGAATAAAATAGAGTATTTAAAACTTTTAACAAAACCCTTTAAAATTGATTTTGTCGAGATCGCTATTGAGAAAAAAGATAGAGTCCCAACCTATATGGAAAATAAAAAAAATGCAAAAGTTGGGGAAGATCTGGTTAATATTTATGATGTTCCTTCTATCAAGGATAAAGATCCATCCCGTTGGGTGTTGGTTTTTTTCTCTATCTTTTTTGCTATGATAGTGGCTGATGCGGGTTACGGTGTTTTGTTTTTGACACTTGCTATATTTTTGAAATTTAAATTTAAAAATCCAAAACCTGTTTTAAAAAGATTTGTAAAACTCATCTGGATCTTATCTTTTGCATGTATTCTTTGGGGAACCTTTACAGGCTCTTTTTTTGGTTTTGGACCTAAAATCACCAGCAACTTTAGCAAACTTACTGGGCTTAACTATCTAGCTATTAAAAAAGCTGGTTATCACTTAGCTAAAAAAGATGATGTATATGAGTATTGGATAAAAAAATATCCAACAACAATGAATGCGAAAAATGGAAAAGATTTTTTAATTAAAGCTGTAAAAAAAGATAAAACAGGCGAAAAATATGAAGCTTTAGATGTCTTTAAAGGGAATATTTTACTCGAGTTTTCGCTTCTAATAGGGGTTATTCATATCATTTTATCTTTTTTAAGATATCTTATAAGAAATTATGTAGGGGTAGGCTGGATTTTATTTATGATTGGAGGCTATTTATTCTTCCCATCTATTTTAAATGCAACATCACTTATTCATTTTTTAAATATTTTGAATAAAGATGTTTGTTTTTTCATCGGTAAAATTCTTCTATTTACAGGGATTATAACAGCTGTAGTATTAGCTTTGATTCAAAAGAAATTAAAAGGGGTTATGGAGATAACTAATGTAATAGCTGTTTTTGCAGATGTTATGTCTTATCTGCGGTTATATGCTTTGGGACTCGCTGGAATGATTATGGCTACAACTTTCAATGATTTAGGGGTTTCTATGGGACTCGGGTTTGGGTTTATTGTGATTTTGATAGGACATATAACTAATATTACTTTAAATATTGCAAGCGGAATAATACATGGTCTTCGTCTGAATTTTATTGAATGGTATCATTATTCATTTGAAGGAGACGGAAAACTATTTGATCCCTTAAGATTATTAAAATAAAAATAAGAGGTATTTTATTATGGATTTTTCAATGTTTGGACCAGGCATAGTTTTAGGGCTAGGCTGTTTGGGAAGTGCCGTTGGTTGTGGGATCGCTGGTATGGCATCACACGGCGTTATGACGCACGTAGATGAAGGTCATGCTAAGTTTATTGGGCTAAGCGCCATGCCATCATCACAATCTATCTATGGCTTTATTTTGATGATATTAATGAAAAATGCAATTAAAGCTGGATCTGTGTCTTCGATGTCAGCTGTGGGTATTGCTCTTTTTGCGGGTCTCGCTATTATGACATCTGCTATTTATCAAGGAAAAGCTGCCGCTACAGCTATTCAAGCATCAGCTAAACAACCGGCTATTTTTGGAAAAGCGGCAGCGGCTCTCGGAATTATTGAGTCATTTGCTCTTTTTGCCTTTGTTTTTGCTATTTTGCTGTTGCAATAAAAAAAGCAAATAATTTTTAAGTTTAAGGGGATAAGGTTTTTATATGAGAACAGAAAAAGACAGTTTAGGTGAGATTGAAGTTGAAAAAGACAAGTTTTGGGGAGCGAGCACTCAAAGAAACTTAACAAACTTTACCGTAGGCAAAGAAAAAATGCCTATGGAAATTATCTATACTTATTCCATGGTGAAAAAAGCTGCGGCTATTGCCAATTTTAAGCTAAAGCTGCTATCGAAAGAAAAAAAAGATCTTATAGTATCAGCTGTTGATGATATCTTAGATAAAAAATATGATGATCATTTTCCGCTGCTTATTTGGCAAACAGGTTCCGGCACACCTACTCATATGAATGTTAATGAGGTTATCTCAAATATAGCCTGCCTAAAAACTAATAAACCTCTTGGCTCAAAAGAGCCTTTGCATCCAAATGATGATGTGAATATGGCGCAATCTACCAATGATACTTTTCCAACAGCTATTCACATAGCTGTTTATTTTTTAGTAAAAGATAAACTTCTCCCATCTCTAAAAAATTTGAAAAAGGGTTTTGATGATAAATCAGATGAGTTCAAAGATATCATAAAAGTTGGTAGAACTCATACTATGGATGCTGTTCCAATGACTCTTGGCCAAGAATTCTCAGCTTTCTCAGCTTTCATAAATGAATCTCTTGAGAATATCGAATTTAGCTTAAATAAATTTTTGAAAATACCACTCGGCGCAACTGTTATTGGAACGGGTGTTAACACACATAAGGGCTATCAAAAAATTGCAGTTAAAGAAATAGCTAAAATGACAGGAGAAAAATTTTGTTCATCTGATAATCTTTTTCAAGCTCTATCATCTTCAGATGCAGTTTGTCATATGAGCTCATCTTTAAAAAATCTATCAGTATCATTATTTAAGATAGCAAACGATATCACTTTATTATCCTCAGGGCCAAGATGCGCTATTGGCGAGATAGTTTTGCCAGCTAATGAGCCCGGATCTTCAATTATGCCAGGCAAGATAAATCCTGCTCAATGCGAATCTTTAAAACTCGTTGCTATGCAAGTTATGGCAAACGATAATATGATAGCCATGGCAAATGCTTCTGGAAATTTTCAACTAAATGTACTGCGTACTGTTAAAGTCTATAACTTAATCCAATCAATAAAGCTAATTACAGATGTGTCTTATACCTTTTTAGAACATTGTCTAAAAGGTATAAAACCAAATCTTTTAAGAATAAAAGAGAACTTGGATAAAAATTTAATGCTAGCAACTGCTCTAAATAGATCTATCGGGTATGAAAAAGCTTCTAAAATTGTTTTCGAAGCAGATAGTAAAAATAAAACTTTAAAACAAGCCGCAAAAGATCTTAATATGATGGATGAAAAAACATTTGATGAGATTGTAAACCCTAAAAACATGCTAGGTCCTTATGGATGATATTGCCAAATATATAGATCATACCCTTCTTAAAAAAGATGCAAGCGATCAAGAGATCGAAAAACTTTGCGACGAAGCAATCAAATATTCATTTAAAGCTGTTGTTGTTTTTCCTGAATTTTTACCCATAGTTGTCAAAAAACTAAAAGATAAAAAACCTCTTGCTGTCACTGTTGTAGATTTTCCATTGGGTAATAAATCTCCCGATGAAAAAGCTTTAGAGGCAAAAAAAGCAATAGATAATGGCGCCGAAGAGTTAGATATGGTAATAGATGTCATAGCTCTAAAAGATAAAAATTACAAACAAGTTTTCGGTGGCATAAACAAAGTTGTCAAAGCTGCTCAAAATGTGCCTGTTAAGGTTATTATCGAAACCTGCTATCTAAATCCATTAGAGATAGCATCTGCTTGCACAATAGCCAAACTCGCTGGTGCAAAGTTTGTTAAAACATCTACAGGTTTTGCAAAAGCTGGCGCTAAAGTCGATGATATTATTTTTATGAAAAATTCAGTGGGTGATGATTTTGGTATTAAAGCCTCTGGTGGGATAAAAACTTATAAAGATGCTATTTTATTTTTAGAAGCGGGCGCGAATAGATTAGGCACCTCTTCATCTGTTCAAATTATTAATAAAAAATAGAGCTATAAATTCTTTATATTAAAATCTTTTTAGCAATTAATTTTTAAGCCAAACTTTTTTTAAATAAAAATCTAAATAATTGAGTAAAACGGTGTATTTGGTTTTTGTAGAAAAATCAGATATTTATCTTAAAAATAGCCTCGAAAACTCTGTTCTTTAGGGCAGAGATGAGAGGCTAAAAAATAATTTTTTTAAGCTTGACTATACATAGATAAAACTTTAAAATACGTAGCAAAAATTTAATATGTTTCAGCTAGTTGAAAAAGCCTATAAATATCGATTCTATCCTCTAAAGCAGCAAAAAGAAATACTTGAAAAAACTTTTGGATGTACAAGAATGGTTTACAACCATTTTTTAGATTTGAGATCTAAAACATATAAAGAAGAAAAAAAATCTATTAATTACAATGATACCTCAAAATTTTTAACTTCTTTAAAAACAAAAAATCCCTGGCTAAAAGAGATCTCTTCTGTATGTTTGCAACAATCTTTAAGACATTTAGATAGAGCATTTATTTCATTTTTTAAAAAAAAGTCAAAATACCCCAATTTTAAAAAGAAAAGAAACCGTCAAAGTGCAAAATATATGAAAACATCCTTCATATATGAAAATGACAAAATAACATTAGCAAAAATGAAAGAGCCATTAAATATTCGGTGGTCAAGAAAGTTTAAAGATGCACCAACATCATTAACGATAACAAAAGAGAATGATGATACATATTACATTTCAATAATAGTAAAAGAAAAAATAGAGCCCTTAGACTTTAAAAAGAAGAAAATAGGAATAGATTTAGGCATAATTGATACTATTACAGATAGCAATGGAAAAAGCACAAAAAATCCTAAACTATTAAATAAAGCTCTAAAAAAATTAAGACTTAGACAAAAAAGCTTATCTAGAAAACTTAAAAAATCAAAAAATAGAATAAAAGCTAGGAAAAAATTAGCAAAGCTTCATCTATATATAAAAAATAAACGTTTAGATTTTTTACATAAACTATCTTGGCAGCTAGTAAACGAAAATCAAGTTATAGCAGCAGAGAGACTAAATATAAAAAATATGTTAAAAAATCGACATTTAGCTGCATCAATCTCAGATGTAAGTTGGAAACAACTCATTACATTTTTAGAATACAAATCTAAATGGTATAAAAGAATCTTTTTTCAAGTAGATACTTTTTTTCCAAGTTCCAAAACATGTAATAGTTGCGGACATAAATTGGCTACACTTGCATTATCGGTTAGAAAATGGAATTGCCCCAATTGTCATATTGTAAATAATAGAGATGAAAATGCTGCTAAAAACGTTTTAGATAAAGCAATAACAGAGATAAAAGAAAAGTACCGAGGGACACTCGGGAATGTAAGCCTGTGGAGTTTGTGTAAGACTTTTTTAGAAGATCCTAAAAAAGCAACGAACTGTGAATCAGGAACTTAGCTTTTAGCTAGGGAATCCTCTTCCTTTAGGGAGAGGAGGATGTCAAAATATTTGTTTAATGGTAAAATTTTTAAAAGCTTTAAAGAGTGATAAATGAATAACTCGTTTTTTTAGCAAAATTTTAAAGCAAAGATCTTATCCATTTCGAAGGCTTTAATTTTTTTTCTTTTATCAAATTTTGAGTAAACTTTTTAACTTCTTTAAGCAAATCATTTTCATCGAATAATTTTAATGATTGCAATACTTTAGCAAGTCTTACGTCGTGATTATTCCATCCTTGCCCTTTGCTTAGCGAAGAAAGCTTCTTATGATTTTTTATATCCCATCCCCAGGCTTCTAAAAGTATTTTACACCTTTTCGATAATCTGAAATAAAAGTGGAATTTTGTGATAAAGTCTTTATGTGATTATTATTTACAGTGTATTTACCACCTTGTCCTCTAGAGGTTTGATTTATTGGAAACATCCACCAATCGAAATGTGATTTATGTAAATTTGACCATTGTTTATCTCGTTGCCATTTTACGAATTGATTTAGTTGATTTTTTTGTTTTTGAATCAAAGGATTAATTCCAACAAAATCCGATTGTACACGTTCTTTTTTAACGTCTCACTTTGATGAAAACCAAGATTTATTCTTTTTACTTTTTTCGAGCTTTTCTATAAGGGTCTTTACAAAATTCAAGTCACCAACGCAAGTTTTATTTCTTTTTTTTGCTTTGTTATGAAGGACCTCAAAATGTTTTTTAATAAATGAGAATTGATCTTTGGTTAATTTTTTATTGTTGATTTCTAAAAAAGCATAAATATGATGAGCAACTTGATGAAGTTTGCAATTTTCAAAAGCATTATTATAAGAAAAGATTAATGTATTGAAAATGTTTTTTACAATATATATAATTTTTTTTAAAGATCCAACTTTATGAAATGATTCATTAGAATATTCGAGTAAATCTTTATTTAAATTTACACTGGTTAAAACTTTTAAATTACTTTCATATGACATAGTAAATATCTCTAAATAGCATTAAATAATAATATTAAATTATATAATAATTTTTATTAAAAAGCAATAATTGTTAATTAAAAAAAATGGGTTATTTGATGATTGTCCGTATTTAGGGACTTGTGCAACACAGCCTAAGTCAACTCCTCAAAAATGCAAACCATTACATATCAGCAAACTATGAAAAGTGAAATTAAAATATATCAAATCATAAGTTATTGATAATCAATAAAGTCTTAGACTTATACAGCAACGCTTATAATTCAATTAAAAAAGGAGATAATATAATGTCTAGCATAATTAGAAGAACGGCCTACGATGGGCTATTTAATACTGAGATGCAAGATCTTCAAAGTAGGATGGATCTGCTTGAGGAATTAGAAAAGACTATTACCGCTGAAATTGAGAAAATTCAAGGTCTTTTCGGAACTCGACTAGGTGAGAAAGAAATGAATAGATATGAAAGATACGATTTGATGACGGTTATTAAAACAGCTTTTGCTGGTTTCAGTATACCTGATCCAAAAGATCACCTTAAAGAAAATCCTATAAAATACTTGAAACACTTCATCAATGATTTCAGAAATGAAGAAGGTGAAAATATGCTTTGTTTCATCGATTTTGCGTTTGATGAGTTGCAAGAAAGAAAAGAAAAAGTTTACTCTGCTTTTAATGCCTTAAAGTAAAGAATTCAAGCTTAAAATCTAGTATAGTATCAGCGAAGTTAAGTGTATTAGCTTCGCTTTTCTTCAAAAATATTATCTATTTTTTGTATTTATTTTGTAAATCATTAATTATTAATATCTTTAGTGTAATAAAGATTGTTGGCTAATTCTTTTTTAAGAGTTGATAGTAAGCCCCACTTTCGTCATTAAAAACCTAATAACTAGAATTGGATGCAAGAAAAGATTTTTGATTAACGATAAGTAATTAACTGATTTTAGCTCTCTTTTAATTAAACTTTTTTCATTTTTGTTAGCATCATCTATCCATTCAGGATAAGGAGGAGGAATAAGTTTCGGAAGATTTTCTATATCAAAAAAATTTACCTCTCTTGTCTCATCTGAAATAGCCGCTTTTCCTGAGATAATTTCACATTCATATAGATGAGTAAATTTTGATAATTTATTAATTGGGGTATATTCACCAACTTTTCTATATATTTTTGTTGTATAACCTGTTTCTTCTAAAACTTCTCTTAAAGTAGCATTTTCTAAAGTCTCATCTTTCTCAATGCCACCACCGGGTAAAACCCAGACAGGAACATCTCTTCTTTTTATAAGCAAAACTTGTTTCCGATCTTCAGAAAAAACAACCGCTGTTACACTTTGATTTTTTTGCATGTAAAAATGTTAAAATTGATCTTTGTAATCAAAAATGTTAATCTTTTTATTGCAAAAATGCAAGTGAGTTGGATTATATCTTATGAAAATTAAATATTTATTGCTTTTTCTACCTTTTTTAACGTCTTGTTATAAAAATAATTTATATGTTCAACATGAAAAGATGGATAGAAATTATCTGGCGTCTACTCATGTAGGAACACCGGATTATAGACAACAGCATCCGCCTGATGGACAAACCCTATCAATTGCTTGGGACTTTCCTTTGAGTGTTTATAGAGAGAATTTGAATATGATTCTAACCGTTAGATTCTGGGATAATAAACAGGATATATTTTCTAATAAAATTACAAGAAAAAGAGGCTATCTCAGATATAAGTTTCAAGATGATACAGATGATAAATCTAAAAAAATATTAACCTATAAAATTGATATTTTTAATGAAGATGGAACTCTAGTCGATGAGTGGAAACATCAGTTCTGGAAAGAACTAATCGAAATTAATGAAGATGAAGATATTAACTCTCGGATAGAAGAGGCAAAGGCTTTTTAAGCATTTTGTCTGCCTCTAAAATCAGCTCTTTTGTCTTTTCAAAATTTATACAAGGATCAGTGATAGATTGCCCAAATCTTAAATTTAGAGGAGTAAGCTTTTGCTTTCCATCTTTTAAATTACTCTCTAACATTAAGGCGATAATAGGATATCTTTTTTCTAGATAGGTTTTTATTGAATATCTAAAGGCTTTGATTTGATCGACATGAGAGTTTGGGCTGTTGCCATGTGAGCAGTCGATGACAATTGAAAATTCTTGCTCTCTACTTTTCATTTGTTTTAGTACTTGATCTAAAGATTTTTTGTCGTAGTTAATTTGAGTTTTAGAACCTCTTAAAACTATATGAGAGAAATTGTTGCCAAAAGATTCTATTTGGCAAATTTTCCCGTTTTCATCAAAGGAGACATAATTTTGAGTGTTTTTAGCAATTATAGCACCGTTAATAGCGATCTCAACATCACCATCTAAAGCATTTTTAAATCCAACAGGAATTCTCAATGAAGAGGCTAAGTGACGATGCAAAGTAGAGGCGGAGGTTCTCGCTCCAATAAATCCCCATGAAATTAAATCGTCGAAATAACTCGATAAATTAGGATCTAAAAGCTCTGTTGCAATAGGAACTTTTTTAGTAGTTATTTTTAAAAGAAGTTTTCTAACTTTTGTGATGCCACCTTGGATGTTATTTGATTTATCCAATTTTGGATCATATAAAAAGCCCTTCCAAGAGTTTTTAGATCTTGGTTTTTCAAAAAAAACTCTCATTACTAAAAAAATATTTTTAAGATCTTTTTGAAGGGTTTTTAATTTATCAGCATATAAAAGAGTTTCTCCTTCATCATGAATAGAGCAGGGCCCTGTGATTACAACTAATTTTTTAGATGATTTATTAAAAATATCTCGGCAAAAAGTTTTTGAATAGTTTATAAATTTTTTTTGATAGTCATCTAAAGGATAATTATTTTTTAACTCCTTGAAGGAAGGTAAAAAAAAGCGTTTCATTTGTGTTTAATTTGAGCTCTTTGATAAACTTTAACATTTTAGCAGCTGGCTTGAAATATATCAAAGCCTAAAGGAGATTATTTTTTTTGATAAAATTTCAACATGTATCAAAAATATATTCCAATGATTTAGTCGCTATAGATAACATTAGCTTCGAGATTAAAAAAGGAGAAACCCTAGTCCTATTGGGCACTTCTGGTAGTGGAAAAACCACCACTATGAGGATGATCAATAAACTTACGGCGCCAACTTCTGGTAAAATTTTTATTGATGGAGTAGATATTAAAAATATCGATCCAATCGAGCTGAGACGTCAAATCGGCTATGCTATTCAATATATCGGGCTTTTTAATCATATGAACGTTTTTGAAAATATTTCTATAGTTCCAAAACTTTTAAAATGGAATAAGGAAAAAATAAATAAAAGAGTTGATGAACTTTTAGATCTTTTTGGGTTTGACCCTAGTGAATATAAACATAGATTTCCAAGACAATTAAGCGGAGGCGAAAAACAAAGAATAGGAGTTTTAAGAGCTATCGCTGCCGATCCTCCTATAATCTTAATGGATGAACCTTTTGGCGCGTTGGACCCTATCACTCGTGAACAAGTTCAAAATGAATTTATCGAACTAGAATCGGATATTAAAAAAACTGTAGTTTTTGTTACTCATGATGTTTTTGAGGCTGTGAAAATGGCTGATACCATAGCCCTAATGGATAAAGGAAAAATCTTGCAGATAGCTACCCCTAAAAAATTAGTTAACAATCCAAAAAACGATTTAGTAAAACAATTTTTAGGACGTCATAAATTTCAGTTAAGTTTAATGACCACTTCAATTAAAGAATTGGTTATTAAAAAAAATAACAATCAAAATCATTCTCTTTTTGAAGGAAAAAATAATTCATTAACCCTTAGAAGTTCGATAATAGAAGCTATGGATCTATTTAAAGAAACGAAACTTAGTGATATTGCGATCTTTGATAGAAAAAAAATTATTGGGATTTTGCAAAAACAAGATTTATTAAACTCTATTTCTAATCTTTTAAAAGAAAAAGAAAAAGTATAATGGATATATCTAAACTTTTTACGAGCTATATTTTTATCAAAACTTTTGAGCATATGCTTCTTAGTTTGTATTCTCTTTTTATTTCTATTATAATCGCAATCCCTCTCGGAATTCTCTTAGCAAAAACAAGATTTAGAAAACTTGCCACTTTTATTTTAAAATTAACTTCGATCGTGCAAACCATTCCAGGTCTTGCTCTGATTGCACTATTAGTCGTAGCCCTAGTTTTTATAAGAACCTTTTTTCCTCTGCCAGTGACAGGGTTTTTTCCATCAATAATTGTGCTTAGCTTATATGCGATTTTACCAATTTTAGCTAATACTTACTATGGGATAAAACAGGTCAATCCAACTATGATCGAAGTAGCAAAAGGGATGGGGATGAGACCTTATCAGATATTATTCTCAGTTCAACTACCCTTATCTTTAGGCCTTATTATAACTGGTATTAGGATATCACTTGTTTGGACAATAGGTATGGCAACTCTAACCTCTTTAGTCGGCTCTGGCGGTCTTGGTGATCTGATTATGCAAGGTTTGAGATCCATGCAAATTGAGCTAATCATCGCAGGAACCCTCCCGGCTGCAATTTTAGCACTATTTTTTGATTGGCTGATATCAATACTAAGTAAATGGCTAGTTTTTGCAAAGGAGTAGAATTTTTAAATGGCAATTTTAAAAAAACGTTTTTTTATTTTAATTGGAATTTTTGTATTTCTAACTATTTCTATTCTTTTTACAAGTATTTATCAAACACAAAGCAGCTCAAATGTTGTTGTAATAGGATCTAAAAATTGTACAGAAAATCAAATCGTAGCCGAAATAATAGCGACTCTAATAGAAAAAAATACCGATATTAAAGTGAAACGTAAATTTAATTTGGAAGGTACCTTAATTTGTTTTGAAGCTTTGAGATCAAAAGATATTGATATGTACCCCGAATACACGGGAACGGCTATGTATGCTATCTTAAAAGACCAAAGAAAGCTAGATAATCAAAAGATGCACTGCTATCTAAAAAACGTTTTTGATAAAAGGTTTGAAATTCAGTGGTTAGAGCCTTTTGGTTTTGAAAATGCTTATGTTCTTTTGATGGACAGAAAAAAAACGAAAGAATTAAAAATATTTTCAATTAGCGATCTTTCAAATCATATTAAGAAAAATAAAATGCAAATTGCTTTTGATCCTGAATTTTCCGTACGAGAGGAAGTTGCATCAATAAACAAAAATTATGATTTAGATGTAAATTATAAGTTAATGGATCAATCTTTGATGTATTTTTCCTTAGCTCATGGAGTAATAGATCTCGCAAATGGATTTGCTACTGATAGCAGAATTAAAAAATATGATCTTACCATTTTAAAAGATGATAAAAAAGCCATGCCATCATATATAGCGGCTCCAATCGTTAGAAAAGAAGTGCTGCAAAAATATCCAAATCTAGCTAGCGAATTAAAAAAATTAGAAGGAATAATTACTGATGAGAAAATTAAAAAACTGAACTATCTGGCAGATGAAAAAAAACAAAAGGTGTATGATATAGCCTATAGGTTTTTAAAGTCTGAAAAGTTAATTTGATGCAAAAGATTATTATTTTTTTTGAAAAGTTCGATTTTTATTTGTGGAACTCATTTTTGATCTATCTTCTTTTAGGGGTGGGTATTTATCTCACTTTTAGATTAAAGGGTATGCAAATCAGATATCTTTTTACATCTTTAAAGCTAGCTTTTACAAGGAGTGATAATAAAGCTAAGGGAGATATTTCACAATTTCAATCTCTAATGACAGCACTCGCTGCAACGATTGGTATCGGAAGTATTGCAGGAATGGCTACAGCTGTTGTTGCCGGTGGCTTTGGAGCTATTTTTTGGATGTGGGTAGTTGCTTTTGTTGGTATGGCTGCAAAATACGCAGAGGCTATCTTAGCTGTGAAATACAGAATTACGGATAAGAAAAATAAGATGGCAGGCGGTCCTATGTATTACATCCATCGTGGACTTAACCTAAAATGGTTAGGGGCTACGTTTGCTGTTTTTGGGATGTTTGCGTCTTTTGCTGGAGGCAATCTCATTCAAGCTCAATCTATTTCAGATGCTCTCTTTGAGTTAACAAACCTTTCTCCTTATATATCTGGTGTTATAATTGCTGTTTTGTCTGGAGTAGTAATTTTAGGGGGTATTAAAAGTCTTGGCAAAGTTAATGCTTATCTCGTTCCTATTATGGCAATGATTTATATCACAGGCGGACTTGCAATTATAATAATCAAATACAAATATATTTTAGGCGGACTTGCTCTGATAGTTAAAAGTGCTTTTACTATGAAAGCGGCTGGGGGAGGTCTTATAGGTACCGGTATCATGAGCGCTATTCAGATGGGGATAGCCAGAGGAATATCCTCAAATGAAGCCGGTCTTGGTAGTGCGCCTATCGCTTCTGCTGCTGCTAAAACAGATTTACCAGGCAGACAAGGCCTTATTTCTATGTCAGGGGTATTTTTATCGAGTTTTATTGTTTGTACAATAACTGTTTTAGTCTTGTCTGTTACTAATGTTGTTGGGCTTGAAGTTGCATCTGGTGAGCTATTAAATGGAGCGCCTCTTGTAATGAGAGCTTTTTCCTCTATTATACCTTTCGGTGAACATATTGTAGCTACCGGTCTTGTCTTATTTGGTTTTTCTACAATCCTTGGCTGGTCATATTATGGAGAAAAATGTTTCGAGTTTCTCTTCAAAGAAAAATATCTTATCTACTTTAGAGTAGTCTTTATTATGGTGATATTTTTAGGAGCCATCTCTAGTATCAAGCTTGTCTGGCCACTTGCGGACATAATGAATGGCTTTATGGCTATACCAAATCTAATAGGTCTATTTTTACTTGCCAATGTTGTGGTAGAGGAAAGTGATATCTTTTTGAATGTCTTGAAAAAAGAAAAATTAAGTTTAAAGAAAATCAAGCAAAAAGATTTTGAGATTAATTAAAGATATAGATCGATTTTCTCTAAGATTGCAGAACTTTTGCAGATAAAAAAATCAATGCTGCTGCTAGAGTTATTATTGCGGCAATTTTTACGACTTTGTGTAATTTTTCTTTAGAATAATTAGGATTGGGGGGTTTATTGACCAAGGGTTCTTTTTCAAGTTCATTTAGATCACTAGTTGCATCAGAGATCTCTTCTTCTTTTGAAGATTCATCTTCTATAGGATCTGTTCTTATCGCTAGCACCTCTTCTTGGGTAAGCTTAGTTATGTTTTCTGCATTTAATTCAATTTTACAATTAGGACAAGAAGGTTTAAGTCTAATAGTTGTACTGTAATGTACAGCCTTTTTAGGAGACATATCTACCCATTTTAAAAGTTCATCATGATGAAAATAGTGTCGACATGCATTACTTGCTAAAATGATCTCTTCTGCTGAGAACTCATCCATACAGATAGAGCAATTAGATAGTTTATTTATTAAAAGAGTAGGATATTGCTCTGGATTATCTAAAATATCTTGAGTTAATGTAAAAGATACCATTCCTGATACTGACATAATTTTTGCCTTTTTTCAATACAACTTATTAGTGATTTTAAATTTATTTATAAGATTTTAACTTTGCGTTAATTTCTTGCAACTTATTATTAGCTTCTTTGTAAGAAAAGTTAAGTTTTTCTATCACATCTTTAGGGGCTTTTGATAAAAAAGTCTCATTAGAGAGTCTTTTTTTTGCACTCTCAATTTGAGATAGGAGTTTTTCTTTTTCTTTTTCTAATCGTTTAAATTCTTTTTCAAGTAGCTCTTTTGGCAGGGGTAAAATGAATTTTAAATTTTTGCAGATAGTTGTAGCGCCCGTTGGGAGCTTACTTTCTTCTTTTGTGTAGTTTATGTTTTCTAGTTTGGCAAGGGGTTTTATGATATGTTCATTGTCTTTCAAGAGAGTAGATAAGTTTAAGTTATCTTTTTCTAAAATAAAAAGATCGGTTTTTTGCCCCAAAGGTATGTTCATCTCGGATCTAATATTTCTAACTTTATGTAGAACCTCTTTTAAAAAATCAAAATTTTCAAGTGTTTGTTTATCTTCTTTTTCTAAAACTTTTGGATAATTAGCTACAATGCACGCTTTTTTACTTAAAGCTTCAATAAAATCATGGGTATAAGGATCGATGTTTTTAGTGAGCTTTAGCTTTGGAAATTTGGATTTTATAATTGAGAAAATCTCTTCAGTAATAAAAGGCGCAATAGGATGCATTAACCTTATACAAGCAAATAAAACAAAAAGCAAAATCTTTTGTTTGTTTTGTCTTAAATTTACTTTTTCTTTTCCAAAAAGATAAGGCTTTGTCATCTCTAAGTAGTATGCGCAAAAATCATCCCAGAAAAATTGATAAGGATTTATCGCGCTTTTATCAAAATTTTTATTCTCAAAATGATCTATTTGATCTTTTATCGTTTTATTAAGCCTTGTTAAAATCCACTTATCTTCTAAGCTAAGAGTTTTTAAATCCAAACCCTTTTCGATATCCTCTGTCTTTAAAGAAGATAGATTTTTCTCCTTATTTTCATCTAGATTTAGAAATATAAATCTAGTTGCATTCCAAAGTTTATTAGCAAAATTTTTAAATTCATCAAATTTTCTCAGATCTAAATCTATCTGTCTTGAGTGGGTAATAGATGAGGTGAGAGCTATTCTCATAGCATCAGTGCCAAAGGTGTCAATAATCTCTAATGGATCGATTATGTTCCCCTTAGATTTAGACATTTTTTCCCATTTAGAAAAAATATCTTTTGGTAGTTTTTCACCAAGATCATATTTTCTTTTGTCTTCATAATTTAAATAGGTGACAGATCCATCTTTTTCTTTTTTAAAATAGGATTTACCATAAATGAGTCCCAGGATGAAAGTTTCATGAAAAGGGACCTCCTTCATGATATATTCTCCCATCATTATCATTCTAGCCACCCAGAAAAATAAAATGTCATGTCCTGTTATTAAAATAGAGGTTGGATAAAAAGTTTTTAGATCGGCTGTTTTGTCTGGCCATCCAAGTGAACTAAATGGCCAAAGAGCTGATGAAAACCAGGTATCTAGTACATCTTCATCTTGTACCCATTTATCAGGGTTTTGTTTAACTTCTTGAGGAGATCCTTCTCCAGCATAGCAAATCATTACATCGGGATCTTCTACAGAATACCAAATAGGTATTTGATGTCCCCACCAAAGCTGGCGAGATATACACCAGTCTCTTAAATTATCAATCCAATGAAAATAAGTGTTCTCCCAGTTTTTAGGAATTAGATTTATTCTTTTTTCTTTGATAGCGCTCATCAGCTTATTTTTAAAAGGTGTCATCTTAATAAACCATTGCTTAGAAAGATAAGGCTCAATTTTTGCTTTTGAACGATATGAGATGCCTACTCTTAACTTGTAGGGTTCGACTTTTTCTAAAAGATTTAGCTTTTTCATTTTCTCAACAATTGCGAGTCTTGCTTTTTGCATGCTAAGGCCAAAAAACTCTTTGCCATTCTCATTTATTCTTCCATCAGGTGTCATAATATTGATGATAGGCAGATCATGACGCAGTGCTACATCATAATCATTAAAATCATGGGCAGGAGTTATTTTTACAGCGCCTGTTCCAAATTTAGGATCTACAAATCTATCTTCAATGATCGGTATCTCTCGATTAACAAATGGTAAAATTACTTTTTCACCAGCATAAGAAAAATACCTTTCATCTTTGCTAGAAATAGCAATAGCTGTGTCTCCCAACATAGTTTCTGGTCTGGTAGTAGCAATTGTAATATGTCCCTTTCTATTAGCAAGAGGGTATTTGAAATACCATAAAAAAGAATCTTTTTCTTCATGTTCAACCTCATCATCAGCAAGTGCCGTTTGAGTAATAGGATCCCAATTAACTAAATAATCTCCTCGATAAATAAGCTTTTCATCAAACATCTTTTTGAAAGTAGTTCTGACAGCTCTATTACTATTATCATCCATTGTGAAACGAAGTCTTGACCAATCAAGCGATGATCCAATCTTTTTTAGCTGATTTAAAATTATGTTTTGCTTGTCCTCTTTCCATTGCCAAACATGTTTTAAAAATTCTTCTCTTGTAAAATCTTTTCTTCTTTTTTTAAGCGTTGCTATTAGATGTTTTTCAACTACACTCTGAGTTGCTATCCCAGCATGATCAGTTCCAGGTACCCAAAGAGTTTCAAAACCTTGCATTCTTTTGTATCTAACTAAAATATCTTGGCAGGTATTAACAAGTGCATGACCCATATGAAGCTGACCTGTGACATTAGGAGGCGGTAAGATTATACAATAAGTTTTTTTTTTAGTTTTATTATCAGCTTTAAAAAAGGCATTATCTTCCCAAAAGTTATACCATTTCTCTTCGACTTTTTTAGGATCATAACTCTTATTTAAATCAGACATATTTTTAAGGGCTAAAAATTTTAATCTATATAAGGTAGCAAAAAAAATGAAGAATGTCAAAAAAATGAAATTAAAAAAAAATCTTTGTTTTTTTTTAATTGACTATTCTATAAAATCTCGACCATTTAACTCACATTGTAGCGAGGAGATGCTTATGCCAAATATAGCAATAGTAAAAAAAGACTTTATGGATACAGTAGTAGATTTTTTTAACAAAGAGCAGAGAGAGATTTTTAAAACTTTCAATAGTATCTTTGTTGGGAATAAACACCTTACAGGAATTGATACAGCTTCAACAAAAGCAGGTCTTGATATTTTCCCAAAGATGTTCGATGCATTTAATGTATTAGATTTTATGGCTAATATGAAAAATGTTAAAAACCATCTAAATGGAAAAGTTGTAAGTCAAGATGTTGCTTCTTTAACCTCTGATACAGTTAATAGCGCAGCTGAGACAACAGCTTGGTGTTCTAGTGTAGGACTATTGTCTTTGAAAGCTTATACAATGAGTTGGGTAACATCAATTAGTGGAGCCACCTTAATGTTTAGCTTTGCTAAAAGAATTCGTGATAATATCTCTGATTTGAGAAAACCTGAGAATAAAGATCCAATAAAAGCAAAATCTGAGAGAAAAAATACTCTTTGGAATTTAGCTAAAAATATTGCGATTTTTGCTATAGGTGCGATTCTATTTACTTGTGGATGGTTCGGATTTGCTATGTTTACAAATCTTATAACAATTGCCTCTTCAGTAACAGTAATAGCAGCATTTAAACTCTATCAATTACAACTGCAGCAAAAAGAAGAAGTAGCACCTTCTCTTTTTCAAAAAGTAAAAAACAAATTTATAGCAGCACCGGTTAGTGCGTAATGATTTTTTGAGCTTGTTTCAAAATGTTTTTGTTTTTCAAAATCAAGCTATATAAGAGAAGGTCTTTCAAAAGTCTTCGCTTTTCAAAATAAAAAGATCTATTTAAAAAATCTTTATTTTTAGAAGATATAAAATGCGTAGATATTGCGATCGAGCTAGGGTTTGCAACATCTAAAAGGCCTGAGAAAAACGATTTTGCTATAGAAGAGCCTTCATTTTTATAAAGCCAAAGGCCATATAAAAAATGCAAAGGATTGTTTTCTTGTGAGATTTTTTCTATCAAGGTTTTATTAAAAATTTTAGAAGCTAATTTTATCTTATTTTGAAAAAGATAGGATCTAACTAAAAGACTATCTAATAAATTTTGGTAAGCTTTGTCGATATTTAGCTTTTTTATCTTTTCAAAGCTTTCAATTACCGAAGATGTTTTTTTCTCATCAATTAGTTTTTCAAGTAAAAAAATCAAAACCCTTAGCTCTTTAACAGACGGTTTTTTATCGATATTAGATAATAGCTTTTTTAAAGCAGTTTCATAAGGCACATCAAAGGCTAATTTTAAAAGATTAAAAGAACTTTTTTTAAGCTTTTCTTTGTAGGTTTCTAGTGCTATTTCAGCTTCTTTTATTTGATCTAACTCTAGAAGAGCAAAAATAGCATTTTCAATATTTACATCATCAAAATCTAAATCAGAGAGCATTTCTAAAATTGAGCTAATCTTATTTAAGAAAAAAGCAAATTTTAAAGAGAATTGATGAGTAATATTTTTAGAATCTTCTATAAAATAGAGCTTTTCTAAATGCTCATCTAATCTATTAATTAACTTTTTTGAATCAACGTTATCTATGATGTTTGGAATGAATCTCAATGCTATTAAAATTATCCTAAAGGCCGCTTCTCTATTTTGAAAAGCGCTTTGATGCATCCTATAAATTATATATTCTTTAACAATTGGAGATTGATGGTGTTTGTTAAATTTTCGAATCATTAACTCTAAGCATTTGGCTTCTTCTTCAAAATCTTGCTTTTCTAAATAGACTAAGGATTTGCCGAGATATTCGAGTGGCTCAGATTGGGTGGAGTGCAGCTTTTCAAACTCCTCTAAAGAGTTATCTATAAGCTCTTGTTTATTTTTTATTGATTTTGTTTTCTTCGCTTTTTCTAAAGTAGAAATTCCAGCTCTAAATGTAGCCTCCAAGGCTTCTTTTCTACCTGGAAATGAAAAAGCAATTTTTTGATATTCCTTAATAGCTGTGTCATAATCCTCTTTTGCAAAAAAAGCATCGGCAATTGCTAAACAATTTACCATCACATTGTAAGAAGAGGTAAAGACTTTTAAGTTCTTTATAGAAAAGTTAGTATCTTTATAGGCTATTGCAAAAAAACTACCCCTTAAAGGCAGATGATTCATATGCGAAATTATTAGTTTTTTATCTAAATAAAGATTTAAAGTATCGTCTACCTTTTCTATAACTAGATGATGCGATGTATTTGGCTTTATCTTTAATTTGTCTTGAAAAATCAATACGTTAGAGCGTGAAATCTCAGTATCTTTACTCTCTAAATTAAACCAAACTTTATAACTCTCTTCAACTCTGAAATTGTTTTGATCTTTTAAAATATTTAAGAAAAATCCCAATCCATTTGACCATTTATCTAAAGATATATCAGCCTCAATTTTAATATTGGTAGAAAAAGCAAGCTTTGAAACCATTAAGTTTATCCATTGAGCAAAATCAGTATTTTTTGAAATCGCAACATGCTCTGCTAAAAGTATGTTTTCTTGAAATTGCCAATCTTCAATATTTTTGATGTCTAAATTAGCGGTTAGTATCCACTCAGGCCTACCTTCAATATAGTTTTCAATATCAACTATCAAATCTTCAACTCTTTGATACCGATTCTTCTTATCTTTTGCTATACACTTCATACAAATATCAGCCAATTTTTTAGGAATGTCTCTGTGTGGCGCTCTTTCCATCGGGTTTAAAATTTTTTCAAGATTCATATTCTTTCTAAATGTCTTTAAATCTTTTCTCTTAAATGGGGTCTCTAACGTTAACATGTAATATAAAAGTGCACCGAGTGAATAAATATCACATTGTATACTGGCACGTTGTCCTTTAGCCCTCTCTGGCGCCATATAAGATACTGTACCTGCCACTTTTCCTATCTGCGTTAGCTCAAGATCCTCTTTTTTGATTTCAATATCTTCATCAATTTCGTTGTCATTTAAGAATTTCGCAATACCCCAATCCAAAATAAGGACCTGGCCGTATTTTCCAATGATGATATTGTCCGGCTTCAAATCCCTGTGCAGAATATTTCTTGAATGAATATAACCAATAGCTTCACATATATTTAAAAATATCCGAATAAGTGTGGGTATTGAACTGCCTAGCTTATGCGTTGGATCTAATTTGGTCTTTTTGATTATCTCTTTTAAAGTATCGCCCTCAACATAAGGCATTGTATAATAATATGAGTCCTTTAAATTGATATCATAGATCGGAATAATTGAGGGATGTGATAAAAGAGAGGCTATCTTTGCTTCTCTTAAAAATCTTTTTTTAACAATGTCTTTTGTCGCTAGGTCTTTTCTGATCCTTTTTAAAGCAATATGTCTTTTAGCCTTTTTATCATAGGCTAAAAATACCTCTCCCATACCGCCAGCGCCTAAGCTCTTTTCTATTTTATATCTATCATCCATAAAAACCTTAAAAGAGATTGCACATTAAAAATAG
>JAAKFJ010000089.1 GCA_011064745.1 Candidatus Anoxychlamydiales bacterium | reverse complement strand
ATAGGGAAAATAATCAGTATTCAAGGTGTATATAAAAGTAGCCCCGATATATGGAATTAAAAAAGGAGTTTTATATGAAATTGCAAACGAGCCCTGAATCTCTTCTAAATGATGTTTAAAAGGCCCCATTAGGTTGTAGATGAGTTTTTCAACAACAAAAAAATCAAATCTTTGTTTTGTTGAAAAATATTGACCATCAAAAGAAAAATCTATATTTTTTCCTTTGAATAATAGCAGTTTTAAACCAGCTCCCCAAGCGAAAGCAGCATCGCTAAATGAAAGAGCATCATTAACATCTAAAAACTCGTAGTTAGCTTTGCCTAAGATGGTATATAAATCTAAACGATTATAAACATTAAAAGTTAAAACAGAGGCTATAATCTTCATTTTTACATCTGATTTTGCTTTTAAATTTAGGTTATTTAGGTACTTTGCTTTATAGATGTTATTATATAAATAACTTGCTCGAATTGAGCTGTTTTTTGCTTTAGATGTAAAAATTCCATCTAAAAATAGTCCCGGATCTGAAGGATTACCAACGATTATTGCAAAGGCATTTGAAAAGAGAAAAAAAATAAAAACACTCTTCAAGAAAAATCTTATCATAATTTTTTTATAGTTTTATTATATTAATGATTGTAAGAAGTGACGTTCTTGTCAATTTTTTTTCTTTGAAAAAAAAGTTTTAATCAAGAATTTTAAGAAAGAAAAATTTTTATTTTTTTAGGTTTTGAGCCTATTTTGAAGGTGTTTATTTAAAAACTTTTAAAATTTATTTTTGAAAAATTAAAAAAAACTCTTGAATAATATTTTCAAAAAAAACTATTCAAATTAATAAAGAGAAAAAAAAATAACATATAGGAGTTTTAATATGGGGCTAAAAGAGACGATCAAGTCTATGCATTCTACATTAGAGCAGATATCTAAAGATTTAAAAAAATCCGAGAGGGGTAATAAAGCTGCTTCTCAAAGAGTGAGAACAGGTTCTATAAAATTGGCAAAAGTCGCAAAAAAATATAGAAAAGAATCTGTTGCAGAAGAGAGAAAATGCGATAAAAAAGCAAAAAAAGGCTCTAAAAAAAGAAAAACTACTAAAAAACCTGCAAGAAAAACGACAAGACGTAAAAAACGACGTTAATTTTTTTTCAAAAATTTTTTAATTTTCTTTTATTTAAAAAGAGAGAAGTTTTTTTTAAAACTTCTCTCTTTTTTTAATCTCTTATATAATCTAAAAATTCAAATTTAAAAAAATCAGATATGGCTAAAAAGCAATTAGAAATTAATATAGAAAAATTTAATGAAAAAGGCGTTGGGATTGCCTTTAATGGTAATGGAACTAAGATTGTTATCTCAAGAGCTATTATTGGAGATAAAATATTAGCTGAGCTAAATAAAAAAAGAAAAGGCTACATTAAGGCTAGAATCTTAAAAGTAATTGAGCCTTCTAAAAATAGGATTAATCCTAAATGTAAAAGTTTTGAAATATGTGGAGGATGCAGCTGGCAAAATCTAGAATATTCAGAGCAATTAAAACAAAAAGAAAAATTAGTTATTAAAAACTTTGAAGATTATATCAAGAAAACAAATCTAAAATTATACCCAATCTTCCCAGCTAAAGAAATTTTTGAATATAGAAATAAAATGGAGTTTTCTTTTTCTCAAAATCAAAAAAAAACAATGTATTTAGGCCTTATCATGTTAGGGGGCAGATTTGTTGTAGATATAGAGAGATGTTTTTTAGCAAATGAGTGGTTTTCTAACGTTTTAAAAGAAGTAAAAACTTGGTGGGAAAGATGCGATTTTTCAGCATATAACTTTTTTAATGGAGAGGGTTTTTTAAGAACTCTAACCCTAAAAGAGGGTAAAAATACTAAAGATAAGATGGTAGTTTTAACAACCTCGACATCTACTACTTTAGATGAAGAACAGAAAAGAGATTTTATATCTTCAATTATCAAAGCTATTGGATCTGATAATAACCTTAGTATCTACCTAAATGAACAAAGAGCAAAAAAAGGTGAAAAAACAACTTTTGAATTAACAAAACTTTTTGGCAAAGATTTTATAAAAGAAGATCTCTACATCAAGGTAGATAAAAGTAAAATAAAATTAAGTTTTCAAATAGGCCCTCACTCTTTTTTTCAACCAAATACTATCCAAGCTCAAAATTTATACTCACTTGCTATAAATTATTTAAATTTAGAGGAAATCAAAGATAAAGTAATTTTTGATTTATATTCAGGTACCGGCACAATCGGTATGATACTAGCTAAATTTGTAAAAAAAGTTATAGCAATAGAAATCAACCAAGACTCATGTAATCAGGCTAAAGATAATTTAAAATTAAATAACATAAATAATTTTGAAATGATTAATGGTGATGTTTCTTTAATTTTAGATGAAATTCTAAAAGATAAAAATTTTGAAAAGCCTCATTTAATTGTCATAGATCCCCCAAGAGGAGGGCTCTCTTTAGAAGCAATAGAAAATATCTTAAAGATATTGCCTAAAAATATTTTATATATATCTTGCAACCCAAAAACTCAAGCAAGAGATATAAAAATCCTGACTGAAAATGGTTATCAATTAAAAATTTTACACCCTATAGATCAGTTCGCTCAAACATTTCATATAGAAAATATTGCTGTTTTAGAAAATACCTTATAAAAAGCACTTGATTTAGATGCTATTTTCAGGCATTCTTATAATTAAAAACAAGCCTTATAGGGAACATATATGAAAAAATTATTATCTATACCATTTGTTTTATCATCTACGATGCTTTTTGCAGATGAAGCAGCTCCTAAAAGTGGAGGTAACTATATGCAAACTCTTATCATGTTAGCTGTAGCTTTAATCTTTTTTTACTTCATCTTACTTAGACCTGAGCAAAAAAGAAGAAAAAAAACTCAACAGCTTCGAAGTTCTATGAAAAAAGGTGATAAAGTTACCGCTATGGGGATGCTCGGAACTGTTGATAAAGTAACTGACAATACAGTTATTATAAAAACATATGATGGAGCAAAAATCGAAATGTTAAAAGCTTCAATCACTGATGTTCAATCTGCAATAGAGCCTGAAGTTAATCAATCATCAAATTAATCTTATTAAAAAAAAGCCATTTTATCTTTAGATAAGATGGCTTATTTATTATCAATTTAATCTATAAATTTTTAAGATTTTGCAAGTGCTTTTTAATATCATCTCTTAAAGATCTGATATCGTCGGAAGAGGGTTTTTTGATAGTTCGTTTAATCTAGAATTAATATCTCTAAAAGTTTGTAAAAATCCTTTCTCAGATTCTGATGACTCAATCCTTCAAAGCCTGCTGTAATTTTCTTGTTCTTCGTTTGTAGCCCTTCAGATCATCAATATCCTTTCTCTTTGTACGGCTCCTCTCTCGGCTCCTCCCCTTCTTCTTCTCTACGTTGTCCAGGAATGTTTTAGGCTCATGAGCTCCTTGTTTTAGTCTAGCTGCTAATCCTGGATCTAATACACTTGTAGGCGTTTTTGCGAGTGATGGATCGTGGCTAGTTGTTCCTTCAGGGCCAGGACGACCACCAGTATCATTACCACTAATGTCCTCAGAAGGAGCTCTGCTATTAGGAAGATGCGCTTTTTCTACTTTTGCGTTTAAGCTATCTCTTGCAGAGGGGGCTTCAGGAGGCTTTGGTTGCTCAGGTTCTTTTGGTGGCTTAAATTTGAACATTTTATGAATTTTTTTTCTTAAATTAGCATTTAACTTTAGATAATAGGGTTTATTTTCATGGATGATAGTAAAACCGGAGGTAGTGCTAATCATCGGTATAACTTTTGAAGCAACTTCTCTGGTAAGACCCGCTTCTTCAGCAAATGACAAGTAATCTTTATCTTGCATTATCTTTTTTAGGACATATTGATGTAGATTCTGATATTCCTCAGGAGATACGTTTTCACGAAGTGAGAGCGTATTAGGGCCATTAAAAAAAGTGGTATAATTTGATGCAGGTGTTGACATAAGCTTTTTTATTAAACCTTAATTAAATGTTATTAATATTTAATAAGTATTATAAGGTAATTAGCTATTAATTTCAATGATTTGATGATAATAAAATTATTAATATATAGATAATTTATTTTAAAAGACTTATATCTTTTTTAAGTATAAAAAAGGATATAGCAATTATTTTAATTAATTAAGTCTAAAAGCTCTTCTAAATTTTGGGTAGATTTTGAGATATATGCAGCAAAATCTTGAGGTTTTAGTTCTTTTTGAGAGAGTAGAGCCTTGTCGTAAACCTCTTGGGCTAAGCGTTTTGCTAGGTCTGGTTTTAACTTATTGAGACTGTAGATCTTATCGACGATTTTAGAGTTGGTATTTATAACTAGGGTTTGAGTGGCTGGAAGTGTCGTATTTTGAGTAAATTGCATATAATCTTTTAAGCGTCTCTCTTCTTCTTTTATCATGATAAAAGAGGGGATATTAGCGCTAGATAGGCTTTTGGCTTCTATTTCTATTTTGTCATCTAGAGAGCTTTTGAAAAATTCAGCAATTTTAGATGAGAGAGAACGGCCCGATTCATCGATGAGATTTTTCTCTTTAGA
>JAAKFJ010000088.1 GCA_011064745.1 Candidatus Anoxychlamydiales bacterium | reverse complement strand
GTTTGAAAGATCTTGTAATTACTGTTTCATTATAATTTTTAAATTCGATATGATATTCAAAAATGCGCTCCATAACTGGATTTATATCTTTTATTTTTAATGGCTTAGAAAATAATAAAATAGGCGTTAAAAGAAATATTATTAGATAAAATTTTTTCATTTATTATGCCGTTATTATAAAAAGTAGGGGGCAAAGATCATATGAGACCAAAACAATTCCAAACTTAGCGTCGTAAGCTTCGCTCTATAACTCCGCCCCCAAACATTATTGTATTATTATTATATTTAATTAAGCAAATTTAATTTTTAATTATATTTAATTTTAGATTTAATAATTAACCAATAATTAACATTAAAATTTTAACATTTAATGGTTTTCGGAAATAAATGACTAAGTTGAGATTTTTTTTGCTAAAATTTGAACTTTGAGTTATATTTTCACTCTAAATGATTGCAATTAATTACCTTTGGGAGATTTTATGCCGACAATCAATCAGTTGATACGAAAAAAGAGAAAAAAACTTAAGAAAAGAAAGAAATCACCAGCGCTCGCTAAATGTCCACAAAAAAGAGGCGTTTGCTTGCAAGTAAAAACTAAAACCCCGAAAAAGCCTAATTCCGCTTTAAGAAAAGTTGCTTGGGTCAGACTTTCAAATGGACAAGAAGTGATTGCATATATTCCTGGTGAGGGACATAATTTGCAAGAACACAGCATTGTGCTTGTTCGTGGAGGAAGGGTAAAAGATTTACCTGGAGTAAGATATCACATAGTTAGAGGAACTTTAGATACTGCAGCTGTTAAAAACAGAAAACAAAGCAGATCTAAATATGGAGCCAAAAGGCCTAAGTAACATTGAATAGTATCTAATTACTATCCAGGCTCTCTTTTGAGAGTGGGCATCTTGAAGATGTCAGGTGAAAATAAAAAAATAAGGAAAAAAACATGAGAAGACGTCGAGCTGAAAAGAAAAAGATTATGCCAGATCCACTCTACAAGAGTTTGGTGGTTGCAAAATTTATTAATAAAGTAATGTATGATGGAAAAAAATCATTAGCCAAGAAAATAGTGTATAAAGCGATAGAAGGATTAGCTAAAAAAACAAATTCAGATGAACCTTTAGAGGCTTTTGAAAGATCACTAGAAAATGCGAAACCATCATTAGAGATCAAATCCAGAAGAATTGGTGGAGCAACCTATCAAGTACCAATTGAGATCGCGCCTGAGAGAAGAAATGCACTGGCTATGAGATGGATAATTATGCATGCCAAATCAAAAGTTGGCAGAAGTATGATTGAAGGATTAATTACCGAACTCTCAGATTGTTATAATAATCAAGGAGCTACGATTAAGAAAAAAGATGACACCCACAGAATGGCTGAAGCGAACAAAGCTTTTGCACATTATAAGTGGTAAAAAATTAGAGGAAAAAAATAAATGGCTAAACGCTCAGATCAAGACAAGTTAAGTAAAGTAAGAAATATCGGCATCATGGCTCACATTGATGCAGGAAAGACTACAGTTACCGAACGTATTTTATATTATTCAGGACGTGTTCATAAGATTGGTGAAGTGCATGAAGGCGCTGCTACTATGGATTTTATGGAACAGGAAAAAGAAAGAGGAATCACGATCACCTCTGCTGCGACAACAGTTTATTGGGATGATTGCAAGATTAATATTATCGATACCCCTGGACACGTGGATTTTACAGTTGAAGTTGAAAGATCTCTAAGAGTTTTAGATGCTTCTGTTGCTGTCTTTTGTGCAGTAGCTGGTGTTCAACCTCAATCAGAAACAGTTTGGCGACAAGCACTGACCTATGGCGTTCCAATTATTGCTTTTGTTAATAAAATGGATAGAACAGGCGCTGATTTCTTTAATGCAGTTGAATCTATGAAAGATAAATTAGGAGCTAATGCAATTCCTGTCCATTGTCCAATTGGAGCTGAGGGCAATTTCCAAGGTATGGTCGATTTAATCACAATGAAAGCCTATATCTTTAAAGAAGAAACGCTTGGAGCTGAATATGAAACTCAAGAGATCCCTGAAAATTTAAAAGAAAAATGTAAAAAAATGCGTGCAGAGCTTTTAGATGAGCTGGCAACTATTGATGAAACTAATGAAGAATTCATGATTAAAGTGTTAGAAAATCCGGATTCTTTAACCGAAGATGAAATTCATGCAATTATGAGAAAAGCCGTAATCGGGAACAAAATAAATCCAGTACTTTGTGGTTCAGCCTTTAAAAATAAAGGTGTTCAACAAATATTAAACGCTGTTGTTAAATGGATGCCAGCGCCTCCAGATAGAGGAATGGTCAAAGGTATCAATTTAGATACTGATGAACCGATGGAAATAAAACCCTCTGATGACAGTCCATTCTCTGCTTTAGCTTTTAAAATTGTTACTGATCCATATGTTGGAAGGCTAACTTATATTCGTATTTATAGCGGAGTTTTAGAAAAAGGAAAAACAATTATCAATACCACCAAAGATAAAAAAGAGAGAGTTTCACGTCTTTTAGAGATGCATGCTAATCAAAGAAAAGATAAAGATGCTTTTTTCACTGGCGATATAGCCGCTTGTATTGGATTTAAAAATACAACAACAGGCGATACTCTTTGCTCTGAAAACATACCTCTTCTTTTAGAAAAAATGGAATTCCCAGAGCCTGTTATCTCAATGGCGATTGAACCTAAATCCAAAGCTGATAGAGAGAAACTATCAATTGCTCTATCTTCTTTATCAGAAGAAGATCCAACTTTCAGAGTAAAATCTAATGAAGAGACCGGTCAAACTATTATTTCTGGAATGGGAGAACTACATCTCGATATTTTAAGAGATAGAATGTTTAGAGAATTTAAAGTTGATGCGAACGTTGGAAAACCTCAAGTATCTTATAAAGAAACTATTACTAAACCAGGAAAGGCTGAAAATAAATTTGTTAAACAATCTGGTGGTCGTGGTCAATATGCCCATGTTGTTTTAGAAGTCGAACCAAATGAACCTGGCAAAGGTAATGAAATTATTAATAAAATTGTGGGTGGTGTTATTCCAAAAGAATATATTCCAGCTGCAATAAAAGGTATTACAGAAGGTCTAGCAACAGGTGTTTTAGCAGGTTATAATCTAGTCGATATGAAAGTCACTATCGTTTTTGGATCTTACCATGAGGTTGATTCTTCTGAGATGGCCTTTAAAATTTGTGCATCGATGGCGATTAGAGAAGCTGCTAGGCAATCAAAGCCGGTTATTTTAGAACCTATAATGAAAGTGATAGCAACTACACCTGAAGATTATTTAGGCGATATTATAGGTGATCTAAACAAACGAAGAGGTAAAATTTTAGGCCAAGATATGCAAAAGAAAACTTTGGTAATAACCGCTGAAGTGCCATTATCTGAGATGTTTGGGTATTCTACCCAGTTAAGATCATTATCTTCTGGAAGAGCTACCTATACTATGGAACCTGCACATTTTGAAAAGGTTCCTCAAAAAATACAAGAAGAAATTACGAAAAAATAGGACAAAATATGACTAGTAATCCCAAAAATAAAATTAGAATTCGTCTAAAAGCCTATGATCAGCGCTTATTAGATAGGGCGACCAAAGATATAGTTGAAACAGCGAAAAGAACTGGAGCGAGAGTTGTAGGGCCTATTCCTCTTCCAACTAAAAAAGAGATCTTTACAGTTCTTAGGTCTCCTCACGTTGATAGAAAATCTAGAGAGCAATTCGAGAGTAGAACTCATATCAGACTTTTAGATATTTTGAATCCGACCCCAGATACGATTGATAAATTAAAAGTGCTTCCTGTTGCGGCAGGGGTAGATATTAAAATTAAAGCAGCGCTGTAGATAAACTATTCTTGTTTTATCGCTTCTTTTTCTTCTTTATTATAAGATGTTTGCATCTCATAACTATTTCTTTGCCAAGCAGGTCTTGAATAGTCTCTTGTTTTAGTAGCGGTTACCCTTCCATTTTTCAAGATAATTAGATAATGCCTCTCTTGCAGCACCCTAGATCCCATATGAATCTTTTCTATATAGGTATATTCTACTTCACCTTCACCTAAATCTTTAATAGAATATGGTTTACCGAATTTCTTTTGCATTTCATCAGAACTCATACCAATAGAGACTTCTGAAAAGCTCTCAGCTGTCATGACCTTTCCTCCAGAGGCGCAAGAAAATACTAAAATTGATAAAGATAATATGGTTAATATTTTTCTCATTCTTTTTTTTCCCCTTCAAGTGGTTGCCAAAGTTTTCCATCTATTTGAGTGCGAAATTGATCTGAGGTAACATATTCAGCATGCATAATATAAGAATTATCTTTTTGAAGATGATATGTTTCAAATCCTTCAAAATTAAGATCGTTATCTCTAAATTCCCAAGCGATCATATTATCATCAAAAACGCCCGTTCCAACGACTCTTCCGATATTTAAATTTTCCATTTCTACGGAAAATTTATTATCGGTAAAATCAAAAAAAGTCAGCTCATTTCGCATATTTTCAGAAATACCGCTTATTTGCAGTTCTTGGACTGATTGAATTTTACCAGCAAAATCGGGATCGGTTACTGCCCATTTGGTGAAAAAGTTTAGTCTTTCTTCGACCATATTTAAAGTTATAACCCCCTCTCCTATCCAAGGTTGAGGCTTAAAAATAAAAATATGTTTACAATTCAAAACATAAATCTCCTGCTATAGATACTTTGTAATATCCCAAGAGATGCCATAGTTGTCAAGACTGAATTTCC
>JAAKFJ010000087.1 GCA_011064745.1 Candidatus Anoxychlamydiales bacterium | reverse complement strand
TATCAAAAAGAGCCTCAAAAGGCTAATGCTCAAGATTTATTAGATGCTATAACATTAGTAGAGAGTCTTTTAGCTGAAAATAATATTTTTTGAAATTTTAAAAAATATTGAATAATAGAACTCTTTGATTTATAATTATCCATTATCTTTTCGGGGCAATAGCTCAGTTGGTTAGAGCAACGGACTCATAACCCGTTGGTCCCAGGTTCAAGTCCTGGTTGCCCCATATCTGTAATATTGTTAAATTAGGTAAAATATTATCTCTTCTTTAGAAAAGGAGTTAAAACAATTGAGCACAATTAAAATTCGTGAAAATATTTTATTATTAATCACATATCGCTACCATCAAATTAAAAGTTTCGTAAATTCCGCGCAAGGACTTGAATACCATTACAACAATTTTCTTTCTCACCTTAAAGAATTGGCAATTAAAAAAACTCTTGAAGATGATTCTATGCTTGATCATGAAGTAACGGCTTATCTCAACAGACTAGGACAATTAAGTTTTTTTTTAGTTTCACAAAAATTAATGCAATATTGCCCAAAAATTAAGGAGTTATTACTTTTTAGAAATAAAAACACAGCACACCGTAGCATTGATACCCCCCGAAAAGAAGACACACTACATGAACAAATATGGCAATCTGGTGCTTTAATGCGAAGAATCTTTTCTGGGAAAGTCAATCCCGGCAATCCCTTGGAAGAGGAAATGTTAGAATTTCTAACTCCTCAAAGATATAACAGTAACAAAGCGTTTATCAGCTATCAAATTATTAGTGGTAAAATTCATGCTGATTTCACACCTCAAAAAGATCACCCAATTATCATTAAGGAAATTAACGAAGTATACAAAAGGCTTTTTCACTGAGAAGGAACTTCTCATCTTAAGCTATTATTTTAAAATATGCCCTACTAATATTGTGCTGTTAATTTGAGACTTAAACTTCTCTTATAACAAAGATTTTTCTTCAGTAACTAAAAAGTTGCAGCTAAATTTGAATCTCTACAAAAGATTTTAATTTTTCATCCGTTACTCTCTTTTTAAATAAAATTTAATACATAATAAATATTATAATTAAAAATAGACATATTATTTATTGTTATTTTTCTCAGAAAAAGACATAATTTAACATTATTAAATTTAATAACAACTAAATAGCTACATGAAAAAAACAATTAAAGAATTAGAAGATAATAGACTCTTATTGTGTCTAAAAAAAGAAGTCTATACAACTGAAGCAATATATGCCTCCACATATAAGTTTACTAAAAAATGTACCATCTTCATAGACCCCTTGGATGACCAAACTTTAGGTATATATTTTGAGCTTAAGCTTGCATCTAGCAATGAAGAGTTAATGATAATTGCTAAAGATTTTTGCAATGAATTAATTGAACAGCAACTTCGAATAACATTAGAAAAAAAATTTAGCAATCTTAAAGAAGTTATTGTTAAACAAGCTTTTTCACCTATATCAAATATCAAATCATATATAAAAAATGAATAATCAAAAAAATATCTCTTATCAATTTCTTCCTTTTAATTTTGGGCAAATAGACGAAGACTATTTAATCACTAATGAAGGAGGAGAATATTATTTTTTAAATAAGGAAAATTTTTATAAATTCGTTAAATCGACGCTTGATGATGATGCTATTTTATATGATCTTAAAAGTAAAAATTTTATAGCTTTCGATGATCTCTCATTATCTTTGAATATGCTTGCCACAAAATACAGAACAAGAAAAAGTTTTTTAAAGCATTTTACATGCTTGCATATGATGGTTATCACTTTAAGGTGCAATCATCGATGTAAGTATTGCCAAGTGTCTAGCAAAGATAAAGTTGATTATAAATTTGATATGTCTCCAGAAACAGCTGAAAAAATTCTAGAACATATTTTTTGTAGTCCATCTAAAAATATTAAAATTGAATTTCAAGGTGGAGAACCTCTTCTTAATTGGGAAACTTTAAGCAAAACTGTTCTCTTAGCTGAACAAATGAATAAGCACTATCAAAAACAACTTGAGTTTGTTGTTTGCACTAATCTAACCTTAATAGATAGCGAGAAACTAGAATTTATAAAAGCTCATAAAATTCAAATTTCCACATCTCTAGATGGACCTAAAATTATTCATGATAAAAACCGTGTATATAATACTGACAAAAGTAGTTACGACGACTTCTTGAAAAAATTGAAGTTAACTAGACAAACCTTAGGTAAAGATAGTGCTTCTGCTTTAGTAACTATTACAAAAGATAGTCTTTATCACTTAAAAGAAGTTATTGATGAATATAAAGATTTAGGCTTTTCCGGTATTTTTTTAAGATCATTAAATCCATATGGCGACGCCATTATTAATAAAAGCGAAGTAGGATATGAAAACAAAGAATTTCTACAGGCTTTTGAAGATGCTTTAGATTATATTATAAAATTAAATTTAGAAGGTTTCTATTTCCCAGAATATTTTACAACCTTATTACTTACTCGTATTTTAACTTCTTTTTCAACAGGATTTGTAGATTTACAATCTCCAGCTGGAGCAGGTATTAGTGGGGTGATTTATGATTATAATGGAGATGTCTATCCTGCTGATGAAGGAAGAATGCTTGCCAGAATGGGAGACAAAAAAATTTTAATGGGAAATGTTTTCAAAAATTCATATAAAGAAATTTTTACAGGCTCTTTACTTACTGAAATAGTCGAAAAATCATGCTTAGATATTATGCCTGGCTGTTCTTCTTGTGTATTTAAATCATATTGTGGGGCTGATCCAATCCGTAATTATCTAGAAAACAATGACTTGATGGGAAATCGTTCTATTAGTGGTTTTTGTCAAAAACATAAAGGTATTTTTGAAATAATTTTCCGTAAACTTAAAGCTAATGATCCAAAAATCATAGATGTTTTTTGGTCATGGTTAACTAATTGAAAAAAACATGAAAACTAAAAATATAAAGACTTACTTTTTAGGTAAAATAACCTATGAAAAAAAACCTTATTTTCAAAGAAAAAATTATGTTTATATTACAGACGAAGCTAAGAATATTCATGGATATGCAGGAGTAATATTAAAGCAAAATAACTATATTCCTAAATTATTGAATAAAACACCTGTATTATTTGATGTCACAGAAAACAACATCAAAGAATTCCAAAAAGATGATATAATCCTTGTCGATGCTAACGGAAAATATCGTATTGTTTGGGACCTAGGTTCAGAACAAAATAGTTTGTTATTTACAGAAGCATGCAACTGTTGTTGTCAAATGTGTCCTCAACCATTACAAAAACATGACCCAAGTTACTTAGCAATAGCTAAAAAAACTCTTTCTCTATTAGATCCAAACAAGACCAAAACAATATGTTTAACAGGAGGAGAACCTACTCTTTTTGAAAATGACTTTTTAGAAATCCTTCAGATTTGCAAAAAAAAATTTTCACAAGCCAATATCACTCTTTTAACTAATGGCAAGAAATTTTCTAACTTTGACTTCACAAAAAAAATGACTCAAATTGGATTAAAAAAGTTCCTAATCTGCATTTCATTGCATGCCGATACAGATAGTTTACATGATAATATTGTTGGAGTAAGAGGGAGTTTTTCTCAAACCATTAGAGGTTTATATAATTTAGCAAAATTTAAACATCAGATTGAAATTAGATTTGTGATTTCAAATCTTAATTATAAAAGAATGGAATCATTTTCATATTTTCTTTTCCGTAATTTCCCTTTTCTTTCACATATAGCATTTATGGGAATGGAAGTGACAGGGTATGCTTTAAATAATTATGAAAAGCTTTGGATAGATCCTTTCTTATATCGAACTGAATTAAAAAAAGCAGTTCACGATTTAAATCGCAAAGCTATGAATGTCTCTATATATAACATTCCTCATTGCTTATTAGAGAGAGATAGCTGGGAGTTTTCAAGACAATCTATTTCTTCTTGGAAAAATGCTTTTTTAGAAAATTGTAGCAATTGTTCTTATAAAAACGACTGTTGTGGCATTTTCACAACGTCCAATAAATATCAAAGCTCATATATATCCCCTATATCTTCCCCATTAAATTAAAGTCTACTAATTGTCCTTATTGGATGTTGCTGATATAATATTGAGCTTTAAGAATTTTATTAGGGAAAAACATGAAAAATAAATTATTCAAGCTCGGAACTCTTCTTTTAGCATTACTTGGCATTGCAGAAAACAAGATTTATGCTTCTGAAAAATCTAACATGCAAAAATCGCAATACATAAGTAAAGTAAATGATACTACCCCCCTTTATTTAGATGAAGCTATGCCTGCTTCTGAAGATAATAATGGTATAATTATTGCTTGGCACTCATCTCATAGCTCTCACAGGTCTCATAGTTCTCATTATTCTTCTAGATTTTAATAAGCCTCCATAGTTGCAAAAACGTTGCAATGAGTTACCTATTTAACTAATATCATCCAGTACAATCCAATATGCTTTTAAGCTTATCTACTTTATTATAATATTCATAGCGATTGGTTGATTTTGGATAGACTTGTAATCCCCCTCCCTCATAATCCGCTCTTCGCGGGTTCAAGTCCTGGTTGCCCCATATTTTTTATTAAATATAGTTTTTTTTAATTATGAATGAAATAAATCGAATAATTCAAAATATAGAAGATCTCTCTAAAAAGATACAAGAAGAGCAAGTTTCAGCAAATCAAGAAGTGCATAAAGAACTTATTTTACAAAATCTAAAAATAATTGAAGAAAACATCAAAATAGAACAAAAATTAAATACAAATCAGCATGTTATTGTATGGTATGATTTTTGTTATTGGTTAAATCATATTACTTGGACTACCGAAATTATTTGTTATAAAATACTGCTTGAAAAAGACATCTTATCTTTATTGCACACATTA
>JAAKFJ010000086.1 GCA_011064745.1 Candidatus Anoxychlamydiales bacterium | reverse complement strand
ATATTTCGATTTTTTAGTGAATTCGATTCATAAGATGTTTCGATAAACATTTTACTATTGCTCGTAATACTTTGAGCGATTTTAGTAATTTTGTTAGATATTTTAGCGGAATTTTGATTGTTATCAAAAAGAGAAATTGTTTTTCTTGTCAATACCGCTCTTGTAGCTGCATAACGAGAAATCCTATCATGGATTTCAATAATTTTTTTATTTAAAGCCTCTTTTGTAATCTCTTCCTCTAATAGTTTTAGTCTTTTTTTAAGTTTTCCTCTTGCTCTAAGTGTTTTATCGCTCTCTTCAGCAAATTTATTTTTATTAATCTCAGTTTGCTCTTCACTCATACTTTCTTTATTCATAGTCCCCTCTTAAATGTTTGGCCTACAAGTTTCGAGATTAAATAATTAAAAAAATAATTGTCAAAAGAAAAATTTTAAATTTTTTAATTTTTGAAAAATTTTTTAAGAAATAATTTCTATTTTAGCATCGCTATTGGCAATGATGAGAGTATTTAAAAGATCAATAAAAAGACCGCTCTCAACAACCCCAGGAATTAATTTTATTTTTTTTGATAAACCTACAGGATCTTGTATTAAGTTAGTAAGTTTAACATCTAAGATATAGTTTTGATCATCAGTTACAAAAATATCTGAGTTTTTATCCATTCGATATTTTGATGAATATCCAAGTGTATCTAATCTGTTTTTTGTTAAATTTTTAGCAAACTTAGTAATTTCAACAGGAAGCTGACATTTGCCTAATTTTTCAACATACTTTTTTTTCTCTATCATAATGATAGTTTTCTTAGAGCTCTTAGCTAAAATTTTCTCTTTTAAAAGAGCTCCGCCTCTACCTTTTATCATCTGTTTATTTATATCTACTTCATCCGCTCCATCGACATAAATATCTAATGTATCGATTTCACTAATATCAACAAGTGGTATTTTAAGATTTTTAGCTAATAGGTTAGATTCATTTGAAGATGCCACAGCTTTAATTTTTAAACCTTTTTCACATCTTTTTGCTATAGCTTGGATAAAGTGAGCAGCTGTAGTTCCTGTGCCTAAACCAACCAACATGTTTGGCTTGATAAAATTTAAAGCGGCTTGACCTAAAGCTTGTTTTACTAAATCCATTATCAATACTTTATGTTAAACTTATTATTTGCTAAATCTAAAATAGAATCAATAGCTGCCATAGCATCTTCGCCAATAGCCTCTATTCTGATTTTAGCGCCTCTTCCAGCGGCCAACATTAATATACCTAATAAAGACTTAGCGTTAACTGTATAATTGCGATAATACAAATGAATACGGGAATTAAATGTTGAAGAACATTTAACAAGTTCTGTCGAAGGTCTTGTGTGAAGACCTTTCTCATTTTTTACTTTAAACGATCCTTTAGCTTTTTTTGCTTTTTTTTGTTGCATATGTGTATTTATTTGGATTTATTAGATTTCAACGCTCGATTTTAGGATAATATTAAATTATCTAAAAATCAAATAAATTTTAAATTTTTTTTAAATTAGTTTAAAAAAATAGCTTCAAGAGGTTGCGTTGCGCTTATAGATCATATTAAAATCTTTTTTACATGGTAAAATTTTTTATTTATTAGCACTCTTCTATTTTATTTGCTAAATGGTTGAATAAAATAAGATAGAAATGTTATAGTTTGGATACTTTTAAAAATAATTAAATATTTGGAGGTAAAGTATGACAGATACAACTGAGCTAAAAAAAATCTCACTAAAGCCACTGGCTGATAGAGTAGTTGCTAAAAGATTAGAGAGCGAAGAAACTGTAAAAGGTGGAATAATCATTCCAGATTCAGCTAAGAAAAAGCAAGAGATGGCAAAAGTGGTTGCAATCGGTCCTGGAAAAGTTACCGATGATAATAAAACTATTGCTATGCCTGTTAAAATTGGTGATATTATTTTTATGGATAAATATGCAGGTCAAGAGATCACTATGGATGATGAAGAGTATATCATTGTTAAAGCTGATGATATCATCGCTATAGTTAAGGAATAAAAAAATTAATAAAAATTAGGAGTTAAAAATGGCAGCCAAAAAAATTATATTTAGTGAAGATGCAAGGCGTAAAATCCTGAAAGGTGTTCAAACCTTATCTTCTGCGGTTAAGGTAACACTTGGGCCTAAAGGCAGAAACGTCGTAATTGATAAACCTTATGGATCTCCTCAGATCACAAAAGATGGTGTAACTGTTGCGAAAGAGATTGAGCTAGAAGATAAGCACGAAAATATGGGTGCTCAAATGGTTAAAGAAGTTGCTAACAAAACCGCTGATAAAGCTGGTGATGGAACAACAACAGCAACTATTTTAGCTGAAGCTATTTATTCAGAAGGTCTGAGAAATGTAACAGCTGGTGCAAATCCAATGGATCTTAAAAAAGGCATTGAAAAAGCTGTAATAACTGTTGTGGCTGAGCTTGAAAAAGCAGCAAAACCTATCAAAAACACTAAAGAGATTGCGCAAGTTGCTACAATTTCAGCAAATGGCGATAGCGAAATCGGTCAAATAATTGCTAAAGCAATGGATAGCGTCGGTAAAGATGGAACTATTACTGTTGAAGAAGCTAAAGGTTTTGAAACAACTTTAGATATCGTTAAAGGTATGAATTTTGATAGAGGATATTTATCATCATATTTTGTTACTAATCCTGAAAAACTTCAAGCAGATCTTGAAGATGCATATGTTCTAATTTATGAGAAAAAAATATCTTCAATGAAAGAGTTTCTGCCTATCTTACAAGCAGCGACTGAAACAGGAAAACCACTGCTTATTTTAGCTGAAGATATCGAAGGCGAGGCTTTAGCCACCCTAGTTGTGAACAGATTAAGAGCTGGACTAAAAGTTGTAGCTGTTAAAGCTCCTGGCTTTGGTGATAGAAGAAAAGCTATGCTAGATGATATTGCTGTTGTCACAGGAGGTCATTTCATTTCTGAAGATCTAGGGCTTAAATTAGAAAACGTTACTCTAGAAATGCTCGGGCGCGTGAAAAAAGCTATCATCAAAAAAGATGAGACAACTCTAGTTGATGGAGCGGGTAAAAAAGAAGAAATTCAAAAAAGAATAGATCAAATCAAAGCTCAAATCAAAGAGAGCGATTCTGATTATGATAGAGAAAAGCTTCAAGAAAGACTTGCCAAACTAACAGGTGGCGTTGCTGTCATTAAAGTTGGTGGAGCAACAGAGCTAGAAGTTAAAGAGAAAAAAGATAGAGTTGATGATGCTCAACATGCTACAAAAGCCGCTGTTGAAGAAGGAATTTTACCAGGTGGTGGAATTGCATTTATCAGAACTCAAGATGCTTTAGACAAGCTCTTTGACACTTTATCAGGTGATGAGCGAATCGGAGCTGAAATCATTAAAAAATCTCTTAGCTACCCCCTTCGTCAGATCGCTAAAAATGCTGGTGTTGAAGGCTCTTTGATAATTCAAAAAGCTTTAACTTTGAAACCTAGTGAAGGCTACGATGCTGCAACAGATACATATGTAGACATGTTTGAAAAAGGAATCGTAGATCCTGCAAAAGTTGTTAGATGCACAATTCAATTCGCTGCATCTATAGCTTCATTACTTCTTACTACTGAAGCTATAATTACTGAAGAAGATGAAAAAGATGCTCCTGCAGCGCCTATGGCGCCTCCGATGGGCTACTAAATCTTATAAAAAAAGAGCATCTAAACTAGATGCTCTTTTTTTTATTCCCCTTTAACTTTTAGTTTTATTCTCTCTTATTCAAAACTTCAATATTCAGACCCATTGATTTTTTTAAATCAGAGAGCCTTTAAACCTTCTTCAAAAGAGTTATCGCCTACATTCGTGAAGCCTTTAATAACATTTTCCCAAAAGTTTTTTTGCTCTATAATTCCTTGTAAGTATTCTTTCAAACCAGCCGATCTAAAGATAGCAGCTATTAATTGCTGAGTTGGAAATCCTGTTTTAGAGCTAACATCTTTAAATGTTATTTGATCTACATGCGACTTTTTTGTTTTGGTAAAATCAAGACCTAATCCTATAATTTCAACATCCATACTATTGAACACTAAACTTTTGATTAACACCTCTTTTTTAGAAACGCTTTTTTTCTCTCTTGCATTGATGGTGTCGATAATGGTTGTCCAATTATTCTTAGTACAAAGTGGATTTGAGCATTCAATATCTAAACTGATATCATCAACTGTCACACTATCAATTATAGATGGGGCTGAAAAAAGCTTTGAAAATGAATAATTTATTTCTATTTTTTTTGCTTGAAAAGCATATCTTTCTTTCATCCTCGGTGGATTTTTCAATCTAAAATTTTTGATCTCCATTTTTTTAGTTGATATAGCAATACTTGTCATGCTCACTTCTGTTTTGAGTTTATTCGAAAGATATGAGGCAATGATAGGAGTCTTTATCACCCAAAGAACAACGATTAATAAAATTATTGCAAAAAGGGCTATAAATAGGCCTTTAAATTTTTTCATGAAACTTCTCTCCTTTTATTTCTATCTTTAATTCTACATATGAACAATTTGTGTTTTTTTTTAAATGTTTATAATATAAAAAAAAGAAAAGAAGGCATTTTTTATGAAAAAATTTTTTATTCCTTTTATTTCACTTATTGTGATTCTCATAATTATCGGCTTTATTCTCTGGTTCAATATCCCTAATATCATAGCTAGGAAAATCTCGAAAGAACTCTCAGTTCCGGTGAGTATTGAAAATGTAATACTATCTAAACACAATCTGATAATTGAAGAGCTAGATGTAGGAACTCCCAAAGGTTCAAAAACTAAAAGTTCATTCTCTTCTAGAATAATCGATGTTGAAACATCTCTAAAACATCTTCGAGGTGAGACTCTAACTATCGACTCTTTAGCTTTTGAAGATAATATCATAAGTATTGAGTTTTACAATGCCAC
>JAAKFJ010000085.1 GCA_011064745.1 Candidatus Anoxychlamydiales bacterium | reverse complement strand
AGAGTCAATTCCTAATGCTGCTATTGATGATCTTTCTAGGCAATTGAAATCCCTTGAAGGACAAGTAATTGAAGTAAAAGATGCAATTCCAACAGATACTATTGAGGATCTTAACCAACAGTGCACTCAATTTAAAAGAGAAATAGAAGAAATAAAAAAATCTATTATTGCTGATAGAGAAAGTTCAGGAAAGCAGCTAAAAGATCTACAAAAATCTATTCCTAAAGATGAAATAGAAAAACTCTCAAAATTACTTGAAACTCTTGAAAATAACCTAAATGATACAAATCATACAATCAGCACTACTAGTAAAAGTCTTGAAAAACAAGTCAGTGATCTAAAGACAAGATTTGATTATTGTCAAAAGATTAGTTTCACTGGATTTGCAATAATTTTTGCTTTAGGAGCTATTTTGGTAATGGCAAAAAATTAATTGAAAATTTTTATAAACAAAAAATTTGACGATTAGCACTTATTTAGCTTTTTATATCTTAGAGGACCAAATCATATTGAATAATAATTTAATATTGTCTAATATATTCCTAAAATTTGATAAAAAATGGAGATGTACTAAAAATGCCCAGTGTTAAAGTTAGAATGGGAGAACCTATTGATAAAGCTCTTCGACAATTAAAAAAGAAGCTTGATAAAGAAGGAATTATGAAAGCCGCAAAAGCTCATAGATTCTATGACAAGCCCTCTATCAAAAAAAGAGCGAAATCGAAAGCTGCTAGAAAAAGACTAAAAAATGCTTATAAAAAAAGATTTACCAGCTAAATTTTAGCACTTTAATCTAATATCTGCTAAAATCATCTTTTATAGAATCTATTTTTGTGATATATTTAAGTAATAAAATTTAACAAAAAAGTAAGATGGAAGACTATTATCAAACCCTTGACATCAATAAAAGTGCTAGCTCAAATGAGATCAAAAAAGCTTATCGAAAACAAGCTTTAAAATATCATCCTGACAAAAATCCTGGCGATAAAGGGGCTGAAGCTCAATTTAAAAAAGTCTCTGAAGCCTATGAAGTTCTCTCTGATGATAATAAAAAAAGACTCTACGATCAATATGGAGAAGAAGGTGTTAAGGGAGCTTCTATGGGCGGCATGGGAGGCGGTGGCTTCTCATCTATGGAAGAAGCTCTAAGAACTTTCATGGGTGCTTTCGGATCTATGGGTGGTGGCGGCTCAGAATCTATCTTTGAATCATTTTTTGGATTTGACACATCTGATGAAAGAGTTTTAAGACAAGGTGCTAGTAAAAAAATCAATCTTACAATTAGTTTTGCCGAAGCTATAGACGGCATAGATAAAGAAATCGCAATTACTAACTATATCACCTGTGATAGCTGCTCGGGTTCTGGCGCTAAATCTTCAAATGATATAAAAACCTGTCCAACATGTAACGGCTCTGGTCAACTTTTTCAAACCAGAGGATTTTTCTCCATGTCTTCAACTTGTTCTCATTGTCGAGGAGAGGGGAAAATAATTTCTAATCCTTGTTCAGCTTGCAAGGGTGTGGGAAGAGTTAGAAAAAAGCAAAATGTAAAAGTTCATATTCCAGCTGGGGTAGACAATGACATGCGTCTTAAAATGACCGGTTATGGTGATGCTGGAGAAGGGGGAGGGCCTAGAGGAGATTTATATGTCTTTATTCGAGTGACTCCACATGAAAGTTTTCAAAGAGATGGTGATGATGTCTATATAAACATTCCAATTACCTTCACAGAAGCATCTTTAGGATGTAAAAAAGAGATCCCAACCCCTAAAGGCAAATCGTATAGAATAACTGTCCCTGAAGGCACTCAAAATGGAAAAACATTTAGAATAAGAGATTTAGGTTTTCCAAATGTTCATGGTTCAGGTATTGGTGATCTTTTAGTCAATATCAGTGTTGAAACCCCTGTCAATTTAAACCCAAAACAAAAAGAGATTCTTGAAAATTTTCAAAAGTTAGAGACTGAAGATAATCATCCTAAAAAGAAAAACTTTTTCGATAAGGTCAAATCCTTTTTTAGAGGAAAATAAGCTTTTTCATCTCACTTAGATATTAGAACATTTTCTATGTTAAATTCTTCATCATTGATAATTTCAACTAATATTTTAACATTTTTATGAGTTATCAAAAATTCATTTTCCATAATTTTATCTATTTTAGTTGGCATTTTTAATATTTCTAAGATCTGTTCTATCAAAAGATTGTGTTCTCTCATTTTTGTGAGAGTATCTTTAGAAAAAACTACTTTGATTTTATTTTTATCGTTTGGGTGTGATTTTGAAAAAACTTGATCTAGGTTAAAATCATTAAATAAGTAGATTGTAAATGAAGAAATGTTGGGATTTTTGATCTCGTCATTCATAAAATTATCATTTAAAGATGGAAAAATATTCTTTAGATAATTATTAGTAATTAGATTTAAAGGATCAAAGAGAAAAAAACTCTTTTTGGTTATCTCAATTAGAGCAACATCGAGATGAGCAATATTTAAATAAATGCTCGGGTTGGGAAGTAAATATTTTTGATAGAGTTTTTTATCATGCAAAGAATTAATTATCTTTGATGGTAAATTTTTATTCTCTTTAGCAAAAGATGTTAAAGACAAATCATCATATAAAAATCTTTTTTTATAAAAAATATTATCTTGAATGTCGGTAATTTTTTGAGATATTTTTCTACCTAGCAGATCATTTTTTGAAATGTTTACCAGTTCATTATTGTAAATGGTTTTATACCTCTTCGATAAGCTATCATAAAAATACTCAATTGTAAAAATATTGTTATCATTAAATTGCTCTTCTTTTATTAATCTTTTAGCAAAATCATAAAAATATTTAACTTTTCCATTTTTATCTATTTTTTCTATGGGACCGAATAAATTATATGAATAAATCTCTTCATCAAAAATCTCATCATTTGAGATGATTTTTTTTAAAGTGGTTCTTTTTAAAAAATCATATTCATAATGAGACTCAACATTATTCTCATCGATAACGGTTTTTAAAGAACCGTCTAAATTATAGATAAATTGTTGTTTTCTATCGCCAGGATAGGTAATTGAAGTTGGTTTTGAAAAAATGTTATATGAGATTTTTGTTAAATTTTGATTTTGATTGATCTGGGTAATGTTTCCTAAACTATCATACTTATAGGTTTCAATATTTTTTTCATTTTCAAAATTAGGATTATCTTCTAACTTTTTAATTAGGTTTGAAAAAGCATCATATTCATACTTGATTGTCCTGCCTCGGGGGTCAAGATAGGCAATTTTATTATTTCTATCATCATAGAGATACCCTAATTCATAAGAAGTGCCATCTTTTTTAATCTGTTTTTTGGTTAGTTGATTACAAGCATTATATTCGTATAGATATGTAAGTCCATTTTGCAAATTTTTAGAGAGTCTATTATTGTTAACATCAAATGAGTAGAGTCTCTCTCTTTTTAAAGAATCTTTTTTAGAAATAATATTCCCCTTTTTATCATAGTCATAAAAAAGGGTATAAACAAGCTCATTATTACTATCGTATATTTCTTTTTTAGAAATTTTTCCGTTAAAGGCATATTCATATTTTTCTTTCTTGATTAACTTTTCTTCCCTTTTTGTTAAATCTAGATATTTCTCTTCACAGCACTCAAGTAATCCAACAAAAGAAGAATTAACTTTTGGATAGAGATACTTAATTTTTCTAAAAGTGATTTCAGAGGTATCATTTTTTTCAAAATGGATTCCATCATCGGTTGTTTTTTTGATCAAAATAGAATCAGCATTATATTCATAAAAAGATCTTTTTTTTATCTTTCCATCTAACAAAACTATCTTTTGAGAGAGTAAATTGGTATTTGGAAGATAAAAATATTTAATAGCCACTTGGCTATCATCAGAGATTTCTACCAAGAGATTATTGGTATATTTATATCTATGAGAAAAAGTTTCACTATATTGTGCATGGCTATCTTCAGTTAAATCTTTTGAAATATTACCACAAAGTTTCTCTTCGATTAAATTTCCTTGCAGATCATAAAAATATTTTTTCGTAAAAACTACGTTTTCTTTTTCATCTAAAAATGATTTATAAGCTAAATGAGGAATATCTTTTATTTTTATCCAAGAATAGATCTCTTTATTCAATAGATGATGAGTATTGTTTTTACTCTCAAATCTCTGAACACTCTCAATTTTACAATCTTTATTATAGGTGTAGATATACTTATTATTTTGTGAATCACAAATAGTTGTTTTTCCGCCTAACTGACTGAAATTTTCGATATCGTAATTGAATTTATATGTATTAGCAAATGAAGTGTTTTGGCCGTACTCTTTTAAAGTTTTTACTCTTTGAAAATGTGAATTTTTTGCATCAAAAAACTCAACTTTTTCATCCATATTTTTATTACCTAAAAGATAGTAATCTAAAGCAACTTTTTTATTATTTATTTGCGCCTCTTTAATCAGAGGATATGTACTTTTATAACCTGTTAGATATTCAAACTTAGAAGTACCCTGATTAGAATTTATATTTTTTAAAGTAAAGAAAGGGTGTTTCGATCTTTCTTTGTTGTTAATTATCGGATAATACTTATCATGTGCAAAAAGATAAGATTTTCCATCAGAGGTCTCTATAGTTAAGTCATGTTTGTCTTTACTTGATTCTGCAATAGGTTCTGGATGAACATATTTAAATTTGATCCAAGCATATATCTTGCTAGATGTTGGATTGGTAGATCTGATCTCTATTAAATTATTAAATACATCATAAAAATAATGAATCACATTTTGATTTAACAGGGTCTCTCTTACAAGGTTATATTGATTAGCATTGATATTTTCTCTTCTATATTGCTTTTGAGTGCCATTTGGATAGATAACATCTAACTCATTTTGAGATCTAAATACTACTCTTATTAGTTTGGGATCGATAATTTTGATATCTCTTTGATTAAAAAATCTAGGTAAGTAGCTTGTTGTTTTGTAATTCACATATGTTGTTTTGACTTG
>JAAKFJ010000084.1 GCA_011064745.1 Candidatus Anoxychlamydiales bacterium | reverse complement strand
GAAGATAAAAATAATGAAGTTGTTGGTATAAGTAGATCTAAAGAATATCATCCTTTATTTTTACCATATAAAAAACATCAAAACCCAAAGTTTAAATTCTATCAATTAAATATTAATGACCAGTTAGATGAAATTTTTGATGTCTTAGATGCTTTTGAACCTGAATATGTTGTAAATTTTGCTGCTCAAGGAGAAGTTGGAACTAGCTGGAAATTTCCGGATCAGTGGTTTCAAACCAATGCTGTAGGAATTGTTCAATTTACAAATAATTTAAAAGATAAAAAATATTTAAAACGATATGTTCATATTTCAACCCCAGAAGTTTATGGGAGTTGCTATGGTCAAGATGAAAAGTGCTCAACAATAAATCCTAGCACACCATATGCAGCATCTAAAGCTGCAGGGGACTTATTTATCTCAGCTTTGTTTAAACAATATAATTTTCCCGTGGTAACTATTAGATCAACAAATGTTTATGGTGTAGGTCAACAATTATATAGGATAATACCTAGAAGCATCATTCTTATTAAAAAAGGACAAAAAATACAGCTTCATGGGGGCGGCAAATCTTTTAAATCATACATTCATATCAAAGATGTTTGCCAGGGGATTTTAAAGGCGATGTTATTTGGTAAAAGTGGAGAGGTCTATCATTTATCCCCAACTGATGAAATTTCTATAAAACAGTTGGTGAGTAATATTATAGAATCTTTAAATAAAGAATTTGAAGACCATGTAGAAATTGTAGATGAAAGACCAGGACAAGATGCAAAATATCTGATCGATTCAGCAAAGGCTAAACAGGCATTTGGATGGATGCCAAAAATATCATTAGGCAAGGGGATTAATGAGATGACAAATTGGATTTATTCTAATTGGTCTGAAATCGAAAAAATGACAATTGAATATATTCACAAAAAATAAAATACGATCATTTTATTTTTTTTCTTAAAAAATTATAAATATTAAAAAAGTGAGCAGGAAATATCCTGCTACATATTATCATTTTCATGCTTTTTGATAATGGCATATTTTTTAATATAATTAGGGGCTTATTTTGATTCAGAGCTTTATTTAATGCAAAAATCTTCCATTTTTCTTTAAGAAACCTAATAAAAACTGTAGGTATAATAATTTTAACATAGTGAATTGTTTTGATTAAAAATTTACGATAGGCAGTTTTACGATAGGCAGTATAGGCATAGTTGATAAAATGAGGAGGTAAAAAATATAAAAAAAAAAAAATAATAAATTAAAAACACTAACAGCGCTTTTCTTTTCTTTTTTCTTTTCTTTTAACAAATTTTTTATAGAAGAAAACAAGAGATCTGATTTTATAATATTTTTTTTCACAGAATCAATGTCAAGGTCTTGTGAATGAAAAATAATTTTATGCTTAAATAAATGAAGGTTATAGTTAAAATATTTATTATTTGAAACAACCCATTTTGCAATATTAACTGGGGTGTTATTTATAGTATGAGATATAATTTCTTTTTTTTCAGTTAACCCTAATATTAAAATTTCATCAGAATCTTCGATAACTTTCCATGTATGAATATCAGGACAACAAAGAACTGGGAATTCGGTATCAAACGTTCCCTCTACTAATGAGATATTTTTATTTACCGGCCATATAAATAGGGGATGAACATGAAATGCACGATTTAGTAAGCAATTTTCATTAATTTTCCAATACATCGTGGAAGGCCAAGCTGAGATTTTTTTATTATCTGCAAAGGAGATTTTTGCGAATGGATGCAGATATTTGAGGGTAATATTTAAGAGAAAACGAGGATTCAATGCTTTTTCTAACATATTCGTGGACTGATAGTAAGGTCTTAAATTATTTAGGTAATCGTCTTGGGAAATTCTTAATCCTGAAGTAAACACAACTCTTTTGTTATCAATAATGTGAGAATATAAATTTTTAAAAGAATTATTAGAAAAAATACAATCAGGTGTTAAAATTATAATTCCTGCATTACTTTTATTTGCTTCTTGAAAGCCAAAAGAATAATATTGTGTCATTCTGTCATATTTATCAAGTTTAGTAAGTAAATCAATTGCTATTATTTGTGTATCTATTAGTTCAGATAATTTAATAAAATTCGGATGATTTTCTAGAGTAGATTTTGTCTCATTATCTGTATAGAGCTTGTAAGAAACTTTTATTTTGCTTTTTAAAAAAGGGATATTACCCGAAGTAAGAGTAGTAGGTAACGAAAGATCTAGAAATTCTTTTGCATATCCAATGTTCCATAGAGCATTGATGATATGAATTTCTTTTATTTTAGTCATTTTTTTTCAGTATTTGATGAATAGTATTTTCATTTACATACAATGTTAGCAAGGACTTTTAATTAATAAAGCTTGCCCAGAAGGCAAGGGAATTAATGGTTCTATTTTATCTAACAGAAAATCATCTATTGCTTTTCTTGCACCAGTACACATTGGAAAGCCATAATCATCAAATAATATAATGCCTCCTTTTTCCATTCTAGGATAAACGAAGAATAAAGAATCATAAGTAGATTGATATAGATCTACATCAATGTGAGCAAAACTAAACGTTTTATTTTTAATATTTTCAAAAGTATCTGGAATCCATCCTTTAATAAAGTTTATTGAACATCTATGCTTGTTTAGTTTGTTTTTTATTGTATTAACATCGTGACCTTTTACGCCACCTTTAGTAAAGAAAGGCTTTTTTGTTCTGATATCTTTATCTTCTTCAGTGGGAGAGTCTAATCCTTCATAACTATCAATTAAGAATAATTCTTTATTATATTTATCATGTTTATCCAGAATAGAAGAAAAAATACTTGCGCTCTTTCCTTGGTAGACGCCACATTCGATAAAATCACCTTTGATCAATAACACAGCCTGTTTAGCTAAAACATACTGTAAGTAACGTCCTGGCTTCATTACATCTGGGAGCCATTCAGCGTATTCGGAATCAATCTGCAGAAAATTTTCATCACAAAGCCATGGGCTAAACAAGGGTTCTGCAAAAGATTTGAAAAGCGAGTAGCTGTTATCTTCAGACATCTTGATTATCTCTTTAATACAAGACACAAAATATAATAAAGATAATAGTTTAAGTCAATTATATGAGAAGTATCAATTAAAAATATAAAAAAATGTGGATAACAAAAACCAAAATTTCTTATTATTTTAAAGTTACATATAGCAGTGAATGATATTAAAGGGATGAATTTTGGTAGCAGACAATATTTAAAATTTCTAAAAATAAATCTTGATTGATATGGTCATAAAATGAGATTATTTTTTGAAGATTAATAGTAAATGGAGACTAAAATGATAAAAGAGAAATTGAAAAATTTTTTGAAAAAAAAACATTTAAATGTTTCTTTAAAATCAGCAAGACATCCTATGGTTGAAAAATATTTAAAAAACGCTAAATTATTGGGTTTTACAATTGAACAATTGGAAGAATTTCTAAATGATCCCGAGGCATCTTTGAAACTTAAACATTTATTTATTGTAGATTCTCCAAAAAGAGTGTCATTTGATTTAGTAGCTAAGAACTTTTTTATAGAGGTAATATTTGAAGATATCTATCAATTAGAAAAAATTCCTTTTAAAAATAATGAAAAAATAAAAATAATTGATGTTGGAGCTAACTGTGGAATTTTCGGGGTTATGGCTAGAGCTAGATTTCCACATTCTACTATTCATTGTTATGAACCAAATGAAAAACTCAAGAAGTATTATGATTTACAATCGTTTGCGGCTTATTTAAAATATTTTGATGAGGCAGTTGGGTTAAATGATGGATTCTGTGGATCTGATGAGCGTCAAAATATTATGTTCGATTGTGAAGCTGTAAAAATGATGGATTTTCAAAAAGAAGGTAAAATAAAAGTAACAGCATTAAAAAATGCCCTAAAGAGAATCGGTGGATATGTTGATTTATTGAAACTAGATTGTGAGGGATCTGAATGGAATATCTTAAAGGATAAAGATTCTCTAAAGAAAGTTAAATATCTAACAATGGAATATCACAGAATGTGTCATGATAACTCTTTTGATGTTTTTGATTTTTCTATTGATATTCAAAAGAAAGCTTGTGATATTCTAAGAGAAAATAATTTTGAAATCTTACATGCAAAAAACACAAGTCATACTGCAGGTGTATTATCTGCAAAAAATAATAATTTTTGTTTAGACTAAAAGAGATATATTCATTTTAATGATATATAACTCTCAAAGTTTTTTTAAGTTGTGAAAAAGAAGCTATCAATCTGTATCTAAATTCAAAAAAACCTAGATATCAAAGTCCAAGAGACATATAATTTTAAAATTATAGTCAACTAAATCGATGAGATATAAGCAAATGATAAAAATTGCTCAAATAGGCTGTGGGTATTGGGGCCCAAATATTTTAAGAAGTTTAAGAATGTTAAATACATGTGAGCTCAAAGCTTTAGTTGAAATAGATGTAAAAAGAAGAGAGTTTGTAAAATCAAGATATCCTAATGTAGATGTTACGGATAAAATCGATAAAGTATTAAACGATGATGAAATTCAAGGGGTAGTAATTGCAACTCCAGCAGAGTCTCATTATCATTTAACAAAATTGTGTTTAGAAGCGAATAAGCATGTTTTAGTAGAAAAACCGCTAGCTACCAATCTTTTAGATGCCATTGAATTAACAAATATTTCATATGAAAAAAAACTCACATTGATGGTTGGGCATGTTTTTTTGTATAATCCAGCAGTAATTTTGTTAAAAAAAATTATTCAAGAGCAGATTGATAATTTATATTACTTTTACTCTCAAAGACTAAATTTTGGAAGGATAAGACAAGATGTAAATGTTTGGTGGAATTTAGCTCCACATGATTTAAGTATTTTGCTTTATTTGATGAATGATGAAGAGCCTATTTCAATCAAAGTTGAGGGATTTAGTTTTACACAATCTCATTTGGAAGATATTGCTTTTGCAACATTAAAATGGAAAAATAATATTACTGCGAATATTCATCTGAGTTGGTTGGATCCTAAAAAAGTAAGGCAGCTAACTGTCGTAGGTTCTAAAAAAATGATAGTTTATAATGATTTAAGCGAAGATAAGATAGCCGTTCATGACAAGAGCATAGATTGTAATAATCATTTTGATGATCCCGGTAAAGTGCTTTTCAATCATCGTGTTGGTGA
>JAAKFJ010000083.1 GCA_011064745.1 Candidatus Anoxychlamydiales bacterium | reverse complement strand
CTTTTCCTGCTCTAGAGATAATGGTTTTAACTTCATGAGGAGTTAAGTTTTGAGCTTCATCAATTATCATATAGACTTTAGGCAGAGTTCTTCCTCTGATGTAGGTTACCGCTTCCATTTCTAATTTATTACTCTCCATAATCCAATCAAAAGCAGATTTTTCATTCCCCTGTCCGTTGGTATAACCTAAAAGAACTTCTAGGTTATCGTAGATAGGTTGCATCCAATGAAAGAGCTTTTCTTCTTTAGTACCTGGTAAATACCCGATATCTTTTCCAAGAGGGATTATGGGTCTTGAAACTAATATTTTTGCGTAAACAGCTTCATCGAATACTTTTTTCATTCCACAAGCAAGAGCTAAAAGTGTTTTACCAGTACCAGCCGGTCCAACTAGAGTGACTAGTTTTATTTCATCTCTTAAGAGAAGATCTAACGAACATCTTTGTTCAACATTTAAAGGATAGATACCCCAAATACCTTTTTTATATTCAATTAATGGCTCTAACCTATTTGAGTGTGCATTGTATTTACAAATAGCGGATGATTTTTCTAAGCTTTTTAAAATACAATATTCGTTTGGTAAAAAAGTGCTATTTTCAACTGCTAAACTTCCATCTTTATAAAATAGATCGATCTCATTTTTGGAAGATTCAACAACTTTAAGGCCTTTATAAATCTTTTTGTATGACACTTTCAAGTTTTCATAATCTTGAGCTTCTAAGCCCATAGCTTCAGCTTTAACTCTTGAGACAAAATCTTTAGAAACAAAAACTACTCTTTGACCTTCCATTTTCAAAAAAGATGAAATATAGAGTATTTTATTAGAGTTTCTATCTAGAGGGAGCGGGAAATTTTTGATCTGTTTTGATTTTGTACCTAAATAGATTTTGATTTTTGAGCCTTCATCAATAATAATTCCTTTATTAAAATCGCCTTTATTTTTAGATTTCAAAGAATCGATATATCTAACTACCTGTCTTGCATTTTTGCCAAGTTCATCAGATCTTTTCTTTAGCGCATCTAATTCCTCTAGTACAACAAGTGGAATAATAACATCATTATCTCGGAATTTTTTTATTGACGATGGATCATGTAATAAAACATTAGTATCCAAAACAAAAGTTTTGCGACTCATTTAGTATTCTCCTATTATTAATTTCATTTAAAATTGAAAATTTTTTGAAAATACCTCCTTTTATCTATAGCCTTAAAAATTCACATATAAACCAAGTAAGCCTCTAAAGTAAAATAGTTTTTTCGACAAATATTTAATGACTGCCAGCTGCCGGCCATATGTTATTTATAATTAGACATTTATACATAAGAGTTAGCAATTCAAGTCTTTATGCGCTAAATTAATTGACTATAAAAATAAATATTTGGTATAATAAAGGTAGAAAAATCAATATTTGAGGGAAAAATGAAAATAAATAAAGAAATATTAAGCCTTCCTCCTTATATATCAACAGCCTGGGAAAATATTGTCTCCCTTTTTACACAAGCTAATAATCTTATTGTAATCTTAAAAAATGGCTCAAAAATAGCTATTCCTAACTTAGATTCTGATATATTAGAAACAATTTTTTCTACTCATATTAAGGTTTTAGAAAAGAGGATAGAACCTAAAACATCTATTAGTTTTGGCCTTCCATCTTTAAATAATAATATGGGTCTAGGATCTGATAACCTAGAAAATTTTGCTGGTGCAATGCAGCATAATCCTGAGCAAAAAAATGCTCCAAATATTCCAAATGAAATCTTAAACAAGATTGCCAATATTACTAAGCTTTTCTCTGAAGAAGCCAACATTGATATTCCTGAGCCAGAGCCAGATTGTAATTGTATGCATTGTCAAATTGCAAAAGCTATGCAAATTGCAAAAGGCATAAATCCTGAAAATTTAGATGCAGTCGTTGCGGATGAAGATTTAAAGTTTAGACTTTGGGATATTCATGAAGAAGGTAAAGAGCTTTATAGTGTTACCAACCCTTTAGATCAAAATGAACACTACTCTGTATTTTTAGGAAAACCTTTGGGATGCACTTGTGGAAAGAAAAGCTGTGAACACATCAAAGCTGTTTTAAATAGCTAATTTTTTTTTAAAGAAAAAAAATGTAGCAATAATTCATCTTTCATTTTACTATAATAATTTAAGCAAATACATCTTTCGCTAAGCTCAAGGAGTGTCATAATGCTTAGGTTATTATTAGTAATCATCAGTGTGTTTTTTTCTACTAATCTCATTGCAGAAAAAAATCAAAAAGAAGCTACTCAAAATTTTAAGTCTTTCACAGGAAAGATTACAGCTAGTAAGGTTAGACTACGTTCAGGGCCAGATCTAGATGGTCATATTATTTCTCAACTAAACAAAAATGAACTTGTTTTAGTTGTCAAAGATGCCAAAGATTTCTGGGCAGTAAAACCTATTGCTAACATAAAAGCATATGTTTTTAGAAATTATATAATTGATAATATTGTTGAAGCGAATAAAGTAAATGTCCGGCTTGCACCAAATCTTGACTCCCCTATTATAGGGCAATTAAAACAAAAGGATGCAGTGCAAGGGATAATATGTTCCCAAAACAACAAATGGCTGGAAATTACTCCGCCTGATGATGTTTGTTTTTACATTGCTAAAGAATATGTTACCTATGCAGGCAACAATAATTATTTTGCTCAAATGAAAAACAGAAAAAGCAATGTTGAAGAGTTATTAAATACTGCATATTTCATTACTCAAAGTGAATGTAAAAAACCGTATGATGAAATGGTTCCAAACGAAGCGATTCATCAATTCGATACCATAATTCAAGAATATTCAGATTTCCCTCAACATGTCCAGCAAGCTAAAGAGGGTTTAGCTTTATTACAGGACAACTACTTGCAGAAAAAAATTGCTTATTTGGAATCCAAAGCTAATATCTCTCATATGGAAAGAAACGAACTATTAACGGCTGTTGAAAATGTAAGTACTTTCGATGAGCCAAAAGTGTTACCACAAGCATCATCTCCGAAAAACCTAACCGATAAAATGACATTCTGGAAAACTCTAGAGCACTCTTTATATGCTACTTGGACAACTTTTCATCCTGAGAAAAAATTAAATGATTTTTATAAAGAGCAAGAAATAAATGCTATCACTGTAGCTGGAATACTTGAGAGTTATTCTCAAAGTATAAAGAATAAACCTGGTGATTTTATTGTCAAACAAGAAGGTAGTGAAAAAGCTTATCTTTACAGTACTCAAGTAAATCTAGATGAATATGTTGGTAAAAAAGTAAAACTAACAGTCTCACCAAGACCTAATAATAATTTTGCTTTTCCAGCTTATTTTGTAAACTCTGTTGAAGTTCAATAATTTTTTCAATAGCTTTAGAATTAAAAAAAATTCTAAAGCTATTGATGTTTTTTAAATTCACCTCTTTTGCCTTATAAAGTTTTTTAAAAATCTTCAATAACAATATCTAGATGATCTAAGAATTTATAGACATCAGGTTTAGAAAATCTGGCTTTTTGGATTTTGTTAACAAAAGGATCGATAGAATAATTTGTAGCCTCTAAAAAGGTAGCTTCTTTTAGATTTACTTGATGAAATCTCGTCCCCTCTAAATTAGTTTTATCAAAATTTGTTTTAAACAAATTGGTATTTATAAAATCACATCTTCTAATGACACTTTCTTTAAAAGAACTGTTTTTCAATATCATATCAGAAAAATTACAACTCTCTATCAAGCATTTTTGAAACTGTATCGATAGCAAAAATTGATCACATTTAAAGAACTGAATACCGACTAACTTGCAATCTTCAAAAAAAATATCAGTTAGTCTTGATTTTTCTAGTTTTACTAAACTGAGATTACAATTTTTGAAAATGCAGTTTTGAAATTTAACATTAGAAAAATTAGAGTTTGAAAAATTACAATTTTCGAATTTACAATCTAAAAAAGATGTATGAGCATAATTTTTATCTGAAAAATCTTTTTTTACAAATTTTTGATTTTCAAATTCATCTTTTTGAGACTTTAAATTATCCATTAGTTTTCGACTTTAATTTTAATAAAGTAATAATTACAAAGACAATAGCTGCTGCCGAAAAAGCTCCGATAATTTGATGGGTATTCACAATAACAACGATTGGTTTTAAATAAGAAGAATTTGGAAAGAGATTTTTAGCTCCCCACCCAAGAGAATATAAAAAAGAGCATTTAATTAAGGCTGCTAGAAAAAGTGCAAAAAAATGGCTATATTTTTGAAAAGCATTAAAAATTACAACCAATAAAATGTTCGATAGCATAATTAATGGAATAAATGGCAAGAGCATACTTGGCAGCATCCCTACAGATATTGCAACAATGGATGGAACAATGCAAACAATGATCGATCTTGACATTCCAATAGATGCAACCGATAGAAGCAAAATAAAATTAATAATAGTTGAAATAACAAATTTATTTTTCAAAAAAAGCGGGGTGCAAATAGCTAAAGCTAAAAAAATTCCAAGAAAAAAAGTTTTAACTATCACATTTTTTTTATATAAAACTTCATTCATAAAAACCTCATACGTTTTCAATTGATTTCATATTACAATTTTTTGATATCTGCTCTAATTTAGTCTCTTTATTAGAAACACTCAAATCTTTTAATTTTTCAGCACTGACCATGACTCTTGTGTTGAGAGATGCTATAGCTTGATTATAAGCATCGACACTTGTGGATAAATTTTTTCCAAGTTTAAAAAAATGAGTATTCATAGTATGTAATCTATCATAAAGATCTCTGCCTGTTTTAGCAATGTCCGCTACATTTTTTGAAATAGAATCTTCTTTCCAAATATGTGCAATAGTTTTCAGAATAGCTATTAAAGTTGTAGGGGTGGCGATTATTATATTTTTAGAAGCGGCCATCTCTATTATAGTCGGATCGATTTGAATAGCTGAGCTTAAAAAAGCTTCAGCTGGCAAAAATAAAATCACAAATTCAGGGGTAGAATCAAATTTCGAAAAGTACTCTTTTGAAGAGAGCTCATTGACATGTTTTTTAAGATTTAAAGCATGGGATTTTAATTTTAAAACTTTATTATCATCTCTTTGATCTTGAGATTCTAAATAGGCATCTATAGGCGTTTTAGCATCAACTATAATTTGTCTACTACCTGGCAATTTGATAACAAGATCGGGTCTATAAACTTTGTCATCTTTAACCTGTGATTGTTGCTCATAAAAATCACAATTATTTAAAAGACCTGCAAGCTCAACTACTCTTTTTAGATGCATTTGCCCC
>JAAKFJ010000082.1 GCA_011064745.1 Candidatus Anoxychlamydiales bacterium | reverse complement strand
TGAATCTTTCATTTGAGAAATGCTCTTTTCTTTTATGATACAATCATAAATAGAGCATTCTTTTTGTGTCATACAAAATATCTTCTCCAAAGTTAACCTCCTAATAAAATCTTTGTTAGGACATTTTAACTTATGAGCATTAGGGCCCAACTAGGGTGTTCCTACAAATTAAAAAAATAAATTGATTTAAAAAAAAGAGAAATACAAAATCCTTTTTATCTTTCATAAAAAGGAGTATTTATGTTGAGGTTGATAAAAAGTAAATATATTATTATCCTTATAACTTTGATAAGTACGTCTCTTTTTGCAGAAAATTTTAATTTTTTAACGCCTTTAGATATTAGTTCAGCTCCAGGCGATTCCTCTCAAATAACAGCAGATAACTCGGGTAGATATGTTTTTGCTATTTGGCGAGAAGTCGGTACGAATATTATTCAAGTAGCTAGATCAGCCGATTTTGGTCAAACTTGGACCACAATAGTTCAGGGTTCTGCTGCCGTTTTCCCTGACCCTCAAATAGTTACTGATAGCTCGGGTAGATATGTCTTTGCTATTTGGATAGATGTCAGCGGGGATATTAAAGTAGCTAGATCAGCCGATTTTGGTCAAACTTGGACCACAATAGTTCCAAATCTTGGTACAGGCTTTTTTTCTCAAATAGTTACTGATAGCTCGGGTAGATATGTCTTTGCTATTTGGACAGATGGCATCTCGAATATTATGCAAGTAGCTAGATCAGCCGATTTTGGTCAAACTTGGGCCACAATAGTTTCAAATCTTGGCCAAGGCGGTTTTCCTCAAATAGTTACAGATAACTCGGGTAGATATGCCTTTGCTATTTGGCGAGATAACAGCAGTGATATTCAAGTAGCTAGATCAGCTAATTTTGGTCAAACTTGGAGTTTACCAACAGATCTTGGTCCCAGTGGTGTAACCGCTTTTCCTCAAATAGTGACAGATAGCTCGGGTAGATATGTCTTTGCTATTTGGCGAGATAACAATGATGATATTAAAGTAGCTAGATCAGCTAATTTTGGTCAAACTTGGATCGCAATAGTTACAAATTTTGGCCAAGGCTTTTTTTCTCAAATAGTTACTGATAACTCGGGCAAGTTTGTCTTTGCTATTTGGCAAGATTCCAGTAATGATATTCAAGTAGCCAGATCATCCGATTTTGGTCAAACTTGGATCGCAATAGTTACAAATCTTGGTATAGGCTTTCGGCCTCAAATAGTTACTGATAGATCGGGTAGATATGTCTTTGCTATTTGGAATGATGGCGGCGCGAATATTCAAACAGCTAGATCAGATGATTTTGGTCAAACTTGGACCACAATAGTTCCAAATCTTGGCCCAGGCAACCTTCCTCAAATAGTTGCTGATAGATCGGGTAGATATGTATTTCCAATTTGGGGAAATACCGAGATATATACATCTCAGGGACTGAGATCCTTTTTTCCAATAACTGGATTTAATATCTCAAGAGATTAAATTTTTAATAAAAATTGTTATCTCTTCGATAAGTAAGATTTAGCCGGACGGGAGATTGGAATATAAAGATAAAAAAAATTTTTCTAAAATAAAAATTCTCTAAAATATATATTAAAGTTTTTATCTGAAAATCAAAGAAAGATTTCTCAAGATGAGGTTATTTTAAAATCTTTATGAAAAAAGTAAATATTATTTTTTTAAATGGGGTTGGGAGTGTTGGTAAAACAAGTATAGCAAATGCTCTTCAAGATATTTTAGATGAGCCTTATTTGCATATAGGGATAGATCATTTTTTTGTTATGCTGCCGAATAAATATAAACCAGGAGGTTTAAAAGCAAAAGAAGGCATTGATTTTATTATGGATAAAACAAAAAATGGTCCTGTCACTAAAATTCATATAGGGAAAGTCGGAAAAAAACTTTTTAATTCTATGAGAGATGTAATGCTTTTGTTTGCTAAAGATGGTTTTAATCTTATCATCGATGAAGTTATTTTAGGTGATGAGTTTGAAGAATATAAAAATCTTTTTAAAGATTTTAATTTTATATCTATTGGGGTATTTGCTCCTTTAGATATTGTAGAAAAAAGAGAGAAACAAAGAAAGGATAGAACTTGGGGTTTGGCTAGAGGGCAATATGATATTATTCATGCTAATAAAAATTATGATTTAAAGATTGATACATCTAAAGATGCTCCTGATATTTGCGCTAAAAAAATTAAAAGTTATATAGAAAAAACTTATGAAGGATAAAACAAAAAAGATAGATATAGCAATTTTACTTTTTGTCACGTTTATCGATTTTATGGGAATGGGATTAATATATCCTATTTTTTCTAAACTGTTTTTTGATACCTCCCTTGGATTTTTACCGATTGCAACTACTAGTGAAACTAGAGGATTATGGCTTGGCCTTTTATTTGCTTTGATGCCATTTATCCAGTTTTTTAGTATATCGATATGGGGAACAATCTCTGACAGAAAAGGTCGTAAAAGACCTCTTTTACAAAGTTTATCATTTACAATACTTGGTCATTTGATATCTGTTTTTGGAGTTTATTTTAGTAGTATTTCAATACTATTATCTTCAAGGATACTTCTCGGAATAGGAGCCGGTAATATTTCAATTGTTCAAGCCTCAATGGCAGATATTAGCTCAAAAGAGACTAAAGCTAAAAACTTCGGCCTTTATGGTATGGCAATAGGCGCAGGATTTACCTTAGGACCTTTTATTGGCGGTTTTTTATCAATTTATGGATATAGTTTTCCTTTTCTATTCTCTTTCATATTAACCTCTCTTAATTTGGTTCTCGCGATATTATTTTATAAAGATACTCTATTTAAATTTTTAGAAAAAAAGCTTAGTTTTTCGGCTGGTTTTATTAATTTAAAAAAAGCCTTTCACTATAAAAATATAAGAACGCTTTTTTTATGTACTTTTTTAGTTGCTTTTTCCTGGACCTATTTTATGGATTTTGCGCCGGTATATCTGATTAGTCGTTTTAATTTTTCGCCGAGTAAAATAGGGCTGTTTTATGGATTGATAGGCGGCTTTTTTGCTTTTAGTTCAGGTCTTTTGATCCGTCCTTTTTTAGCACGTTTTAGAGCAGAGACTCTGTTTTTTGTAGGAGCTCTATTAACCTCTTTATGTATTTTAAGTATTCCTTTATATCCATCTGAGCTCTGGCTATTACTTTTTATTGTCCTGTTTAGTTTTTTTGCAGCTTTTTTAAATCCAACGATAACGACTTTGGTATCTAATAGTGCAACATCTGATATGCAAGGAGAAGCTTTGGGGATTTTGGGATCGATTAATACGGCGGCTTACGCAATTAGCGCTTCAGTAGCAGGTTTTTTTGTTGGTATGAATCCTTCTCTATCCATGTGGATAGGAGGAATCGTTATGTTTATCTCGGCAATTTTGCTTTTAGCTGTTTATAGAGAAAAACTTTTTAAAATGCCCTAAGGGAAGCCTCTTTTAGATAAAGCATTTAAAAAATCAAAATTAATAGGTAGTTTTTTTTTGAATGTTGATCTCAAGAGGAAAAAAAAGTATAATTATTCCGGTTTTGAAAGATTTTATTGTTAAAAGGTATTTAAATTATGTCTCTTATAATTAGAAATAGCATCAGAGTACTACTTATAAATGAAAAAAAAGAAATTCTTTTGCTGCTTGCTGATGATCCTAAAACCACTTCAATCGATGGAAAAGAAAGAGGGCGCTTTTGGTTTGTGATAGGTGGAGAGATTAACTATGATGAATCCACCGAAGAGGCAGCTATTCGAGAAATCTATGAAGAGACTGGACTTAAAGAGGATGAAGTTAAGCTTGGACCTATTGTTTGGTTTGGGGAATATGATTTAATTTTGGATGGAAAATTAACTCATCTTAAACAAAGATTTATGGTTGCAAAAACCAAAATAAAAGAAGTTTCTTTAACGAAACTAGATGGGTGGGAAAAAAAGGTTATTCAAAAGCTTGCTTGGTTTTCAATAGATGATATCAAAAACTCAGAAGATATCATTTATCCTGTTGGAATAGATGAGTATTTAGTAGATATTTTAGCTGAAAAGTATCCCACTGATCCAATTGAGATTGATTTGGATAGAAAACCAAAACAGCAGAATCAAAGATAGATAAAATCTTATTCAATTTAAAGCTTAAAAATTCTATCAAAAAAAGTCTTTTTTTTTTATTCTAGATATATATATGTCAATTGAGGGGCCTTATAATGAAAAAAATATTTATATGTTTAGCAATTTTGATCTTTTCTAATGGGTATAGTCAAAATAATGTTGATAATGTTCAGTTAACGCAACGCCAACCGAATTGGTATGCTGATACGATTGAGACCTATCCAAATTCAGCTGCTAGGGTTGTTGTTTTTTATGAACCGAGCGATGGTGGCAAAGTGCCTGTCAAACAGATGTCTTTTTATGAAGAGGGGTCTGTCAAACAAGAATTTGATTTAACAACTATTACAAAGGACATGCCCGGTTATGATGTTTGGAAAACAACTGTTGTCCCTTCTGGGGTTTGTTTAGATTTTGCTAAAGACAAAACTGTGCAAAAGGTTTCTCATTATGAAAATGGTATTTTAGAAGGACAGGTAATCTCTTTTTATTCTCAAAATAAGATGATGGCTAAAATGCATTATGAGAAAGGTAAATTAAATGGAAATTTTGAAGGTTTTTATGAAAATGGGAATAAAAAACAAGTTGGTACCTATGTAGATGGCAAACTGGAAAAAGATTTTATATCTTTTTATGAAAATGGCAATAGAGCGAGTGTTATAAAATATAAAAATGGAATGATATCAGGGCTTAGTAAAAGTTGGTATGAAACCGGTGCCATTCAATCTGAAAAAAGATATGTGGATAACAACCTGCAAGGTGATGGCAAAAATCCAGCGGTAATTATTTATGATGAAAAACACTCAATTATTGAAGCATTAGATTTTATTGATGGTAAACCAGTAGGTGTTCACACCAAATATCATTTAAATGGTAATAAAAGTTATCTTGTTAATTATAAAGATGGAAAAAAACATGGGATAGAGAGATTTTTTTCTGAAAATAAAGAGCTTTTAGGGTCTGGTGAATATAAAGATGGTAATCCAGTTGGTAAACATTTTAAAGAGCATAGTAAGGGAAATCTTTTTTATATCGCTAACTTCGATAAGAATGGGAATCTTTTAGCGCCTGTCAAAGAGTATGATGAAAATAAAAATTTAATAAGAGAACATTTTTCTAAAAACAATAAACCTCACGGAAGTTATAAAGAGTGGTTTTTAGATGGCAATCTTAAAATTGAATCAAATTATGAAGAGGGTAGGCTTTACGGGACTCAAAAAGAATACTACGATTCAGGCCAAATCAAAATTCAATCATCTTTTAAAGATGGAAAAAGAGATGGTGAGTATCTTCAGTGGTATGAAAATGGTATTTTAGAGAAAAAAATAAATTTTAAAGAAGATAAAAAGGATGGAATATTA
>JAAKFJ010000081.1 GCA_011064745.1 Candidatus Anoxychlamydiales bacterium | reverse complement strand
ATTTTCCAGGAAAGATGGCTGAGTGGCCGAAAGCACGTCCCTGCTAAGGACGCATACCCGTGAGGGTATCGAGGGTTCGAATCCCTCTCTTTCCGTTTTCTAATAAACCCCTGACATTAAACATCTTAGATAGAATAATAGTTATTTATTGCGAAAATATCACGTTTTTTATAGGTTTTTTCGTGAAAAATGACAAAAATATCCATGAAATATCGTGATATTATCACGTTTTTTCTTATATATTCTTGTTAAATAATAGATAAAATAGTATTTTAGGGTTATGGAAAGAAAATTTTATCAAAAACTAATTAAATGGAAACAATCGAGTCTCAGAAAACCTTTGATATTAAGAGGGGCGCGTCAAGTTGGGAAAACTTATATTTTAACAGAATTTGCAAAAAGAGAATATGCAGATTATGTGTATATCAACTTTGATGAGAATCCTCAGTTTGCAAGTTTTTTTGATGAAAATCTAAATCCTGATAGAATCATCAAGGAACTAAATATTTACTTCAAAAAAACAATTCAACCAAACTCAACATTAATCATATTGGATGAAATTCAAGAATGTCCTCAAGCTTTAGCCTCTTTAAAGTATTTTTGTGAAAAAAAAAATGAATATCATTTGGCTACAGCAGGTTCTTTACTTGGAGTAAAACTAACAAAAAGTTTTCCTGTAGGTAAAGTTAATTTTCTTGATCTAGGTCCTTTAAATTTTTTCGAATTTTTACATGCAATTGGTGAGAACAAATTAGTAGATATGCTCGAAAACATGCAACAGCCAAAAGCAATCTCAGAAATATTTCATAATAAATTAATATCCTTTTTAAAATACTATTTTATTATAGGAGGTATGCCGGAAGCGGTTTCTACATATTTGAAAACTGAAAATTTAGAATTAGTCAGAAAAGTACAAAAAGAAATCTTAGATGCTTACATATTGGATTTTGCTAAACATGCTCCCAAAGATGAGGCAATGAAAATCATGGCTGTTTGGGATTCCATCCCCAATCAATTGGCTAAAGAAAACAAAAAGTTCATCTATTCAGCAATTCGTAAAAGCGCTCGAGCAAGAGAATACGAAACATCAATACAATGGTTGAAAAGTGCAGGTCTTGTTATTAAAGCTAATAACATCTCCATTCCTAAATTACCCTTAGATGCCTATTCAGATAAACAAGCATTTAAGATTTTTTTACTTGATGTAGGATTATTAGCTGCAATGAGCAAATTAGATCCTAGTATTATTTTAGAAGAGAATAAACTTTTTCAAGAGTTCAAGGGATCTTTAACTGAAAATTTTGTTGCAATAGAGCTTTATGAAAACCATTTTGATAAACTTTATTATTGGACAGGCGCAAAAAATGCCGAAGTTGATTTTATTATTTCTTTTAAGCAGCACATTTTTCCTCTTGAAGTAAAAGCTGGTTTTTCAAAAAAGAAAAAAAGTCTTTTAGTTTATGATGAAAAATTTTCAAAAAAAGAAAATTCTCAAATCCTTTCGAGAGCATCATTAAGAAATTTTGCATTTGATGGAAAAGTTGTTAATTACCCTTTATATGGAATTAGTCTTTTTCCTCGTTTTCGTTCTTGATTTTGGCCCCTCTTTATTTTTATAGAATTATTTTTTCTAAAATTTTCTTTTTTTAGAATTTTTTTTTCTGTTACTCTAATAAAAGCAACTTAAACCCAAAAAAAATTATGGCAAAAAAAAGTATAAAAGTTAAAACAGCTCCTAATTCCAAAGAATCCGAAATGATGGTTTTAGGTTGTGCGCTTACATCCACCAACGGTTTAAATACTTCAGCTGATAGTTTAGACGATACAGATTTTTATTATACTGAGCATAAAAAGATATTTAAAGTCGTAAAAGAGGCTTATAAAAAAGATAAACCGGCTGATATTCATATCGTCGCTGAAGAATTAAAAAGACAAGATCTTTTAGATGATATTGGTGGAGTTGCATATTTAACTACTCTAGCTCAATTTGCTGGAACAAGCGCATATATTGAAGAGTATATACAAATTGTAAAGGATAAATCTCTACTTCGAAAAATGCTAGATGCCACAGATGTCATTGAAAAAGTTGTATTAGAAGAGCCAGCCGATGTTAAATTAGCTTTAGATGAAGCTCAGAATAGCTTTTTTCAAATCTCACAAAGTGTAAATTCACATGAACATCTTTTAATCAAAGATCTATTATCCGGTTTAAAATCAGAAAAAGGCATCCCCTATTTAAAAGAGATTCAAGAGAGACAAGAAAAGTTTTTAGAGCGCGGACCTGATGATCCAAGAATTACCGGAATATCCACCCATTTTGTTGATTTAGATAAATTAATAAATGGTTTTACAAATTCCAATCTAATGATCTTAGCGTCTCGCCCAGCCATGGGTAAAACAGCTTTAGCTTTAAACTTTGCTGAAAACATCTGTTTTAAAAATGATAAGGCTGTGGGTATGTTTTCTTTAGAGATGACAGCCGAACAAATCCTGCACAGAATACTTTGTTCTCAATCAGAGGTTGAATCTGAAAAAATAAAAACCGGCTCATTAGACGGTCAAGAATATCAAAGAATTGTATCTTGTGTGAATTCTATTCAAAACAAAAAGTTAATTATTGATGATCAACCTTCTTTGAAAATTACTGATCTTCGAGCAAGAGCAAGAAGAATGAAAGAAGCTTTTGATATTGATTGTTTGATTATTGATTATCTACAACTACTCACCGGTTCTGGCACTCTTCGCTCTATGGAAAATCGCCAAAATGAAGTCTCAGAAATATCTCGTATGTTAAAAAATCTCGCTCGTGAGTTAAATATTCCGATTCTTTGTTTATCTCAATTATCTAGAAGAGTGGAAGAAAGACAGGGGCATCGTCCTATGATGAGTGACTTGAGAGAATCAGGATGCTTAACTGCTGATACGCAAATAATAGATGCAGACACAGGGAAGCCCCATACGATAAAAGAGCTTGCGATAAGAAAAGAACAAAAACCAATAAATGTTTTTGGAATTGATAAAGATCTAAAAATTAAAAAAAGAAAAATGACAAAAGCCTTTTATTCCGGAAAAAAACAGGTTTATAGATTAACAACTCAATCTGGAAGAGAAATTAAAGCTAGTACAAATCACCCCTTTTTAAAATTGGAAGGGTGGACCCGCTTAGACCAATTACAAACAGGAGATAAAATTGCTGCTCCTAAAAATTTAGAAGTTAATTGGGAAGAAATAAAATCCATTAAACCTTTAGAAATTGAAGATGTATATGATGCAACTGTCGAAGATGTTCATAATTTTGTAGCAAATGATATTTTTGTTCATAATAGTTTAGAGCAAGATAGTGATTTAGTTTTCTTTCTGCTTAGACGTGAATATTACGATCCATATGATAAACCAGGTCAAGCTGAGTTAATAGTCGCAAAAAATAGACATGGATCAGTAGGTTCTGTAAATTTAACTTTCAGAAAAGAACTGGCTCGTTTTGAAAATTTTACACCAATACATACATCTGAAATGGAAGAAGATGCTTTTTCAGAATCTCCTCAAAGTTGAGGTCTTTTATTTTATCTAATGATAATTAAGGCTATTTTTTTTAAAAAAAGTTCTTTAGCTTAAATTATTTTTTAAAATTTTTCTAAACTTTACTTTTTCTCCTTTTATCAGTAAAATTTAAGCTACAATTATGTTATTGGAGAGATATGTCATCAGTTAAGAAAAAAAGAAAAGCTAAGATCGCAAAACACAAAAGAAAAAAAAGAAGAAGACGCGATCGTCATAAGAAAAAATAAGTAAAATATTATTTTAATCTAAAAAATCTTTTATGTGGAAATATCCTACTAGATATGATGTGATAGTTGTGGGTGCAGGCCATGCTGGTTGCGAGGCTGCACATGCATCGAGCAAGATGGGTGCAAAAACACTTCTATTAACTCAAAATTTAGATACTATAGCCAAAGCTAGCTGCAATCCTTCGATTGGGGGGATTGGGAAAGGTCATATTGTCAAAGAGATCGATGCCTTGGGCGGGATTATGGGCAAAATGGCAGATAGAACGGGTATCCATTTTAGGATGTTAAATGCTTCGAAGGGCCCGGCTGTTAGAGCGCCTCGAGCTCAAATTGATAAAGCCGCCTATTCTTTAGAGATGAAAACATTTTTAGAATCTTGTAATCATCTAGAGATCAAGCAATTTAGTGTTGAAGAGCTAGTGGTTAAAAAAGATAAAATTGTTGGGGTAAAAACTTTAGAGGGCATAATTTTTGAAGGAACCAGTGTAATTCTATCTACCGGTACTTTTATGAAGGGCTTGATGCATATCGGCTCCGTTAATTTTGCAGGTGGAAGATCAGGCGATTTAAATTCTAATCATCTATCCAAATCTTTAATAGATTTAGGCTTTAAGTTAGAAAGGTTAAAAACAGGTACACCACCCAGAGTTCATAAAAGGAGCATTGATTTTTCAAAGTTAGAAAAACAAATGCCGGATGAAAATGTTAGGTTTTCACATGAGATAGAAGAGCAGAAATTTAATTTCAAAGTTCCTTGTTACATATCTTACACATCTAAAAGAACGAATGAAATTGTTAGAAGGGATTTAGACAAGTCAGCCCTTTTTTCAGGTAAAATTCAAGGGACAGGTCCTAGGTATTGTCCATCGATTGAAGATAAAGTTGTAAAATTTGCAAAAAAAGAAAAGCATCAAGCTTTTTTAGAACCGGAAGGAATAAATACTTGTGAATATTATATAAATGGTCTTTCCTCCTCACTGCCTTTTTCCACACAATTAGAATTTATTCAAAGTATGTTGGGCCTTGAAAATGCTGAGATTATGAGACCGGCATATGCAATTGAGTATGATTACATTCTCCCCTCTCAAATAAATCCGACAATGGAAACAAAACTCATCTCCAACTTATATTTTACGGGTCAAATAAATGGCACAACAGGTTATGAGGAAGCGGCAGCGCAAGGCCTCATTGCAGGGATAAATGCAGCTAGATATATATTTAATAAAGAGAGTTTTTTACTTAGAAGAGATGAGAGCTACATCGGGGTTATGATCGATGATTTGATCACTAAAGAGATTTTAGAGCCTTATCGCATGTTCACATCGAGAGCAGAACATAGATTATATTTAAGACAAGACAATGCTGATCTTCGCTTATCAGAATACGGCTATAAATTAGGATTAATTGATGAAAAAAGATTTAAAAAAGTTAAAAACAAAAAACTAATCATTGAAAAAGAAACAAATAGACTCTCTAAGATTTTTAAACCTGTTGATGGTAAAAATATATCTCTTAAAAAGTTAATTGCTAGACCGACAATTTCTTATGATACGCTATTAAAAGAATATCCGGATGATATCAAGGATTTTGAAAAAGAGATAAATGATCAAATCGAGATTGAGATAAAATATGAAGGCTATATAACTCGCCAAAGAAAAGAAGTTCAAAAATTTGCGAATTTAGACAAGATAAAAATTCCTAAAAATTTTTCATATGAAAAA
>JAAKFJ010000080.1 GCA_011064745.1 Candidatus Anoxychlamydiales bacterium | reverse complement strand
GCCCGAAACAATTTAAAGTTTAATGGATTAAATTTTTCTCTTAGCCTACATATTTAAATTAACCTAAGGCCTTCTAAAATCAAAGCTTTTAATAGTTCTTGGTATATCTATCCCATTTAACGCTTGCATAAGTAGAGAGACAACTCCCGTTTCTCTACTGAAAACTGAATAAGCATATATTCCAGATTCATTCGTTGTTATTTCAACAGAATTATAAGAATTATCTGTTTGAGATGATATTCTAATAGGAGTTGTAAAAGTTTGGCCAAAATCAAAAGATAAACTAGACTCTTTTATGAGAGTCCCGCCCCCGTCGCTTGCATTCCAAACAGCATAAACATATCTTCCGACATTATCAATTGCTATATTTGGCTCATAAGGATCGATCGAAGTCAAAGAAACGGGGGTTTCCCATGTTTCCCCGAAATCGGTAGATCTTCTTATTTTTATGACGACTCCCTCAGCACCTTCTTGACCCCAAATCACAAACACATATCTTCCTGATTTATCTGTTGCCACTTTTGCCCTCGTAGATGATACGCCGGCGGTAGTGGAAGAAAGATTAATCCCAAAAGCTGTCCAATTAGCTCCAAAATCAATAGATCGAGAAAATTGCACAACAGTAGCGCCTCCTACAGATTTGTTCCAAACAGCATAGGCATATTTTCCAGAACTATCGGTTGCGAGATCTAAAAAACTTGCAACAGCATCATTTGCTGATAATTTTGGAATATCAGCAAAAGGAGTCCAAGTAACCCCAAAATCAGAAGAAGAAGAGGTTTGAACTTGCCGTATGGTATCTGGAGCTTTGAAACCTGCCCATAAAGCATGAACATATCTTCCCGAATCATCTGTAACAATCAGAGACGTTGCTATCTGTGTTGTATCTGATATATCAATTACATTGGCAGGAGCGGGCCAATTTGCACCAAAATCAACAGAGCGGGAAAATTGAATATCATCAGTAGTATTATTTCCCCATATAGCATAAACATATTGACCAGTATTATTTGTAGTAACAAATGGAACTCCTGAAACTATTGGAGATAAAGTTGTTTGTGAAGCGCCCGTTAGCCAAGTTTGTCCAAAGTCTGTTGATCGTGAAAATAATATTCTAAAGCTCCCCCCCCCTGGACTAAACGTATATACAACATATACATACTTACCAGTATTGTCTGTCGCTATTTGAGGTGTTGAGGTTGAGATTCCTCCTCCTGTAGTATTTAAAGTAAGCGGGGAACTCCAATTATTGCCAAAATCATTAGATTTTATTATTTGAACATTACTGGGATTATCTTTCCAAACTATGTATACATTGGCACCTGAATTATCTGTTATAATTTTCGCATCTTGTTGATCTGTAACGGGAGAGCCGACATCTTGTGCGGGAAGCTGCCAAGTAAGATCTGCAAAAATAGAACTCATTAAAAAAAGAGACAATAAAGAGAAATATTTAAAAGACACAAAACGCTTTTTACCACGAATGAAATTTTGTAAAATATTTTTTAAATTTTTCATAAATATTCTCCCTTTAATTAGATATTGTTACAGGGCTCGAAAAAGAAGAGCCGTATAAATAACTTCTAGAAAATTCAATTACATCTTTTGAACCATCAGATCTTGCCCAAATAGCATAAACATCCATACCAGGATAATCGGTCATTATCTGGGGGTTTTTGGCATCTTGTCCTACCTCTGATAAGTCTATTGGAGCTGTCCAAGTTGTTCCATAATCACTTGAATAAGATAATTGAATGATATCATTTGTACCATTTGATCTCGTCCAAATCACATAAATATTTTGACCCACATTATCTGTTGCTATTTGTGGATTTTTAGCATTCTGTCCAGAAGTTGATAAGTCTATGGAAGAAGACCATGTAGTTCCGTAATTACCAGTAGACGATACTTGAATTATATCATTGGTTCCATTTGATCTTACCCAAGTACAATAAGAATATCTGCCTGAAAAATCTGCAGCTATTTGAGGATCTTTAGCATTTTGTCCAGTATCTGATAAATCTATAACATTTTCCCAGGTTTGAGCATTATCTTTTGAACATCTAGTTTGTATTATGTCATTAGTTCCATTTGATCTTACCCAAACCGTTTGAATAGCATAGTCTTTTGATAGAATTTTGGGTGTTTTAGCATTTTGTCCTGAAGCTGATAAAGCTACAACTGAATCCCAATTATCGCCAGCATCAGAGGAATGTCGGAATTGAATAATGTCATTTGTTCCGTTTGATCTTTGCCAGATAGCGCAGATACATTGTCTCATAGAAGATACATTTATATTAATATTTTGAGCATCTTGTCCAACCTCTGATAGATCAACAATATTTGACCAACTTTTTGCAAAATTAGAAGATTTGATAAATTGAACCATATTATTAGTTCCGTTTGATCTTATCCAGGCTGCATATATATGTTGTCCTAGATCGTCTATAGTAATTTGAGGATTTGAAGCTGTCTGTCCGGGAGAGGATAAATCTTCAGGATTCAACCAACCAGAAAAAAAGTTTTTAGAAGCATCGAATTGAATGATATCATTTAATCCATTTGATCTAGTCCACATTGCATAAATATGACTTTGACGATCACTATCAACCATTGTTGGAATATAAGCATCTTGACCGGCCTCAGATAGAGAAATTGGTGTTGAAAAGATTTTTCCCCAATTAGATGAAGAAGCTCCTTGAATGATATCATTGGTTCCATCATTTTGTGCCCAAATCAAATAAACGTATTGTCCATAACCATTTGTGCTTATTTGAGGGTTTTTTGCATTTTCGATTAAAGTGGGCTCTGCTTTTAAAGAGTTGGAAAAGAAAAAAAGTGATATTATTATACCTAAGAAAAAGCTCTGTTTTAGTTTTGTTATCATAAAAACCTCTGAATAAAATTTTTAGACAAGATTTTAATAAAATAAAAATTTGATAGCAATTTTTATATGATTTTTTTTAAAAAATATTTAGAAAAGTCAAAGTCTTGAATTTTAAAGCTAGCTATTATTAGGCTGGCAAGGAGTGCAACATTTTTCTGTCTCTTTTTTCTCTTTTTTCGGTTTGGGTTTGCAAAATCTAGCACCGGGGCAAGTATTGGCAGTTATAGTAGCTCCTGGAGAAGCATTTGCGCAAACAGAATAGTAGCCTTCATATGAACATCTCCAAATAACAGTATATGGTGTATATGAACCTGGTGAATTATATTCTACATTAAGATTTGTAGAACTTTGATCGGAATTCCATATCAATTGATCTCCAGGATGAATTGTTGGTTGAGCAACAATTTTACCATTAGCTGTTTGAATGATAGCGGTGAGCTCATACGCTGAATCATTTACTAATGTAATAGAACTTGCAAAAGATGAGCTCATTACAAATAAAAAAAATGTTAAGATTGTTTTCATTTTTCTTTTACCATATATTAATTCCATAGATAATTGTGAAATAAATTAATAGCAACCTTTATATTTTTGTTTGTATGAGCATTAAATACTTAAAAGTTATTGAAGAAACTCCCATTTTAAATACAGAAAATTTTGAATCTATTTTTGGAGGAGAAGATAAAAAAACGCTAAATACTGACGAAAAAGGTCATGTAAGAGCAATTGAATTCATTGCATTAGTAGGGATGTTATTTGAAATAGTCAAAAAATGTAAAACCCCATTTATTTACCAAGTAAAATGTGATTTTTATAAAAGCTCAGCTCTTTTTATTGATTCAAGATTTACTAACCTTATTGAACATTTTTCATCACAAAAATTAGAATACTCATTAGATCCAAAAACTATCATAGAGAAATTAAAATCAATGATTGGATCTAAATATGTTTGGGGAGGAAATTTTTCTTTAGGGATTGCAAAACTTTTAAAATATTACCCTTCAAAAGAAAAGTTATCAGATGATCAAAAAGATAAGTGGAGTTTAAAAGGAGTGGATTGCTCGGGGCTTCTTTTTGAAGTTACTAATGGGTATACCCCTCGAAATACAAGTCATCTTTTAGATTTTAAAGAAAGTCTCAAAATAGAAAATCTTTCTCCTTTACAAATATCTAAGCTTGTAAAGCCATTAGATCTACTTGTTTATAAGGGTCATGTTGTAGTTATATTGGATAATGATTTTGCAATTGAAAGTCGAGAAAACTTTGGAGTTATTAAAACTCCTATTTTGGATAGGTTAAAAGAAATTCATCTTACAAAAAAACCTTCAAATATTTATCAAAAATCTGATGATTACGTAATTAGAAGATGGGTATAGGCGCTGAATGAAGCGCCTATACTTTATCAATTCATTAGATATTTTTTTAACAAACTAATTAGAAACTGTCTCAGGAGATGAATAAGTCACTCCATAATCATTTGAAGAAACTGCTTGGATAACATCTTTTGAGCCATCTGATCTCGTCCAAGTTACATAGATTTCTTTTCCTGTTTTATTAGTCATTACTCTCGGATTTTTTGCGTCTTCACCAGGAATAGATAAGTCCACCCCCTCTTTTGTCCAAGTAACCCCATAATCATTTGATTTCCCTAATTGAAGAATATCATTGTATCCATTTGATCTAACCCAAACTACATATGTATTTTTACCATTACTATCAGTTGTAATATCTGTATCTTTACAATCCTCCCCATATTTATTTAATACATAAGGAGCTGTAAAAACGTCTCCATACTCATTTGAAATTACAACATGTACATCTGTAAACATTCCATCAAATGTATACCAAGACACATAAATGTATTTAGCATCATTGCTAGTAACAATTCTAGGATTGTTCACTGAAAACCCAGTAGGAGATAAATTATAGACTTGAGAAAATGTATTGCCATTATCTGTAGATTTTCTAAACTGAGCAACATCAATTCCATTATCTTGTCTTGCCCAAATAGCATAAATTGAGGTTCCATTAGTTAAAATTCTAGGATTTCTTGCGTTTTCGCCTGTTTCAGATAAATCGAGAGTTGAGTTCCAATTTGCACCATAATCAGTTGAGTGTTTATACTGAATAATATCATTTGTACCATTTGATCTTGCCCAAATTGCACAAATACAATTTTGATTAATATTTGTTGCAATTTGAGGCATTTTAGCAGTTTGTAGAGTGAGTGACAAATCAACTGGTTTTGAAAAAGTTTGGCCAAAGTCTAAAGATCTTGAAAACTGAATAATATCATTTATTCCATTCGATCTTGCCCAAATTGCATAAACATGATCACCAATAAAATTAGTAATCATATGTGGATTTAAAGCGTTTTGTCCAGTAGCTGATAAATCTTGAGGGCTATTCCAGGTTTGAGCATAATTAAGAGAGCTAGAAAATTGAATAATATCATTTACACCGTTTGATCTTACCCAGATAGCAAAAATATTTTTCTCAGTTGAATCATTTGTAAAACATGGAATTTTAGCATTTTGACCTGCCCCTGATAAATCTATTGGAGAGTTCCAATTAGCTCCATAATCAGAGCTGCTAGCTACTTGAATAATATCATTAATGCCATCATTTTTTGTCCAAAGATCATAAGCATATTGTCCTTGTCCATTTGTAATAATATATGGAAAT
>JAAKFJ010000008.1 GCA_011064745.1 Candidatus Anoxychlamydiales bacterium | reverse complement strand
CTCGCCCAATCAATCGTCTTTTTCATCAGTTATATGGAAGTAATACATTGCATATCTTCAGGGAGACTCTCGAAAAGCTCAAGGATAAACATGCAAAGTGTAAAGAGGCAATCTACATCATAGACATGGATAAAGACTTAACAAACCTCTTTAGCCCGGGTAGCTGAGAAAGCTCTGTCTTTTAAAATCAGAAGATCAAGCAAAATAGCTTAGAAAATAATATCTCTTGTGTGAGATATAACATTGGATTTTATGCTGGTTGGAGAATAAAACCCTTCTCCCCAAAAAACACTCTATTTTTTATAAATGACTAATAGCCATATATTTAACCATTAAAGTAATAGTTTTTATAATATTGAAAAATTAACCATTTAATTGTTATAATACTTATATATTTTAATAAAAGTTAATAATGATTATGAAAGAAGACATTTTAAATAAAATCCTTAAAATTGATCGCCCAAGATCAATCTCAATTAATATCCACGATATCTCTTTAAATCATTTTTATGACGTAGAGCTAAAAAACACTATCACGCATTTTAAATCTTCTATAAAACCATATATCAAAGATCTATTTTTTGAGCATTTCCCATATCAAAGCTCAAAAAGCGTATCTAATGAGTACTCGCTTCCAGCAATGTTTTTTGAAACATCTAATACTCCTAAATATTTAATCGCTCAAAATACGGGAATACCGATGCAAGAACATTCGCCTTACTTGGATTATGTAAAAAAATTAAAATTTTTTGGCTCATTAAAACAGCGGGAAAATAAATCTGTTTATTTAGAAATAGATGATTTTTTTATGAATCTAATTTCTCAGTCATTAGATGCTTCAATTGAAAAAATCGATGATTTAAATATTAATGTTATCTCAAAAGATGAACATGAAAGGTTTGATGTTTTCCCAATTTTTGAAATCGGAGAAAAGTTTCAATTTAAGATAAAGAATCTTTATTCTGTAAATATTGATAAAGAAGATAACATCCAAAGAGTTTGGTTTTTAGAAATTGAATCCAAGGATCTTCAAGAATTTAGATATAAATATCATCTATTTGAAAAAATTAATGCTCGTAACTTTTTAATTCCTTTAGGTAAGAAAAAATCATTCAAATTAAGAAAGTCTTTTCCATTGATGAGAATCAACATAACTTTTTTTGCCGCTTAAATTTTCTTGCAAAAAATAGTTCTGTCATTTATTTTTTTTCTCTTCAAATCAAAGAGAGGGAAATATGACTAGAATTTCTGATGTATCTTATGCTGTTGGAAGAATATTTTCCCCTGTAAGATCTTTTTTTTCATCAAAAGGCAGAACTTCAAATTCTAAAGAGATAGCTACCCAAACCGAAGATGTTAAAACAGAAAAAGATGAAATTCCATCTGATTTAATAGATGCAATTACTCAAGAAATCATTGCCGTCGATCCACACACCCTTATATGCGGGCACTCATATAGTAAAGTAACAATTGCAGAATCACTCAAACACTCCACAACCTGCCCTCAATGTCGAGCTGAAATTAAGAAAGAAGATGTTGCGCCAAATGAAGCATTAGCCATAAAAATCCAAGAATATGTAAATAAAAACCCTTTAAACAAAAGTTACTATGAAGAAGAAAAAAAGGCTATTTTAGAAAATTATGGACATTTAGCAGATGAAAGTATTCATCCAGGAGGAAGAGTTATTCGTCGAACAGAATATTCACATACTGTTTATCCTTCAGATAGAAGAGATCCAAGCCATAGACCCGCTAGCTCAAATACCTCTCAAGGACCATCTACTCTTTCTGCTCTCAGAGATATGCTTGTATTTCCAACAGATTATATGGCCGATCTTTTCTTTGATCAGGTAAGTGAATTGCCTCCAGGGGAACCAAATTCCAGACAAGCCGAACTTAACAGACGCGTTAGTATAGGAAACATTTTACCACGTTATAATAAAGGCGAAGGGATTTTCCGTTTTAAAAAGTATTTTTTAAGTCTGTTATCAACAAACTTAATACCCTCAGATCAAAGGGCAAAAACATTATATTATTCAGGACTTTCAGGAAAAATAAAACAACTCACCCAAACAATAGCGCTCCTTTCTGAGAGAATATTTGGTAAATACCATCAAGTAACACATTCACCTAAATCTATTTATGCAAATATAAAAGATCAGGCCAAAAATGGTTATTTTGATAATGCTTTAAGGCTTGTTATGAATGAGTTGAAAATAGAGGATGAATATTGGATAGATAAGAGTTATTCAAGAATTGCTAAAGAGGTTGTGGCAGATGAAGTAACAGATGATAATTTGAAACAAGTCTATAGGATAAGTGAAGTGATAAAAGATGATAAGATAAGAGACAAATTATTCGAAAAAGTAGCAAAAGCATGTACCCAAAAAAGAGAATATATTAAAGCTAGTATAACAATTTCTAAAATGTCTAATTTTTTTCGCAAAACCTTATTATTTGGTTTTATTTGGTCTCTGGCAGGCATTCAGAGTTTTCAGTTGATGATAGATGTTATGCTAGAACCTTTTAGATATCTTATTAAAACTTTTATAGAAGATTAGAAAATTCTTTTTCACTTAGGATTTTAATATTTAACTTCTGAGCTTTATTATATTTTGATCCAGGATCTGTGCCCGCTAAAACATAGTCAGTATTTTTGCTAACAGAGCTAGAGGTTTTACCCCCTCTTTCTTTAATGAGGCTCGCAGCTTCAGCTCTAGTATAATTTTCAAGTGAGCCTGTTAAAACAAAACTCTTATTGTTAAATGCATGAGATTTTATGGCCTCCTTCGATTTTTGAGGTGAAACTTTATGCAAAAGCAGAAGATCTATTTCTTCTAAATTATTTTCATCTTCAAAATATTCAATAATAGATTCTGCAACTTTTTCACCAACTCCTTCAATACTTAAAAGATCTTCTTTAGATAGTTTTTCTAAAGTTTTAATATCTTTCGCTCTCTTAGCCAAAAGATCGGCAGTTTCAGAGCCAACATATTTTATGCCAAGAGCCATGATAAATCGACCAAAGGAACATTTTTTGGACTTTTCTATACTCTCTAATAGATTGTGAATGGACTTTTCTTTAAAACCTTCTAATGAAGAGAGCATATCAAAAGTTAAAGTATAGATATCAGAGGGTCGTGAAACTAGATTTTTTTCGACTAGCGTTTGCATAACTTTAGTGCCTAAATGTTCTATATCCATCGCTCCTTTCGAAGCAAAATAGATAAGTCTACGAAGCTTCTGACCTTGACATTTGGGATTATCGCAACGATAGGCAACCTCGCCTTCATAGTTAACCACACTAGATGCACAAATAGGGCATTTTTTGGGCATCTGAAATTTTTTAGCATCTTTTTTTCTTTTTGAAAAATCAACGCTTACTACTTTAGGGATGACATCGCCCCCTTTTTCAATAATGACTCTATCGCCTATTCTGATATCTTTTCTAATAATCTCATCTTGATTATGAAGAGTAGCCCTTGAAATTGTTGATCCAGCTAAAAAAATAGGTTCTAGCTCGGCGACTGGCGTTAAAACACCAGTTCTCCCAACTTGTATGGTTATATCTTTAATAATGGTTTGAGCTTGTTCAGCTGCAAATTTATAAGCTACAGCATGTCTCGGCGATTTACCTGTAAAACCTAAAATTTTATGAGTATTAATATCATCGACCTTGACAACGATCCCGTCTATCTCAAATGAGATCTTTTCTCTTTTATTTTCTATTTGAGTAGCAAAAGACAAAATATCTTCTAAATTTTCACAAAGCTTAAAATATTTTTCATTAGAGATGGGCAGACCTAACTTCTTTAAAAAAGAGTGCATCTCAAATTGAGAGGAAACAAACCTCTCTCCATTTGATATACCGTAGCATATAACATCTAATTTTCTTCTTGCAACCTCTTTTGGATCTAATAGTTTTAAAGATCCTGCCGCCGCATTTCTAGGATTTGCAAAGACATCCTCTCCTTTGTCTTCTCTTTTTTCATTTAACCCTTGAAATATAGCTTTGTGCATAAAAACTTCGCCTCTAACTTCAATTAAATCAGGGATATTATTGCCATGAAGTTTTAAAGGGAGAGTTTTAATAGTTTTAATATTCTGAGTTACATCATCGCCTATTTTGCCATTACCCCGAGTAAGAGCTCTTGTAAGATAGCCTTTTTCATATCTAATAGAAATCGCTGCTCCATCAATTTTAAGCTCAGAGCAGAATTTAACATCTTTTTTTTCTAAAAGTTTGTGAATCCTTTTAATAAAATCTGTCAGCTCTTCTTTAGAATAAGTATTGGCAAGAGATAGCATCGCAGATAAATGCTCAAAATGAGAAAAACCTTTCGTTAGAGCTTCTCCAATTCTGAGGGATGGAGAATTTAGCAAAACTAAATCAGGATGTGCTTTTTCCCAACTTTGTAGCTCTTTTATCAATTGATCGTATTCAAAATCTGAAATCACCGGCCTTGACTCAGCATAATAATGCTTATCCTGCTCGATTAGCTCATCGACAAGCTTTAAATAATCTTGTTGATTTTGGACTTTTTTAGACAAACTCTACCTCAAAAATTAGGCTACTAAAAGGCGTTATATACAAGTATAAGCCATCTTCAGATTTTTTTATAGCTTCATAATCTTTTTCATCTCCCCCGTATTTTTCTAAATTAGTACTGAAAATAATTTTGGCTTTTTTCAAATTTTTTAATTTTATCAAATAATTTTTAAGATCATTTTTAGAAAAATTATGAATGCATAATAATTTTGAATTTTTAGCAATTCTTAGATAGCTAATGATAGAGTTTTTGCTATCTGCTATATCAACCCACTCAAATCCATTGAAGCTAAAATCGTCTTCAAAAAGCGCTTCTTTTTTAAGGTATAGATGATTAATATCCTTTACAAATTCATAATACTTTTTATGCATAGGCTTTTTTAAAAGCTCCCAGTCAAGCTCTTTAAAATTATCCCACTCTTTTAGCACGGCAAGTTCAGATCCCATGAAGGTAAGTTTTTTTCCAGGATGACACATAAAATAGCTATATAAAAGACGTAAATTTGCAAATTTCTCTTTTAAATCCCCCCCCTGCATTTTATCGAATAGGGATTTTTTTTCATAGACAACTTCATCATGAGAAAAAGGTAAAATAAATTTTTCATGAAATGCATACATAATAGAAAAGGTTAGATCATTTTGCTTATTTGAGCGCTCTTGTATATCATTTTTAAAATATTTCAGGGTGTCATTCATCCAACCCATATTCCATTTCAAATCAAAGCCTAAACCTTTTTTATCACTCACACCTTTAAAAGAGGTCGCCTCCTCTGCAATTATCAAAACATCTGAAAATCTCTCACCTATTTTTTGATTTAACCTCTTTAAAAAATCTATCGCTTCTAAATTTAGATTCTCCCCATGAATATTTTTTTTCCACTCCCCCTCTTTTCTAGCAAAATCTAAATATAACATAGATGAGACGGCATCAACCCTGAGTCCATCGATATGGTATTTTTCAATATAAAATAGAGCGCTAGAAATTAAAAAGTTTTGAATCTCTTTTTTGCCATAATCAAAAACAGCAGATTTCCACTGAGGATTAAATCCTAACATCGGATCTTCATGCTCAAATAGCTTTGTTCCATCAAATTTATTTAAAGCAAAATCATCGATTGGAAAATGAGCCGGCACCCAATCTAAAATAACTGCTATATCATTTTTATGCATAAGATTTACAAAATACTGAAAATCCTCAGGGTTGCCATATCTAGAAGTAATGGCAAAAAAACCTGTTACTTGATATCCCCAAGAATCATCGAGCGGATGCTCCATAATTGGCATAAGCTCAATATAGTTAAATCCCATCTCTTTTAGATATGGAACGAGCCTCTTAGCTAGCTCTTTATAGTTTATAAAAAAATCTTTCCCCTTAATCCAAGATTGCAAATGAACTTCATAAATATTTATAGCTCTTGATAGATTTTGTTTTTTTCTTTTTTCCATCCAAGATGAATCTTCCCATAAAAAACTATCAATATCAAAAACAACCGAACTATTGTGAGGTCTAAGCTCTGTAATATAAGCGAAAGGATCTGTTTTTATTAAAATATTATCTACATTTGTTGTAATCTCAAATTTATAAAGCTCTCCATAATCTAAAGAGGGCATAAATATCTGCCAAATACCTGAATCTTTCATATTTTTTAAAGGATTGGTTTTGCCACACCAAGCGTTAAAATTACCAACAAGAGATACCCCTTTTGCGCTTGGAGCCCAAAGGCTAAACTGAATGCCGCTAATCCCTTTAATGTTTTTTTTATGAGCACCTAAGATATTATATAAATTGAAATGTTCACCTCTCACAAACCTTTCGATATCTTCAGATTCCAATAGAGTTTCAAAAGTATAAGGATCATGCGAAGTACTTTGATTAGGCAGATAAATTTTATAATCTAAATGAGCGATTTTCTCTTTTAAATCATGTATAAAAAGACCCCTTTCATCAACCTTTTTAGCTTCAACTTTTTTGTTTTTAACCTCTATAAAAAGCTTTTCATTTTTAGGTCTGAAAATTCTAATAGTTTCCCCATGAAGGCCTAAAAATGAATGAGGATCTGTGTGTTTTTTATTAACTAATAGCTGAAGATCTTTTTCCATGAATAATTTATTGGTTTTATTACGATATAACAAAAATGAAAATTGTTTTTCAATTTTTCTAAATAAAAAAAATATATTTTATTTATTTTTGAAACTTATCTAAGAAATAGATTTTATCTTTTTCAAAAGATATCATCTCTTTATTTTTAAAAATTTTACCTTTTTCTTTGAGATTAGATTTTAAGCGATATGTTCTAATTTTTGATTGAAAAATGAGTTTGATCTTTATATCTTTACTTGGTCTAAAAATTAACTTCTTTATTAGTTTTTTGGACCATTCAATATCAAAAGATCCTACATTAGTCGTAATATTTAGAGCTCTTCCATGATGAAAAGATGTCAAAAGACATGGCAGAATAGAAATCTCATTTGGTTTTTGATCTATTAGTATTAATTTAATTATGTAAAAAAGTTTTCTTAAGATATGCAAGGGTTGGGTGTCTTTTTCATCTATGATCGGAATTATATTTTGATAATCCTCATCATTGACTCTCGGAATGAAAGCTTCAAAGAAATGAGCATTTAAAACATTTAAAAAACTTTGTTCTAAATCTTTTTTTTCTCTACTTATAATTTTTTCTGTAAGCTCTTTGACAATGCATTTTTTTCTGATACAGGCAGATTGTATATCTTGGTAGAATTGAGAATATAAAAATATAAATGGTAAAATTTCCGTTAGATCTGCTCTTTTTTTAATAAGATCTAAGTCTTGTTTTTTGTGAATACCAAAAGATATTTTTTCTGTTGGTTTTTGATCTGAGATAACCTTTATTGGAAGGGTGATTTCATTTTTAGAAGAGATTGTTTTAATCAAATCTAATTTCATCTCAATTTTATTTGAAGGAACCTTTTCAAAAAATATTAAAAACTTTTCTCTTTTTATTATCTTGTAGGATAAAAAACCTCTCTTCGTATGAAAAGACACTTTAACATCACCATTTTTTAGATTTTGAAAAATCGTGAAATCTTTAACGGGACCCTCAAAAAACAAAAATATTTTAAAGCTTTTTTTGGTATCTAGATCGATAAACTCTAAAAGCCCTGGAAATATTTTTACGTAGTAGCTTGAGTTTAGAATCAGAAAAGATGATCCTAATTTATGTGTCATGAGACAAAACTTTTGTCTTATTTTTATTTGCATAATTCTCCTAAGATAAAGCCATCCATATTTTTTACAAGTTTAACATCTAAAATTTGATTTGATGATATTTTTTCATTATTTAAAACATGTACTAATAGGTTATTCTCAGTTGTACCAAGAAAATAATCACCTTTTAGATTTTCAAAAAGGACTTTCATCTCTCTATTAATAAAGGTTTCTCTTTTGGCACTAGATATAAGATTTGCTTCTTTTTGCATCATTTTTTTTCTTTCTTTGATAATATTTGAATCTATTTGATTCTCAAATTTAACGGCTAATGTATTAGGCCTTTTGCTATATGAAAAAAAATGAACTTTTGTAAACTTAGCTTTTCTAATAACATCAATAGAATCTTCAACATCATCTATTGCCTCTGAGGGAAAACCAACTATTAAATCAGTCGAAAAGGTAAAATCGGGGTGTAGGGATGTTAAGATTTTAACCTTTTCTAAAAACATCTCGTTTGTATATTTTCTTCTCATTTTTTTTAAGATCCTATTAGAGCCTGATTGCAAAGAAATATGCAAAAATTTTGACATTTTTTTATAGTTGATAAGAATATCTATTAACTCATCTGTAATATCATGGGGATGAATAGAGGATAATTTAATTCTCTCAATACCTTGAATCTTGCTTATTCTTTTTAAAAGCTCAGTAAATGATATATCTGATTTATATTCCCCTAAATTAATACCCGTTAAAACTATTTCTCTATAGCCAGAGAGAGTTAACTTTGATATTTCATCTATAATGTCACTTGATTCCCTCGATCTCGATCTACCTCTTGTAAAAGGAATTATACAATATGAGCAATAACTATCACAGCCATCTTGAACCTTTACAAAAGCTCTTGTGTGATTATCAAAATTTTTAATTGAAAACTTTGGAACTTTTTTATCTGGAAAAATTTGAGATATTAAAGTCTCTTTTTGAGAATTTGGAATAATTTTTATATCATCATCTAGTTTGTCTTGAACTTCTTTAGCAATGCACCCGGTTAGATAAAATTGAGCCTTTTTGTTCTTCTTTTTTAATGATTTTATAGCAGTTATAGATTTTTTATCGGCATTGCTTGTTACCGCGCAAGCATTAACAATACAAATATCCGCCTCTTCTTTTGAAAAAATTAATCCCAAAGTTTTCATTTGATCTGAAAAAGCCTGCGATTCATACTGATTGGCCTTGCAACCAATAGTCAAAATGTTAAATTTTTTTTTCACTATTTTGCTATAATATAGTTTTAAACAGAGTCAAATATAGCAAAATTATAAAAAAAACAGCATGAAAAAAAATAAATTATGCTTATAATGCGTTTCAAGAAATATATGAGAAAAAAATTATTTTAAAAAGAGGTTATGCTAATGAATGGTTTTGTGCCTACCCAGGAAATGTCATTTTTGAAATCAGTAATTTACATATTTTTTGTCTTTAATTCTATTGGTGAAATACCAGTTTTTGTATCTCTTTTAGCCAGATATAGCCACAAAAAACAACTTAAAATAATTTTTAGAGAACTTACAATAGCTCTATTTGTGCTTTTAGCTTTTGCTTTTTTCGGGAAAAGTGTTCTCCAAGCCCTTCAAATATCTACCGCTACAATAGGTATCGGTGGCGGACTATTATTGATCATCATAGCTCTAAATATGATCTTTCCGAAACTAGAGCATGCTAATAAAAAAGATCTACATGGTCATGAGCCGTTTATTATACCATTGGCCATTCCTGGCCTCGCTGGTCCCGCTACTATCGCAGCTATGTTTATCTTATCTGCTAAAGTCGGCCCTCTTATGACAGCTAGCGCTCTGATAGTCGCTTGGATTCCATCTTTAATTTTACTTCTTGCAGCCTCTTATATAAAAAGAGTTTTAGGCGATAAAGGAATTTTGGCTGTTGAGAAAATTGGTGGGATGATCATAATTCTTTTGGGTATCGAGATGTTTACCAGAGGGATTCTTGATGTTGTGAAGGTGAATTTTTTCAGCTAATTCTCAAACATGCTTAGTTTTTTATAAAGCATTTTAGGAACTTCCGCTTCAATTAGAATATCGTTCTCTTGATAATCTATTGAAATGACTCTTCCCTCTTTTATTATCTCAGAGACTAACTTATAATAACTTTGCGGGATTTTTAGTTTAACAACCCTTCTAAGAGATGAAATCTCTTCCATCATCTTTTCTATCAAATCTTCAAAACCCTGTTTTTTTAAAGCTGAGATTTCAATAGTTTTTGAATACTTTAATTTAAAGTAAGTTAAAAGAGATGGGTCTTTGATTTCATCTACTTTATTTAAACAGGTGATCATGGGCTTTTCATCAGCTTTTAACTCTTCTATAACCTCTAGGCTTGCCTCTGCCATATCTTTTGCGCCTTTTTGAGAAACATCAATTAAATGAATCAATATATCAGATTCTGTCGTCTCTTCTAGAGTGCTTTTAAAAGCTGCTATTAAAGAGTGAGGCAGCTTTCTAATAAAACCCACGGTATCAGTTAACAAGATCTGTTGTCTGTTTGGAAGTGCATATTTTCTAGTGGTTGTATCTAAGGTAGCAAAAAGTTTATCTTCAACTAAAACATTTGCATCAGTTAAAGCATTCATCAAAGTTGATTTTCCAGCATTGGTATAGCCTACAATTGCAAAAGATGGGATATCTGTTTTTTTTCTTTGTTTTCTTTGAAGAGCTCTTTGTTTTTTTATTTGATCTATACTCTTTTGTAGATCTGAGATCCTTTTATTAAGGGTTTGTCTGTCTATTTCGATTTGCTTTTCGCCTGCCCCTTTAAGATAACCACCAGATTTACCACCGGTTCTTTGACGAGACAAATGCGTCCACATTCTTTTAAGTCTAGGCAATTCATATTTGAATTGGGCGAGCTTTACCTGCAATCTGGCTTCTTTGGATTTGGCATGAGTAGCAAAAACGCCCAATATCAACTCTGTTCGATCAATGATCGTTTTTTTTATCTCTTTTTCTAAATTTCTTTGTTGATGAGGAGCTATATTTATATCAAAAATAACGATATCTATACCTTTTTCATCTACTAGCTCAGCGATTTCTTGAACTTTTCCACTACCTAGATAGGTTGAAGACTCTATCTTTCTAATGTGTACACCCATTTTACCAGCGCTCTCAAGACCATAAGTACTAGCTAAGTTCTCTAGCTCATCTAAATGCTCAAAACATATATCTTTATCTTTTGAGTTTATATAAACACCGATGAGAAGAGCTGTTTTAGACCCTTTGGTATCTAATAGTCTGGTTGATCCTAAATCTAAATCATCTTTTGTAGACATAAGCTTAAAAATTTAATTTAAGGCCATCATAGGCCAGTTTAATGTTTTTAGAAGATTTTTGTTTTTCAAGTTTTTTAGCCGTTGATATATGCTCAATTTCATGCGCCAAGTGAGTTAGATAAGTCATTTTAGGTTTTATCTTATTTGCAAACTCTATCGCTTCTTCAATATTAAAATGAACAGGAGTCGGCTCTTCTCTTAGAGAGCTTAATATCAAAATATCTAAATCTTTTAACTTATCTAAAATTTTCTCTCTATATCTTTTGATATCCGTAATAAATGCAAAATCATCTACTCTAAAACCTAATACCTTTTTGCTATCTTGAAAATAAGTAAAACCCTCAAAGGTAATATCTGCAACCTTAAAAGATAGTTTTTTCTCATTCAATACCTGAAAATCAAATCTGGCACTTTGCGTATGACCTTTGATATTTACTTCGAACATATAATCATATTTTTTTTTAATCTCTTTTAAAGTCTCTTTTAATAAATAACATTTCAAGGGTTTGTTTTGCATACGATTAAAAATTCTTAAATCATCAAGTCCTGCTATATGATCAAAATGTGCATGAGTGATAATTAGAGCGTCTAATTTATTTATATTAAACTTTATAGCTTGATGCCTAATATCAGGACCTACATCCACTAGTATATTTTTTCTATTTTTTTGAATCAAAATAGATGGTCTTAATCTTTTGTTATATTTAGATGTAGATTTGCAGGTTCTACATTTGCAGCCTATCACCGGCGATGCAGTAGACGAGCCCGTTCCTAAAAAAGTTATTTTCCCCATTTTTATTTTTCTTCCCTTACCTTCAATAAATTAAAAGACTCTAATGCAAAATTGAAAAAGAAAATAATAAAAGGTGTTAAAAAAAGTGTAAACGGAATCATCAAGAAAAAAGACATAAACCCTGAATAAACATTGTTCATTGGAAGAGCAAAATAAGATTTAGTAAAAACTATGGATAAAAAAAGAATAAAATAAGCGATAAAAACAACTAAAAGAGCTATAAAAAATAAAGTTAAATTACCAAAAAGATTTACTTTAAAATTTAGCATTATACTTTTTAAAAGCTCTTTTTTCTTCTTTTGAGATAGCGACATTTCAGGCGATATAAAAAATAAGGCTCCTACACTAAATACCACAAGTAAAATCGCGAGTAAAATAAGCAAAAATGGAATAATCGATAGAAAGACCCCAATAAAAGATCCAACATGAGGAATGTTTTTTATCCCTACAAAAAGACCAAAAACAACCCACAAAAGTAAAAAAACAAAAATTACAGGAATAGAAATGTAAAATGTACTTAAAATCAAAGGACTTGATTTTTTCAAAATTTGTCGATAAGAACAAGTTAGATTTTTTACTTCATGATAATTAATCCTAATAAGAAAAGCTCCAAGGACAAAAAAAATAGCAAAAGCTATAAAAATTGGTAAAAATAATCTACATAAAAAAACCCAGTTATTGGCACTCAGTGTCATAGACCTAAAAAAAACAAAAATGATCCCTACTAAAAAAACAAATGGATAACTGAAAATCAACTTTTTTTTGTTAAATGAAAAAATAAATGCTCTTCTAAAACATTTTTCTAAATCTTGAAATATCATCTTTTTTATTCCTTTTTCCTATTTAAAGTTGGCTGAATAAGGTTTGACAAGATAGGCAACCAAGTGTTTGTTTTCCAGAAGATCGACAGGCATGTATCTAAGAAAAGAATCAAGCGTTGCGCTATCCCTTTCGTTTGCTTCAACGATCGCTTCGAAAAGCACATCTTTACCTGGCTTTTTGCATCCTGCTTTTTCTGGGCTAATTGAAAGGTATTCTTTTAGCTGAAAAATGATCTCTACTTTTTTATCTATCTCCAAACAAGCATTCACATCCAGTATCTTTTTAGAATAACTATCTGTGAGGATCCTAAAACGTTGCCATATATTGTTTAATTCATTTGCATAAAAATCTAGTGTGTTTTTTAAATTCGATACCTTGGTACTTAAATCATCAATTTTACTTGAACTGCTTGAATAGGATGAACGGCTCTTTTCTATTTCACGCCAAGTCCCTTTAAATATTTCAAAATTTAACATTAGATTGGAAATTTTTTTTACACTTGATCGAACACTTTTTCTCATTGATTCTACCCTTCCTAAGAGAGCCTCATGATTGGTATATTTGCACACAGATATTTTTGTTTGTACACTTTCCATCACACTCAGATTATGTGGTATATCATCTAATAATTTTTGAGATACTTGCTCTATTTGTGAAATATCATCTTTTATTCCTTCTAATCGCTCAAAACTTAGAGAAACCGGCATACTCATTAATATTCTCCTTGCAAATATAATTTTAAAAATTATTGACAGTTTTTTAAAAATAAGTAAAGAACTAAAATAATTATTAATTTGAAATTCATTATTTCATCTTTGAATTTCATTTGATCTGATTTTTTTAAAAAAATCATATTTAGACACTTAAAAATATAATAAAGGCCCTTCTCTGATACCTATTTATATATTTGGTTATCCAAATTACACCCATCTGCTATAATGATAATCTTTAAATAAATTATTTTATTTATGCTGCAGAAAGAAGACTGTCTAAAAACTAAATTCTCCTTTTTGATAATGACTCTAACAGATGAACCTCTTTTAGTTTTTTATACACTAATTCCTCTCATTTTAAGAAAAGAGTTTCATGCAAACGCTTTGCATATATCTTTATTTACTATGATTAGGCCTGTGCTTTCTAGTTTTTCTTTTTTTTGGGGAGCTTCTCTAACTTACAAAGAAAAACCCAATTTAATAAAAAATCATATTTTAGCTTGGATAATAGCTAGAATCCCTTTTTTATTTTTTCCTATAATGACTAATTTTTATTATATTTTTATAGCCGCTGCTATCTATCAAATATTTTATAGGGCTTCTATTACCGCCTGGACAGAGATTATCAAAAGAAAAATAAATAATTCTCGAGAATCTATTTTTTCAACTTTTGCTCTATTCGCTTTTATCGAAGGTCTTTTATTGAGTTTCTTTTTTAAAAACTTTGTAGATGAATCTGCTTTCAATTGGAAAATAGCCTTCTTTGTTTCTGCTCTCATTAGTTTATGTTCTGTTTTTCTAAAAATAAAAATAGATGTGCCAGTATTTGAACAAAAAAATCCTAAAAACAACGTTTTATCTCCTATCACAGATGTTTTTTCACTTTTAAAAAACAGAAAAGATTTTGCTCATTTTCAGCTAGGTTTTTCAATAGGTGGTTTTGCTTTAATCTTAATCTCCCCTGCTTTGTATATATTCGCCAATGATGTTTTAAAGATCACCTATAATGATATGATTAGTGCAAGGCTTATCTTTATGGGCTTTGGTTTTATTTTATCTTCATTTTTTTGGAAAAAAGCTTTAAAAAACACTTCTATAAATTATCTAACTATTTGGGTGCTTTTGGGGTTTAGTATTTATATACTATTTTTACTACTCTCAAAATATAGCTTCCCACTTTTTTTCTTAGCTTTCTTTTTCTATGGAATAGCACAAGCTGGTAGTAAGCTTCTTTGGGATTTATCTGGTATTTACTTTTCTAAAGATCAAAATAGTTTGCTTTTTACTTCTACTAACTTATTCGTTTTAGCAATAAGAGGGCTAATAGCTCCAATTTTAAGCAGTATCCTTTGTGTGATGTTCTCACCCTCAATGGTAATATTTGTTGGGCTAACAATAACGCTATTAGGATTTTTTATAACAATTAGACTTAAAAAAACTGCTCTAGATTATAGCAAGTCCTATTAAAATTAATTTTTAAACTTCTGTGCTCTTCTCTTCTTCGGAAGAATCTGTATTTTTATGATTTCTATAGCTAGTTAAACATTGATGAATAAAACATGTTGCACCAGCTAGCATTAAAAACGAACCAGTAGCAGAAAACACAGTTCCCCCAAATGCGTCATTTTGAGCATATAAAGCCATCCCTACAGCTTCTTTCACTGTTTTCTTGTCTTCTTCTTCTGGGCCTGAAACTTCACTGCTTTCCTCATGACTATTAGAGCTTTCTATACTATCCAATCTAGCATTCATGATGATCTCCTTAATTTTTTTCTCAAAAACATAAGCATTTGAAAGGTATTTTGATCAAGCAAAATTGATAGTATTTATTGCCAAAAAAAAGGGCTTCGAACATCTTCACCGAATATAGGTTACATTACCTACATGTTAGGTAGATATTTTTTAGTCAATAATTTTATATAAAAACATCTATTAAACTGCTTAAAATTAATAAAGAGTCCTATAAAATTAGTCTCATTTTGTAGAAAAAGTTTAAAGAAATACATTAATATAATACAATTATTTACAGCTTAACCGTAAAAATTGTTGAGGTAACAAAAATGTCTAAAAATCAGATGCTTAATAGTCCTTTACCCCCTTGGGAAAAGAACCCTATAAATAATCATTCTTCTAGTCTATCCTTTCTTTTCAAAAAAAGTTCTTTTACTTTCTTTTTTGCCACATTTATATGGCAGTTTAACTATTAATTTTATTTTTAATTAGGTCTATTAATTTTTTATTTTAATTAGATCTTAAATATTTTTTTAATTTATTTAATTTAGGTTGTATTATGACTGAATCAAAAAAAATTGGTGTATTGTCAGCTATTATCGTGCAGATGAATGCTATGATAGGAGCTGGAATTGTTGCTATTCCCGCTTTTTTAGCAGAAGAAGTAGGGTTAGCGGGGATATTATCTTATGTTTTAAGCACTATAACTATTCTTTGTTTAGCAATTTCTCTTGCTAAATTAGCTAAAAATTATCAAGGAAAAGGATGGACATATCTATATCCTTCATTATATGGAGGGCATATTTTAGGAATGGTCTCTTCTTTTTGTTATATTTTAGGTGTTCTTATCGCTATGGGATTCGTAGCTAAACAATGTGGTATTTGGATACATGAAATTTTACCAATTTTAGATCCTTATATTTTTAGCATCATTATGGTCATGCTTTTAACATTTATAGTAATCGCTGGGACTAAAACATCATCTATTGGACAGTTTATTATTTCAGCAGCAGTTGTAATGAGTATAATAATTATTAGCACTGTATGCTTTCTTAACTTTAATCCAAAACTTTTAACTCCATTTATGCCACATGGAATAAAACCTGTTTTTTCTATAGCTCCAAAAATTTTGTTTGGATATTTAGGTTTTGAATGCATTATTTCATTGTATGCAATTACTCATAACCCTCAAAAAAATATTATGAAGGCAGCTATTAGTGGAGTTATTTTGGTAAGTCTCTTATATATGATTTTTGCTGTCTCAATTTTATCCGCAATTACAGTTGATACTTTTTTATTACATAAAGGAAGCTCTTTAGCAGCAATATTTATAACGGCTTTCCCAAAGCATAAGTATTTAAATAGTTTAATCTATATTGGCGGAATTTTCGCTATAATAGGCACTTTGCATTCAATGATTTGGACACTTTCTTTGCAAATAACAGATATTACTAAGAAAATTCAAAATGCATCTCTTTTAAAATTTAGTCAAATCTCTACAGGTAGCATAAAAAGATCAGCTCTTCTTTGTGCTTTGATTATTTGTTTAACTGTTCTTTTATTACATGATGAAATCATTTTAGCTATTGCTGTTTCTTTAATGATTATTAGCTATCTTTTAACCATTTCATCCCTTTTTTTTAAAAAAGAAGAAATAAAATCGTATAGAATAATTTATCCAATTTTAGCAGTTATTGGTGGTTTTATAATGATTGGTTTTTCGATAAATTCAATATTTGTTTATTTTAGATAAATCTTATTTTATTTAAGCATTAATAATCTCGAATACATTTGGACATTGAAAAAAAAGCATTTTTTTTCAATGTCTTTTTTTTGAATCAACAATTAGACTAGATCTCATCTCTCAATATTTTTTCTCTTATATCTTTCATATATTCAACCATAAAATGCAGGTTATGAATACTTGCTAGACTAAGAACTGTTAGCTCTTTGGCTTTAAAAAGATGATGCAGATAAGAGAGTGTGTAATTTTGACAGGTATAACAAGTGCAGTTTTCATCGATAGCTGAAAAGTTCATAGCATTCTTTGTTCGGCTCAGTTTTATATTTTTGTTTTTGGATAATATAAGTCCATGTCTAGCGGCTTTGGTAGGATATGAGCTATCGAAGGTATCAAGGCCTAAAGGAATAGAAGCCTTTAGAGATGCAATATCACCAATCCCGAGAAGATGGTTTGGTTTTTTATCTGGCATATGATTCATGGTAAATTTAAGCATTTCTATCATCTCTATTTTGTTTTTACCAACACTTCCTCCGATTGCAAAACCATCAAAATCTAGGCTTGATAAATACTTTGCACTTTTTTCTCTAAAACCTTTATTTATTCCACCGTGAATTACTGCGTACATTGCTTGGTTTTGTCTATCTTTTAGATGATAGTCTAAAGATCTTTTCTCCCATCTATGAGTTCTATTTAGAGACTCTTCTAGAGTTTTTAGATCTGTATGGTAAGGTGGCAGCTCATCTAAAGGGATAATAATATCAGCGGCTATATCTTTCTGAGCTTGAACAGATGACTCGGGCGATAAAAAAATCTTTTTTCCATCTCGATAAGATCTAAAATAAGCACCATCTTCGGTAATTTTTATTAATGTAGAGTTCACTTTTTTAGTGCCTTTACTTTTAAGCTCAGATGCCACAGATCCATAGGCTAAAGAAAACACCTGAAATCCTCCTGAATCAGTAATAATGGGGGTGTTTCTGTTAATAAACTTATGAATACCTCCAGCTTTTTTTATAAGAGTTGAGCCTGGCTGCAAAATTAGATGATAGGTATTACAAAACATCAACTGCAAGCCGATTGAGTTTAACTTAATATTATCTATAGCTTTAATAGTTCCATTGGTACCAACGGCTACAAAATTGGGTGTATCAATAATGCCGTGGGGAGTATAGATTTTTCCAACTCTGGCTTTTGATTTTTTTGAAGTATGTAAGATTTCAAATTTAAAACTATTCATAATTTATTTTTTTAAAAAATGTTTTTGAAAATTTCATGAAAGGGGCAGCTATAAAAATTACTAAACTTTTAATAATAAAGCTAAAGAGAATAATATCCAAAATAGATTTTGCCTGACCAAATAGAGCTAAATAAGTAAATAAGATAGTATCTAAAAGCTGGGTTAAAATAGATGATAGAGTCATTCGAAAAACAAGGTGCTTATCTTTAAATATTTTTTTTAAAAAACCAAAAAATATCACATCAAATCTACTCGCTATAAAAAAGACTGTGATTGAAGATATTATTATTCTAGGAGAGTTTGTTAAAATATTTTGAAAAGATGTTTGGGTATTATCAAAAATGCTTGGGATATATAAAAGGTGAACTTTAGCCATTATTAAAAAAAATATCATCGAAAAAAAAGTAATTTTTATTGCTTTTAGAGATGTTTTTTTTCCAAAGTATTCTTGCAACAGGTTTTGACCTAAAACAGCTCCAACTATGTAAGCATCAGTTGAAGTTACTACTTTGGTAAATAGATCGATTTGTTTGATAACGAATAAATTGGCTAAAATAGCTAAAAGAGCGACTAAGGCTAAAAGATAATTTTTACCCAATCGTAGCGCTATTAGTAAAAATAAAACAATTATGAGAATATGAGATGCAAATAATATTTCATTCATAAATGTAAACGTAAATGTGAAAATAGTTTTTTGAAAAATATTATAGCAAAATGCTCTTTAATTAGAGACAATTTATAGGATCAAAATAAACTTCATCTTCGAAAATATATAAAAAACCATAATCAACTTCATTGACAATAAGACTGTAGGTTCCAATAGGCAGATTATAGCCTCTTTTAAAATTAATTATATTACTATTAGAAGATAGATCTTCGATTGGATAATCTACAACTTCAAATAATATTTTGCCTTCATCAAATTGAGTGGGCTTTTGCACTTCAACACTTATAATATTAGTCTCTTCTGAGTCATAAAAATTCTCAAAGGGTCTTATTTTTATTTGAAAATATATCCCAGAGTTTTCAACTTCTGCAAAGAACTGATGGAAATTTGAAAAAACAGGCAAAACAAATAACAGACAAAAAAAGAAAATTATTTTTTTCATATTTTTAAAAAAATATTATAAATTTTTAATATCAATTGGCTCAATATCATCTTCAATCTCGAAACCAAAAATTTTACTATAAAAATATAGCTCTGCTTCCAAAGTTTTTTTAATAACATCCGCGCTTCTAAAGCCATGGCCTTCTTTTTCAAAAAGCAAATAGGCCGTTGGAAGTTTTTTCTCATTCAAAGAATCAAACATCTTCTTGGCTTGATTAGGCAGAACTATTTTATCTTCTTGACCTTGAAATAAAATAATCGGACAAGATAAATGTTCAATAAAATTAATAGGTGATCGATCAAAATAAACTTGTTTTTTCTCTGGATAAGGCCCTAATAATTTTTCATCATATTTAGCTTCAAATTTATGTGTATCTCCATGAAAAAGCTCTAAATCACATATCCCATAGTATGATGCGCCTGCCTGAAAAGTATCTCTAAAGGTTAAAGCTGCTAGCGTTGTATAACCACCTGCGCTACCACCTTTAATGATTAATTTATTTTCATCAACCAAACCCTTTTTAGCTAAGTATTTAGCTGCATTAGCGCAATCATCAACATCTTTGATACCCCAATTGCCGTATAGCCTTTGTCTGTATTCCCTACCATAACCTGTGCTACCTGCATAGTTCACATCAGCAAAAGCAAAACCTCGAGAGGTCCAATATTGAATCTCTAAATTTAAAACACTTAAAGATTGAGCTGTAGGTCCTCCATGAGATTTTACAATAAGAGGAGGTTTATTATTTTTCTTACTTAAATAATCCTTGTTTTTAGGCGGATAGTAAATCATGTAAGCGCTTTGATCATCTTCTGTTGGAAATTCAATATTTTGAGGCTCTGAAATGTATGAATGATCGATATCAATTATTTTGCTTTTCTTTAAAATTTGAAGATCTTTATTTTTGAGATCTAAACTAACGATAGCATCTACTTTGGTGGGAGAGGCTCCAACAAATAAAACTTTCGAGTCTATAACACAAATATTAGAATATTTTGAAAATTCAATATTTTTAGTTTTAATATCCTCTTTAGTTTTATTTTCAGGATCGATAAGACATAAATTATCCCTTCCATTTTTATTGTAAGTAGCAACTATGAAAAGTTTACCATCATCTATATAAAAATCATAAGTGGACATCCCAAAAAGCCAAAGAGGTTCTCCAAATTCAGCATCCATAGGATAGATACTTTCTATAACCCCATCTCTATAGCGATATAAATTCCAAAAATTTGATTTATCAGAAACAAAATATAAATATCCATCTTCTGCCCATCTAGGTTGAAAAATGGATTCATTTTCTGATCCTGCAATACATGTAATATTTTTTAGAGTCCCATCTTTTTGGATATCAGCAATAAATAATTTCGCTGCATCCCAAGGCATATCAGGGTGATTCCAAGCTAAAAAAACCATTTTAGTCTTACTTGCATTAACATCTATCGATGAATAAAAATCATAGCCAAAAGCTATTTTTTCTATCTTTTGATTTTCATCTATTTTAACAATAGAGTTATTAACTTCTGTCTCTAAATGCTCTTCTTGTACGGCATATATTACATTTCTTTTGTCATCTACTATGTAATTTGCATATCTATCATTAGAAACAGGTGTGATAGGATAATAATTACCATTTAGATCTTTTTTATAGATTTGTTGATCTTCAAAATTTGAAAAATAGATTTTTTCATCCTTTATAAAAAAAGAAAGCCCCCCATATTCATGGACTTTAGTTCTCGCATTAAATTTCTTATCCAAAACCTCATCAAAAGTTTTTCCATTATATTTTAAGATTGTAGATCTGCCTTTTTCAAAACCTCTAAGCTCTGATATGTATATATCTTTGTCATCGACAAAAATATTTAAAAATTTAACCCCCTCTTTAACTATCATATCTGATGTTATAGGAGATTTCCAAGATCCAAAATCTTTTTCAATGCCCATAAAATTTATCCACGCAAAAATTAAGATTAATAAAATATTCATCGAATTTGAATTTACACAAATGTGTAAAAAAAGAAAATCCAATTTTCAAAGTTATATATAAAAAAACCGATTCCTAATACTTTGATTTATACGTTCTTTAGATCGATAGATTCTGCTTTTTTATATTTATTAAAATAGCAAAGCATTTTGCCTAAAAATAGACCAAAAGATGTTGCAGATAAAGACACAAATTTATAAAAAAAAGAACTGTTTTTCATAATATTTGGATCTTGTGAGATCTTAAATCCGAAATAAAATTTGATAACAAAAAACATTAAAAGAAATATTAGAGTTGCAATTTCTCCAGGCAGAGCAATCAATTGATTTTTTTTATCCGCTTTGATAATCTTTTTTTTCAATATCAACCAATTAATTGAAATACCCATAAAAACAAACATCAACCAAAGACTAACTACAAAAAAATCTCTAGCTATAAAAAAGATACGAAGATTTAAAATGAAGAAAATCAGAGGCAATAAAAATAGTTTTTTGATGGATAGTACATTTGGTCTACTAGCAGTTATTCCGACATATAATAGGTAGGCTAAAATACCGAAGACCCAAATAGGAGTTCCTTTTAATATATCTAAAAAATTATTTGGCATAATTTTACTCTAAAAATTTCTATGAACAGATTATCATAATTCCAAATTGATAAGAGCAGGAATGTTATAAAAACCTATATAAATCTGTGAACGTTTAAAATAAAAATTTTAAATCACACTTTCAAATGAATTTTTACTAAATATTTGATTGTTTAAAGATCTGATATCAGCTATCATATTTTCAAAAAATTGAGGCTTTTAAAATGTTTTTTTTGCCATTTTTTTTATTTGCTATTTGGTCTAGCTGCTTTCCTTTAGGGAAAATTGCAATGGATTCATCCACTCCACTATTTTTTACAGCAACTAGGATGTTGCTCGCCTCAATTTTAATTTTAGGCTATCTCTTTATTAGGAAAAGAAAAGATCTAAAAATTTCTATAAAGCAAGGTTTTGCAATTTGCATACTAGCTATTTTAAGCATGTATCTAACAAATGCATTAGAGCTTTACGGACTTAAACATTTATCCGCTGCTAAAACTTGTTTTTTATATAGTCTAACCCCATTTTTTGCAGCTATCTTCTCTTACATCCATTTCAGAGAAAAAATGAACTTTAAAAAAATGATTGGTATGTCTATCGGATTTATAGGTATTTTGCCAGTTTTTTTCTTTCAAGGTGGCTCGGAAAAATTAACAAGCTCATTTTTGCATATCTCCTTGCCTGAAATAGCCATTATAGTAGCTGTGATATTTTCTGTTTATGGCTGGATTTTACTTAGAATCTTAGTTAAAAATAATAATGTCTCTCCACTAACCGCTAATGGCTGGGGCATGTTAATCGGTGGTATTTTTGCTCTTGTTCATTCTTACTTTTTCGATAGCTGGAATCCACTTCCTATAACAAGTGGTCATACAGCTGGTTTCTTGCAAGGACTTGGCCTGATAACTCTTTTATCTAATGTTTTATGTTATAACCTCTACGGCTATCTTTTAAAAAGATATACCGCAACTTTCATGTCTTTTGTAGGACTTTTAAGCCCCGTTTTTGCATCTCTCTCTGAATGGTTACTTTTAAAAACCCCACCATCTCCAAGAATACTCGCATCTACTTGTGTAATAATTTTTGGTCTTTGGATTGTTTATAGAGAAGAGCTTAAACAAGGATACATTATCAAAGGCAGTAAATCTTTAAGTGATAAAAACGTTAAGACTACAGCGTAGCAAATCTATCAGATCCTGCTCTTAGAGTTACAGCGCTCTTATTTGTAGTGAAGTTCACAAAAGCCGTAAACTTTATTTTTCTTACAATGTTATCTTCTTTTCCAATTGTTACTTCATATTTATAAGCAAGAGACGGGTTTGAAGATTCATCCCAAATAACAGCCCATTTTATCTCAGAAAATCTTGGTATTTTATACCCATCTATGAATAGACTCCCCATCACACCATTCGTTTTCATATTGTAAGATGAAAGCACTTTTGTTATAGTTTCCATTTTTGCTCCTAATATATTCTTGAAATTATAAGATATTTTATACTATTTATTCATTTAAAATATTAAAGATTTGTCTTATATATTTATTTTTTTATTAATAAAATAAATATTTATATATATTAAAGATATGAATCTTAAACAATTTAAAACATCTTTTGCATATCGATACTTTCCAACATATTTTTTTCTTCTGTGACGATTTTTCAACTAGGCCTTTTTAATGAGAGTTATTTTAACCAGGCATTATTTTTTTAATTGCCTCTGTAATCTATTTAAGCCTCTTAAAAAACTAAAATATCATACCAATAAAGTCTTAATAGAACAAAATCTCGTACAAGAGCGTCAAAAATACTTGATTATCTGAAAAGTTGTTAAAAATTAAAATAATTATTATAAAAATAATATTTTTAGTATAAATTTCATTTTATTTTAAGCTTTTTTCAGCTATAATATTACTTAAAAACATATTTTTTAATTATAATAGGAGAATATAAGTTATGATACCTGAAGGTTTAAGTGATAGAGAAGATTTAGATTTTAGATCTCTTTCGTCAGAAATATCAGATCCATCAACCTCTGAAATTAGAAGAGGAGAGATCTATACAATCGCGAGAGCTGCAACAGATGGCTTTAACAGTTTTTTCCAAGATGATGTAATTGATATAGCAATAATAAAAAGTGTTGGTGAACAAATAGAACTTCATCAAACCCATGAATCTATGCATCTGGTACAAAGAACTATTACATTAGCCAGCAAAGCTAAAAATCTTTGTACTACCTACCCTAAAGTATCTATTTTTGCTCTGACTTTTTTTGCCGGTGAATATTTAGGTTTTTCAACTCCATATCTTTCGATGACCATGGCATCTTTGACAGCTTGTGGATATTACTTTTTACAAAGACAGATTGACAGAGAAAACGCTTCTTTAGATGGGTTGGTAATTGATATGTCAGGCCCCCGTATAGTCACCTCCTCTCTAAGAAGAGATACGGCAACTTCATCTTCAAGAGCTCCATCACCCGCTGCAAGAGATCCTGAAGAAGAAGATCTAGAAAGAGCCATTGCAGCCTCTCTTAGATCCACTGCCCCTCCTTCATCAAGAGGCCCTATGGAAATGGAACCTCCTAGAGATTTAGATAGAAGAGATAGTGAGCTCTCCCTTGAAAGTGATACTTTCGCTATGCCAAATGGCTCTATAGCTAATAAATATGAAACTATCATTTATCTTTTAACAAAACACTCTAATAGCTCTTCATTTGAAGAGCATGAGTTCCATTTTATCAGTTCTCTATTAACTCAAGGTTTTGGCATAAAATGTGAGAGTCAAGAAATAATAGATCAGGTATTAGCTATTAGATATCTAGAATCTGATAGAGAAAAGTTCGACGCTTTTGTCGCATTAATACCAGGTGAATTAATTAAACAAAATTTTCTTGAAGCTACAAGACGCTAAAGATTTTTAAAAAGGTGTTTTTGAAAAAACGGATATGCGGTTACCAAGACTTGAACTTGGGACCTCGACATTATCAGTGTCGCGCTCTAACCAACTGAGCTATAACCGCATTTATGGAGGCTAGGAGAGTCGAA
>JAAKFJ010000079.1 GCA_011064745.1 Candidatus Anoxychlamydiales bacterium | reverse complement strand
TTTTTTTTATGATATTGTTCGAATATTTAAAAATTTTCCAAATTCTTTTTTAAAATTAATACCTACTTTTATTCCAAAATTAAGAGGAGCAATCAACTTTTCATTAGAGATTAAGCAAAAAAAAAGACAAATTCCTTGGTCTTATAATAAACTGACGTTAATTGAAAGATATCCCAAAAGAGTTAATAAAAGCATTTTTGGTCAAGAATATCTTAATGTTTTGGCTCAATCAAAAATTAGCTTTAATCGCCATATTGATAATCCCAATCATGGAGGAAATAAACGTTGTTTTGAAACAACAGCAATGGGATCTTGTTTGCTGACAGATAGAAAGCAGCAGTTAGCGCATTTATTTGAGCCAGATAAAGAAGTCATTTATTATTCAACAATTGATGAAGCCATAGAAAAGGCGAAATATTTATTAAATAACGAGAAAATTGCAAGTGAGATAGCTAGAAATGGTCAAAAAAGAACTTTTAAAGACCACACTTATTTTGATAGATGTAAAACCATAGTTAAAAAATTACAAAAATATTTATAAAGATATGTGTGGAATTGTAGGAATATATAATTTAAGAAAAAAAGACATTTCAGATGCTGAATTTGATGTTTTAGTTGATTCATTAAAGCACCGCGGTCCTGATGGAAGGGGAATATATAAAGATAAGACTGTTCCTTTTCGATTGGGACATCGCAGACTATCAATTTTAGATTTATCATTAAATGCGAAACAACCAATGTGTTATTCCAATCAAAGATACTGGATAAGCTTTAATGGTGAAATTTATAATTTTATTGAAATCAGAAAAGAGTTAGAAAGTTTAGGTTATAAATTTAAATCAGAATCCGATACTGAAGTCATTTTAGCAAGCTTTTTGCATTGGGGAAAGGAATGTCAATATAAATTCAATGGCATGTGGGTTTTTGGGATATGGGATGCATTAGAGAAAAAACTTTTTTTATCAAGAGATAGATTTGGAGTAAAACCTCTTTTTTATTATTACGACGATGAACAATTTATTTTTGCTTCTGAGACTAAAACTTTTTGGTATGTAAAAAACTTGAATCTTGAATACAACTTTGAAAATGTCACAAAAGGATTGCAATATCCTGGATTATTAGAATCAACAGATCAAACTCTTTTGAAACATGTTTATAGAGTAAAGCCAGGTCATTACCTAACCCTTTCTCAAGATGGTAAATTAGAATGCAGTAGATGGTGGAACACCCTAGATCATCTTGAAACCCCTCCTGAAAATGAGCAAGATAAAATTCAAAAATTCTATGAATTATTTGAAAATGCTTGCCTTATAAGAATGCGAAGTGATGTGCCATTAGCATCCGCGTTAAGCGGGGGCATGGATTCTAGTTCTATTGTTGCTACCATGTATCAAATAAGAAATCAAAAAAAACAATTTCAAAGAATTCCAAAAGACTGGAATGCAACATTCACTGCTTTGCTTCCAAAACCATATAATGAATATTATTATGCTAAAGAAATGGTAAATCATTTTAATACAAATTCATTTTTTCAAGAAATTAATTCAGTCCAAATGCTTAATGAAATGGAAACTATTCTATTTCATAATGAAGAACTGTTTGATGTTCCGATAGGGGGTTGGTTGATTTATCAAAACATGAAAAAAGAAGGGTATTCTATTTCAATTGATGGGCATGGTGGGGATGAGCTTTTAGGAGGATATCATCATCAGATAGAAGAAGTTATGAATGTTAATCAAATGAATTCGTTGAAACAAATTAGACATTTATTTTCAATGAGGAAAGTTATAAAATCATTATATGGCAAATCATTACCTGATCATCATAGGGCTTCTCAATTTTTAGTTAAAATTTTGAAAAAAAATAGATATTCAAATGCAATAATTAATTATTTATTAAAGTTCAAAAAAAGGAATATTCAAAATAGACCTGAGCAATCTTGGTTAAAAATTAATGTTTCTCAAGACGATTTGAGAGAAAATTATTTAAATCATAATAGATTTCAGTCATTTGATCCTTTAACTAAAATTCTTTATAGAGATTTTCATTTTGGGAGTTTACCCTGGATTTTACGTAATTTTGATTATTGTTCTATGGCTCATGGTGTTGAAATTCGATCTCCTTTTTTAGACCATAGAATTGTTACATTGATGTTCTCAATGCCTGATAAGATAAAAGCTCACAAAGGATACACAAAGTATATTCTTAGAAAAGCTATGCAGAATTTGATGCCAGAAACTGTAAGATTAAGAAAAGACAAAATTGGTTTAGCAAACCCAATGCTTGAATTAGTAAAAAAAGATTTAAAATCTTATATACTTGATAATATAAGTAGTAAGTTTTTTTATGAAAGTCCTATTTGGGAAGGCAAAAAAATTAAGGAATATGTTGAACAAGGATATAAGGACAATAATTATAGTTCTGTTATAGATAGCTGGAAATATATTAATGCAAGTAACATTATGAGAATCTATACATCTAAAAAATTTATTTCCTAAAGATAGCTTTATTTTAGGATATTTTTAAGTTTAAACTTTAGAAGTTTCCAATTAGAACGAGGAAAATATTGATCTAATGATGATAATATTTTTGCGAAAGTTTCAGTTGAATTCCCGTAGTTTTGAGAAAAATATTTTTTTCTTAAATCTGATCTAATTTTTTTTTGTTCACCCCAAAAAGATGTATTTTCAATTAAATTTGATAATAAAGAAATGTCTTTAGCTGAAATATTTAGAATATACTTTCTTATTTCTATGTCAGGAGAGTCTGGTTCTAAGTACTGATAATTTTTTAGTGTTTTATTATCAGAATTTAATAATAGTAAATTTTTATCTGTATAGATTGCTCCAAAAGGAGGCCCCCCATAATCACATATTACAAAATCGGCTATAGTATAGAGAAATAAATTATCAAAATTTTTTTTTATAACGCATGTAAAGTGGCAATCATCTAAAAGTTTAATTTTTTCTTTTTCATGTTGTAGGCTAGATGGATGAGGTTTAACTACAACATTATATTTTTTCATCAGGCTTGATATTGATTTATAAAATGTTGGAATTGAACAAATTTCTCCCCATGTAGGAAGCCAAATTATTGTTTTTTTATTAATATTGCAATGTAATTTTTTTAGGATTGAATCTTTATTTGGTTGATTATTAAAAAAATTGTCATATCTAGAATAGCCTATTTCTTTTTTTATTGTTTTTTTACAAAATTGTAATTTCGAGACTTGATGAGGGCCCATACATAATATCATATCGTAAAAACGATTCCATTTTGCAAAATTCCATTTACTTTTTCCTAGTGCATATAGATATCTAATATTATAAATTGCAATTTTTTGAATTAAGCAAACTCTTTTGCTAGTTTTTCTCACAAAATGATTTGATATCAAATATTGATAAACAATTTTTTTTTTCAAAATCTCGTCGAGAGAAATATAGTTGATTTTTTCTTCTTTGAGATATTCTAATAACGGCTCAGAATCTTCTGCTATTATGACGTCATATTTATTTTTATCTAAATATGAGAAAATATTGTGCCAATGATTAATCAATTCAATATGGTGAATAAAAAAAGCTATTTTTTTTCTAATATTCATTTTAATGCTAAAATTGCGAGATGTTTTAAAATAGGATGAATTATATAATAAGTTTCTCCCTCTTTATCATCTAATTGTTTTTTTAATGATAGAAAAGAATTATGATTAATTTCTTTAAGCACCTGGACTAATAATTCTGCTCTAATGATATTATCATAGAGATTAAGATTGTCATTTTTTTTAGGGGGAGGAAATTTTTTTCTATTTAGAATTGGTCCTGAATCTATTCGGTTATCTAGAGAAAAAACAGTTACACCGCAAATATTTTCTTTTAGTAAGGAATAATAAATTGTAGTACTACCTTTATATTGAGGTAATAATCCTGGATGCGCATGCAAAAATATTTTAGAAGTATTTAATATCTCTTTTCTTAAAATTACGCCTGAAGGTCCAGAATAAATAAATATTTTTTCATCTCTTTGTTTAATCGCTTCTATTGTTTGTTTATCATTTGGATTAGTAGCATTTATTGTTTTGTAGTGAATATTATTATTTTTGCAAATCTCTTCTATTGAAAGAGACAAATCGAATTCATAATTATCAATTGTTCTTTCACTTTTTTTATTTGTCTTTTCCAAAAGTAATAAGAAGGTAAGTTTTAATTCATGTTTAATTAAGTAATAAAGATAAATTTTGGATCTTATTGTAGGAGCTGCTAGCATTGATGTTTTTGTCATATTTTGATTGATTTTGTTCTAAGCAATTTTTTAATAATATTTTTTTCGAGTTGCAAGGATAATAAAGTTATTAATATTTCGGGAGATTTTTTTAGTTCATCAATTTTGGATGTTAAAAGATCATTTAATTTCAAAGCACAATTAAGCATTTTATAATTTTTAGTTTTATCAAAATAAATTAATAAATTTGCAGCTAAAAGGGCATAGTTAATAAGTGATTTATAATTACTATTTTTAGTTTTTTTTAATTCAGGTGTATAAAAGCTTCTAATTTTTTTAGTAACTTCAAATTTTCTTGTGAAAATGTTAAGCCAGTAATAAATATCCTTATCCTGATTTTTAAATAGCAATAATGACAATAATATTTTTTTTGTATTTATTAGAAAATCGTTTGTTTTGTTTATATTGTTATTGAATAGAGGTGTATGATTTTTAATATTTTCGAATTGTAAAATATTCATAGCAATTATTTTATCAGAGAAAAAGTACAAATATTTTTGTATTAGTGGTTTGAAAATAAATATAGTTGAAATTCTTTTCTTATTAACAGTAAATGAGCTTAAATATATATGTTCTAATCGCTCAAGATATAAAGAACGATCATCAAAATAATTTAATAAAAAATCAGTTCCTCCAAAAGTTGTATAAGAATAGCGTTCAGGGTTTTCTAGTAGATCTTTTTTGTTATATTGATATTTTTGTTTTAACTTCGTTTGTAGCATCTATTTTTTTGCCTTCCCAATAGATTGGACCATTTCTGGTTTTTTGAGAAGAGTTTTGTCTTTTTTTTTCAAAAGTATAAAACAAACGATTATCACAAGCGAAAAAGAGATTACGTTCAAAATATACATTTCTTTTCATTATAAAAATATCATCAAGAGCATTTATGGTCTTTTCAAAGTTCTCATTATTTATATCCCCACAATGACTTTCAAATAAGAGTATTCCTTTTGGTTTTAATAAGTTATGTAATTGCTCCAAATATGTTCTTAGATTCTTATTCGATCCTTTATCATCTGTATTATGATTTGCAAATGACATAACAATATCGTATTTTTTTTTAAACTTGAAAGATAAGAAATCATTAGCAAAAAAAGATATATTCTTAACTTTTAGGTGACTCGCTGTAATTTTGCCAATGTTAATTAAAAATGGATTGTGTTCAATACAATCAATGTGCTTAGCCTTTTTTGCACATAGAATGGATAAAAAACAACAATTTGCCCCTATGTCCAATATCTCATGATGAGGTTTAATTATGTTAGCTAATGAGTAATTTTTAAATCTTGCTTCACTTGGTCTACAACCTTTTATATTTATTTTTTCTAAACCCTGATAAAAATAATTAAAAGCAT
>JAAKFJ010000078.1 GCA_011064745.1 Candidatus Anoxychlamydiales bacterium | reverse complement strand
TACTTAAATTTGCGGTTGAAAGACCTACATTAAAAGCCTCGCCCTTCATTTTTTCAAAATTTTCGATTCCAAATACAAAAGCTTTGGCTACATCTTTTATATGTATGTAGTTTCTTTTAAAATGTTCTTCAAAAAGAATAATAAACTTATCATGGCAGGCTCTAAAGGCAAAATCATTTACTAAAAGATCGAGTCTCATTCTAGGGGATAGACCAAAAACTGTAGCGAGTCTAAAAGATATAGCTCTTTTTGTTGATAGTAGTAATTTTTCAGCCTCAACTTTTTGTTTTCCATATAAAGAGACAGGATTTAAAGGAGAATTTTCATCACAATAAGCATTTTTTTTACCAATACCATAACCACTATTGGTATTTGGATAGATAATTTTTTGATTTTCATTGGTGTTTTTTATAATAAAATCTATGGCATCTAAATTTGTAGCTTTTGCAAGTTTTGGATTGTTTTTACAAGCAGGTGCTCCAACAATAGCAGCGAGAGGAATAATAATATCATATTTTGGAAGCTGTTCTTTCATTAAGTTATAATCGGTTACATCAGCTTTAATAAATTTGAAATTTGGATTGCTACAGTGATGTATTAATGATGTTTGATTGTAGAGAAGATTGTCAATAACACTAATTTGATATCCTTTATCTAACAAAATTTGAGTTAATACAGATCCAATATAACCAGCGCCACCAGTTATAAGTACTTTCTTATTTTGCATATTTTTATCCTAAATTTAATATATTTTGAGCCCTATGATAAGACTCGTCAGTTCCAATGTCAATAAAAGGACAATCTATTACATAAGCAAATGTGTTTTTTATTTTTAGAATTTTAGCAAAGAAATCTTTTTCAATAGAAAATGAATCTACGCTCTCATAATCATTGAAAACATCATTATTCATTACATATATGCCTGAATTGATATACCCGTTTTCTTTTTGAACTTTTTCATCAAAACTAATAATTTTTTGAGTTGTTGTTTCAATGCTGATGCAACCATATCTAGCCATATTTTTTTCAAATCGACAAACTATTGTTATATCAGCTTTTGTTTCATTATGGGCTTTTAATAGATCACTAGGAGAGAATTCTAAATAAGTATCGCCATTTAGAACTAAAATTTCTTTAGATTGTGATAGTTTGATAGCTTTTTTTATTGCTCCGCCGGTGCCAAGAGGAGAAGATTCTTCAGAAAATAAGATGTTTTTCTTATCTTTATAACGATCAATAATTTTTTCTTTTTTATAGCCTACAGCTAAGATTATATTTTTAATAATTTGAAAATTTTCGAGCCGTTGAATCAAGATATCTAAAAAGGGACGACCATTGATTAATGCTAGTGGTTTTGGTGTGTCTAGGCCAATTGTTTTCTGAAGTCTCGTTCCTTTTCCTCCAACGAGAATAATTGCGTCCATTTTAGTCCTTCATATAAATGATTGTAGAGCCTTGATTTTCAAATTTAAAATCTACTTCTAATAGTTTTTTTAATTTTTCTCTTATTTCAGTTTTTTTATTCTCAGGGGCTAAAAGAGCTAAAAATCCACCGCTGCCTGCTCCACAAAGTTTTCCTCCATAAGCTCCTGCATCTTTGGCTATTTTATAAGATTCATCGATTTTAGAATTTGAAATTTTAGATGAGAGTTTCTTTTTGAGTTGCCAACTTTCATCCAAAAGAGAGCCGAGATCTTTTATCATTACTTGATCTTGAGAATTAGAGATGATTTGTTCTGCAGTACAAACCATCTCTTTCATTTCTAATAGATATTGATCATTAGATCTGGTTTTTGTTTTATCTATTTGCTCTTTGACTATATCAGAGGCAAATCTAGTAAGACCTGTATAGAAAATCATTAAACTATCTTCTAATAACTTTAATTTTGCGGTTGAAATAATAACTGGTCTGACATTAATTTTATTGGGACTAAATTCCATAATATTTAAGCCTCCAAATGAGGCATGAAATTGATCTTGAGAGCCAACATTTTCTTTGATAAGTTCTTGTTCAATAAAAATAGCTTCTTCGGCTAATTTTTGTTTTGAAACTTTTTTACCTTGAAGAGCATTTAGAGCATTTAAAAACCCGACAGTAAAAGAAGAAGAAGAGCCAAGACCTGTCTTTGCTGGTAAATCTGCAAAAATATGAATATCGAGATTTCCAGCAATATTTTTATATTTTAAACATTCTCTAATAGAGGGGTGCTGAATTTCATCAGGATTTTTTACCAGTTCAGTTTTAGAATAACCAATTCTTATATTGTGCTCAAAAAATTCGCTTAGAGTGTTTACACTAACATAGGTATATTTATTTATTGTTGTTCCTAAAACTATGCCAGAGTGCCTTTCATAAAAAGCTGGATAGTCAGTGCCCCCACCAAAAAGACTGATTCTAACGGGAGTTCTAGAAATAATCATTCTAAAAGGAGATTTTTTTTCCATGTGTTTGCCTTAATTTAATCTAGAAAAAATATCAAATTTTACCTATTGTGTTAAAGTGTTTTCTTTTTTTAAGGATTAAATGATATGAAGTGTCGTGTTTGTGATGAAAAAGATTTTGAGTTGATAGTTGATTTAAAAGAGCAGCCATGTGGACTGCATTTTATTACCAAAGAGCAAGTTGGAAAAGAACCTTTCTATCCATTAAGGGTTATCTATTGCAAAAGATGTCAAACAGCTCAATTGGACTATACTCTTAAAAAAGAGGTAATGTATTCAGATCATACTTATTTATCTGGAATTACAAAATCTTTAAGAGAGCATTTTGATAATGTAGCAAAAGATGTAGATGATAGGTTTTTAAAAAATCAAAAAAGAAAAAATGTTTTAGATATAGGATCTAATGATGGGACTCAGCTAAAAAGCTATAAAGAACTAGGTTTTGATGTATTAGGAGTTGATGCATCATATACAGCTGCAAAAATAGCTAATGAAAATAATATTGAGACTTTAAATGCCTTTTTTAATTTAAAATGCGCAAATGAGATTAATAAAAAATTTGATGTAATAAATGCTTCAGGTGTTTTTTTTCATTTAGAAGAACTGCATTCTGTTACAGATGGTATAAAAAAATGTTTAAAAGATGATGGAGTCTTTGTTGTACAGTTCATGTACATGAAAAATATTGTTCAAAATATAGCTTTTGATCAGATTTATCATGAGCATCTTTTATATTATACTTTAAAAACGATAGAAAAGCTTTTAAATCGACATGGACTTTCTCTTTTTGATGCTTATTTTTCATCTATTCATGGTGGCTCGATTATTGGGTTTGTATCTCACACGGGAAAAAAACAAAAAACTGAGCGTTTATTGAAGCTGATAAAAAAAGAAGAAGACTCAAAATGTAATGAATTTGAAACATACCTTAAATTTGCGAAAAATATTGAAATTTTGAAAAGGAAAAATCTTGAATTTTTAGAAAAGAGAAGAGAAGAGGGTAAAACAATTTATGCGATGGGAGCACCTGTTAAAGGCAATACTTTATTAAATTATTTTGAGATTTCAAAAGATACTATTTCCTATCTTGTTGAGAAAAATCCTCTTCGAAAGAATATGTTTTCACCTGGTAGACATATACCAATAATTATGGAAGATGAAATAAAAAACCCTCCTGATGTGTACTATGTTTTAGCTTGGAATTTTAAAAAAGAGATTTTAAAAAACAATCAGCATTTATTAGAAAAGGGCGTCGAGTTTTATTTTCCAATAAATCCAAAAGAGTAAAATAAAAAATTATGAAAATATTAATAACAGGAGCTTCTGGTTTTTTAGGCTCATTTTTATATAAAAAATTAGTCGAAAAGAAGCATGAAGTTATTGGCATTAATTCCAAAACAAATGATCTAACCGTCCCAACCTCTTTAGACGAATTCAATAATATTAAATTTGATCAGATTTTTCATCTAGCTGCTTGGACCCAAGCGGGTGATTTCTGTCTTCATCATCCAGGTGAGCAATGGATAATAAATCAAAAGATAAACACTAATATTTTAAATTGGTGGCAAAAACATCAACCTCAAGCTAAGATGATCGCGATGGGAACTAGCTGTAGCTATGATCCTGCCCTTCCTCATATAGAAGAGAATTATCTAAAAGGAAAACCCATTGATAGCCTTTTTACTTATGCTATGACTAAAAGAATGTTATTAACGGGGCTAATGGCATTAAGCAAACAGTATTCATTAAATTATCTATATTTAATTCCTTCAACTCTTTATGGAGCAAACTATCATTTAGATGGAAGACAGATGCATTTTATTTTTGATCTTATGAGAAAGATAATAAGAGCCACTTCCACAGGAGATAAAGTAACTCTTTGGGGGGATGGTTATCAAAAAAGAGAGCTTGTACATGTTGAAGATTTTATAAACATAATGCTTAAACTTGTAGAAACTCAGAATAATACACTGATCAATATTGGAGCAGGGAAAGAGCATACTATACGGGAATTTGCAAATAAGATTTGCGATATCGTTGGATATGATGATGAGAAGATTGCTTATGATACTTCAAAATATGTAGGGGCTAAATCCAAAATATTGATTGTTGATAAATTAAAAAAGATAATGCCAAATTATCAAACAAAAACTTTAGAAGATGGATTTAAACAGACAACTGACTGGTTTTTAGAAAATAGAATTAAAGTTTGATCAGGTGAAATTGACAAATTAAATGGATTTATATTATGTTGTTTTTGGTTTAAATTTTCTAAAATTATATTTGTAGAATTCGTATTAATAGAGATTTTTATAAATAATTAAAAAAAGGAGAAAACAGTGAAAAAAATATGGTTTATTTTGAGTATGGTTGTGTTATTTAATGCCTATGCACATTATTCCCATGAGGGTAAATACATAGAAACAAATCCCAATAAAGGTGATTTTATAGTATTAACCATTCCAAAATCTGGATCATATTTATTGAATAAGTGTTTGATATTGGCAATCGATAAACATATTAAAAATAAAAATCCAAAACTTACTTATAATTTACAGCACTGCTATATTTCTTCTAATTACTATTCCGGACAAACACAAGTATTACAAAAGTTAAGAACAAAGAAAAAAATTGTAATGATACGAGATTTACGAGATGTCGCGGTTTCTTTAACTAACTATTTAACATTAGATATAATACAAAGTTTTTGTAAAATGTTTCCAAATACAAATTATGAATATTTAGCAAAATGGTATAATAATTTATCATATGATGACAGACTTTTTAGTCTGATAAATAGTGATCGTAATGTTGTCCCCTTAAATCATATGAAAACACAATCTAATAGTGCGGTTTATTGGATGAATACACCCAATACTTACATATGTAAATATGAGGATTTGATAGGACCCCAAGGAAATGGAACAAGAGAAAAACAATTGAATGAAATTGAAAATATCGTTCAATTTTTAGAATTAGATTTGAAAAAAGAAGATGTTAATTTTATTGCTGATAATTTATATGGTGATAGTATTGTAAAAACCTTTACTTTTAGAGGAGGGGGAATTGGTCAATGGGAAAATACTTTTCAATTAGAACATGTTAAAGCTTTCAAAGAAAAGCTAGGAAAATATCTGATTGAATGGGGATATGAAAAGGATAACAACTGGTAATAAACTTTTTTTTAACAACTGATTATTTTTTTAAGATGCATAAAAAATTAGCGGTATATATTTTTTCAAAA
>JAAKFJ010000077.1 GCA_011064745.1 Candidatus Anoxychlamydiales bacterium | reverse complement strand
GAAGATCATATTCACTTTTCAATGTTAATCCATTAGATAGAGCCTCTTCTAAAAGATTGCCTAAAACATCATATTTTCTAATCGTTTTTTTCTTGTTAATCTTGTCATTAATTTTGATTAGTTGATTTAAATTATTATAGGCAAATTGATAATCAATATCATTTTTAGAGGAGAGTAATCTTGTCTTGTTTCCTAATAGATCATAGTTATTCTCTAATACAACTCTATCGGGTTTTGTGGTAGTTTTTAGCTTTCCCATATCTGTATATGAATAGAGCGTTGTTTTTTCATCTTTTGAATTATAAGCCTCTTTTAAAATATCTAATCTATTCATATGGTCATAATGCCAATAAGTAATAACGTCTCTTTTTGATTTATTAGGATTGTAAATTGTGCTTTTTTGTCTAGTTAGATGGTTGTTTAAATCATAGAACTTTTCTTCTAAAGATATGGTTAAATCATCTGGACTTTTATTTTCAATTATCTTCTCTCTACCTAATGCATCATAGGTTGTGATTGTTTTTTGCTTTAGAGCGTTTTCATGGATAATTTGTTTTACTTTTTGATCTAGATCATTTTGAAAAAAATCATTATATTCGATAGTGGTCTCATTTTTTAAAGCATCTATAGTTTTTATAAGTCTATTAAAAATATCATATTTTCTATTTTCAATAGATTTATTACCTGCAATATATGAGGTAATTCTTTCTTTATTACCGGCATCATCATATTTATATCGAATCTTAAATAGTATTTTTTTATTAGCATTTTCTTTTCTTTTTTTTAATACTCTTCCAAGTAAATCTCTTTCGTAAATTGTTACGAGGTCATGTCCCTTAATCTTTTTACTAATAAAGCCTAATTCATCATAAAAAAGTTCTTTTATGAAAAGTAGTATTTTATCTTTTGAAAAAAGCTCTTCTTTTATTTTTCTGCCAGAGCCATCATATGAGTGTTTTGTGATATTTCCATCTGTATCTGTCTTTGAAGTTAAATCAAATGCAGAATATTCAAAGGTTTCTTCTCTTAGTAATATGTCTGTAGGGGAATATATTTGTTTAACTTTTTCTCTTTGCAAATAATCATAATCATATTTAGTTTTTAGCCCTTCTTGATTAATATGTTCTTTTAGCGTGCTGTTGAGATTATATATATATTCTTCACTCGTATTATCTGGATACTCTATACGAATCGGTTTGTTATGAGCATTATAAGAGGTTTTAGTTACATTTAAAAGAGGATCTTTTTTCTCAATTTGTCTTCCTAAATCATCATATTTATAACTTTTAGTTGGGGTATTGATATTTCCAAAAGTATCTTGAACTTGAGGAAGTAGTTCCTTGGTTAAATGGTTAAAAGCATCGTATTCGTGCTTTTTGATATTCCCATAAATATCTTTTTCACTAATCTTATTGTTTTTTAGATCGTATTCATATTCCTCAAAAAAAGAGTGAGATTCATCTTTAATGTTTTTTTTAATCAATCTATTGCAAAGATCATATTTAAAAGATGTTTCTTTTCCGGAAAAATCTTTTTCATATTCTTTGTTATCATTAGGGTTATATCGATATATCGCTTCTCTTCCAATAGGATCAGTTTCATATTTAATATTTCCTTTATCATCATAGTCATAGCTTAATGAATATCTAGAGTTTCCTTCAGAGTCAAAAATTTCTTTTTTTTGTATTCTGCGATTTTCGTTATATTCATATTTTTCTTTTCGAATTAATTTTTCTTCCCCAGTGTTTATATCTAAGTAGCGCTCTTCTATTGAATCTGTTAATCCATATGGTTCAACTTGTCTGGGTCTTATGACTTTAATTGTTCTTCTAAAAACATTTGTTAGATCATTTTTGTCTAATGCTGATCCATCATCCTGGATTTCTCTAATTAAAATATTGTCATTATCATATTCATAAAAAAATCTATGTTTTATTTGATTTTGGTGTTGATAGGATAATAGTTTAGATGTGATTTTATCAGTATTTTTTAGGTACGAAAAAGAAGTAATAAGACCTGTATCATCTTTTTGGTAAGTTAAGGTATTTCTATCATCATCTGTAAAAGATCTTTCAATAGTAAGAGTTTCAATACCATTCATTTTGGGGAATGATTTTTCAATTATAAGAGGAGCTTTGCATTTGCCAGATAAATTACCGTAGAAAGTTTCTTTTATTAGATTTCCGTTATTATCATACGAGAAACGTTTAGAAAAAACGGCTTGTTCTGAAGAATCGAAGATAGTTTTTCCTAAGAGAAAAGTTGCTTCATTATTTTTCCCCCAAATAAGTTTTTCTGAATTAATATTTTTATATCGCCCATTTTTTAAAACATACTTCTCAATTGATTCTAATCTTAGCTGCGATGAGTATTTATATATTGTTTTATGTCCATCTGAATTATAGACTTCTGTATCACCGCCATTTTGATCAAGAACTCCAGGATGGTATATAAAATAATAAAGATTTTGAAGATTTCCTTTTTTTTCAGGAACCGAGATGCTTTTTACTCTCATAAAGCGAGGATCTTGAGTACTTGGGATATTGATTGTAATATTGTTTACTAGATGATTTCCTATAGTATAGTAATCTATGTGAAGTTGTCTTTTATCAGGTAAAATGCAATCTGAAATTACTTTGCCGTCAGATTCAAGATAGTGAAATATTTCTTTTGGTTTTTCCGGCGAAATTTTCGATCTATAAATAAAGCCTTTAATTCGGTGCTTTAAAGTGCTTTTCCAACATTTTTTTTTATTGTCCCAATCGAAAATTTCATTATGATATTCCTTAATTATATCTCCTTGTATTTTAAGAGTTTTGTTGCAACTTGTAATACAAGTAAATTCATTTCCTATTGTTGTATTGATATTAGAATATGTTTTATTCATTGCAGGGTTAGTAGTTCTAATATTGATTGGCCAGTCAAGATTATTATAAGTATAAAAAATCCAATTTCCATTTGATAATTGTTGTTTATCAAGTTTAAAAAAGAATCCCGCTTTATTAGACAAAGATATAAAGTCATTGTAGTATTTTGATTTTTTATTTTTTTGCTTTTTTTTAGCTATTAGATCATTTAGATGGTTAGAAGAATAATATCTGCAACTTCCATCAGGGGAATGGATTATTAATGTACCATTTTTTTGATTATATATGGCTTTATTTTTCAGTAAGTTTATTCTCCCGCTGTTTTCACAATTTGTTGAGTTAGAAAGACCTTTTGCAGATTCGGGATTTAACTCTAAAGTAATGTCATTTTCAATATGCTTTCTTCGTTGTTTTTCCCCTTTTAAGGAATATTTGGGCATATTATATAAAAGCTGTATGCCAGAAGGTTCTGTTACAATAAAATTTGAATTGAAATAACAATGTGCGAATAGATGCTCTCCTAAAAGAAGACCACCAGGATAATTTGTTTTCCTAAATCTGCTGGTATATATATGATTTAAACTCGCAGGTTCTATACTTTCAGCAATTAAATCTGTAGATGCCAAAACAAAGTCGCCAGTAATGGCATTCACACATCCGCTTACTATAGACGAAGGCTCACTTGATATAGCAGCAGTTACAAAGGGATCGATATGTTCTTGAGCAAAAGAAGAACTGAATAAAAATGGAAAAATTAAAAGTATTAAAAACCATTTCATAAAAAGATGTATTTTATGATAAATAATATTAAGCATAGATACTCCAAAAAAATTAAAAAATAATATGTAAAATTATAAATTCTTTGTAAAGATAAGAACCTATCTCAATAAAATATTTATTGAGATAGGTTAATATATATTGTTATTTCTGACAGTTTTTACAAAAATGAGAAGTTCTTTGATTAATTTTTATTTTTTTAACATCCCTTTTACATTTTGGACATGTTTTTTTTGTATGAATCAATAGATGATTTTGATTAAGACCAAAGACTTCATCGATAGAAGAAAAATTCGATCTGCCTGTTCCTAAAGAAGTCCCTCCATTTTTAATAGCTTTTTTAATAACTATTTTTATGGAATTAAAAAGCTCTTGAGCTTTTTTAGGGTTGAGTTGAGAGGGGAGTTTTTCTGGATTAATTTTAGCTAAAAAAAGAGCTTCATCAGCATAGATATTACCAAGACCGGCAATAAAGCTTTGATCCAATAGTAGTGCTTTTATTTTTTGTTTTTTTAATTTCAAATCTTTATAGAAACTTTTGAAATTAAATTTTTTAGATAAGATATCAGGTCCTAATTTGTCTAAAAAGCTTAACTCCTTTTTTAAAGATATGCTGCCAAATCTTCTGGGATCAAAATAGATGAGTTTTTTATTACTATCTAAATGAAAAATAATATGATCATGCTTTTTTCTATGATAAGTTTTGTTTTTTAAAAAGATATGACCGGTCATTTTAAGATGAATGGTTAAATATAGATCGCCTAGATCAAAAATCAAATATTTACCAATTCTTAAAATATCTTTGATTTCTTTATTTTTGATTTTTTTAATAAAATCATCTTTAGATGAATTTATCAAAGAGGTTGCAAAAATTTCAACATTGATAATTTTATTAGATAAAACATCTGATTTTATCAGATCGTTTTTGATGGTTTCAACCTCTACAATCTCTGGCATAAAAATTATGTACTTTTATTATAAATTAACCAGCAGCAGCTCTACCATCATCATCTGCCCAAATCTTATCTCTCATTTTTTTCAAATTATCTTTAATTGAGTCGATCAATTTATCGGTGAACTCTTTAGCATTTATAAAAACTTGTGCATCAATAAAAGCCATTGAAAGACCAATTGTCACATAGCCAATAAAAGGAAATACCAAAGCAACAAAAAGAGATAACATTTTAATAGCAACAGAATAGATTAAAGCCTTGACAGGGTCTGCTAATATTTTCTTTTTGCCATCATAGATAAAATCTGTGAGATCATTTTTTATTTTTTTACTAAGTTTTTCTGCTGGAGTTTCTTCAGGCGTTGGTTCGGCAGCTCCCCACCAAGATTTGATCCAACCAACTGCGCCGCTCACTGCACTACTCATTTTGCCTCCGTTTTTTTAGGAAACAAAATATTTAAATCTCTAATATTTTGCAATATCTTTTTCAATTAAAAATTTCTTTTTTGAAGCCAGAGATGAATCCTGAGAGTCTCTGCCAGAAATGTGCTTTTATAACGATTCCTGATACACGACCTAGATAATAACCAATTTTGTAAGGATTAGCATTAACACTTGATTGAAAAAGCGAAAACATCACATCTTCAGCATTTGAAAACATTTTATAATCCAAAAAAAATGATGAACTAAAGATTAATAAAGAAGCGATTGCAAAAAAATGCGGATAAAAAGTTTCAAAGATTAATAAAGAGAAAGCTAAGATTTTTAAAGCAGTAGAAAATAGAAAAGCTTTCTTAGGATTAGTTTTTATAAATTCATTTGGATGTTGAACAAATACTTTTATATCATTTGCAATTTTCATAAAAAATATTTTCTCTTAAATCTTATTATTTAGCAATCTCTATTCAGTTTTAAATAGACCTTCAAGAAATCCTTGAACGCGATGAGGAAAGCTTTTCATCTTATCTTTGAAACTTTGGGCATCTCTTTGTCCTCTTAGTCTTGAAAACACAGAGCTACTATCATCCATCATCTCTAAAAATTTATATTCTAATTTTTTATAAACTGTTTTGTAATTTGTGATAAGAGCTACATCAAATGCTAAAGAAAATAAAAATAGCAAATTAGATGTCATCGAAAAAAATGG
>JAAKFJ010000076.1 GCA_011064745.1 Candidatus Anoxychlamydiales bacterium | reverse complement strand
AGATGCCTTTGAAAGACAAGATTGGCTCAATGTTGTCAAGTTTTGCAAAGTAATAATTCAAAAATATCCAGAGAGTTCTTTTACCAAAGATGCTCTTTTTTCTTTGGGAGTTGCTTATTTTAATTTGAAAGATTATGAAATATCAAATAAATATTTTACTAGATATTTAAAAGATGATTTTAATCCTAAATATTTTGAAGAGACTATGCATTATAAATTTTTGATAGCCAAAAATTTCAAGCAAGGATCTAAAAAAAGACTTTTTGGATGGAAAAAAGGACCTAAAGTTGTTTTTGCCGAAGAAGATGCTTTAGCTATTTTTGATGAAGTTATTGCTACTATGCCCACTCATGAGCTAGCTCCTAAAGCAATGTTTGCCAAAGGAGAACTTTTATTTAAGGATGAAGAATATAAAGATAGCATAGCAACCTTTGAATCTTTAATTGAGAGATTTGAAAAACATGAACTCGCAATTGAGAGTTATATTGAAATAGGAAAAGTTTATTTAAAACAGACAACTTATAAAAAACAAGATCCTGATCTTTTAGATTTAGCCGAATTTAATTTTAATAAGTTTAAAGAATCCTACCCACAAGAAAAAGAAAAGATTACAGAGCTTCAAGTAATTGTTTTGGAAATGAGAGAGATGTTTGCTAAAGGATTTTTAGATATTGCAAAGTTTTATGAGAAAACTAATAAAAAAGATGCTGCACTCATCTATTATTCAAAAATCATCAATGGTTTTAGCGATACTGAATCTTCTAAAACTGCCCAGGCTAGATTCGATAAGTTGAATGAAAAGTAGTATTGTATTATTAATTTTTCTACTGACATCTTGTGGATATCATTTAGGCCGATCTCAAAATGCAGAAAATATAAGCGTCTCTGTCCCATATATTTCAGATGATTTTTCCGGTATCTTTACCAATGAAATAATCAAACAAGTCTCTAATTCAAGTTCGTTGAGCTATAACTATTCAAATGCTGATTATTTTTTAGATATTAAAATTATTGAGAACTCTACCAGACAGATTGGGTATAAATATGATAGAAATAATCAAAATGCTCGTCAAAAAAACCTCCGTTCTACAGAAGGTAGGCAGCAGGTTACAGCTTTAGTTGAACTAATTGAGAAAAGAACCAATGTTACAAAATTTGGCCCATATAAAATAAAAGCTTCCTCCGAGTTTGACTATGTGGACCAAGATTCATTAAATGATCTCTCTTTTGTCAATCCAATAGGACAAAGAGGAACGGTTTTATCTTTTTCTTTGGGCCAATTAGAATCCATTGAAAGCGCCAAAGAGGCAACCTTAAAACCTTTATATGAAAAGCTAGCAAAAAAAATTGTGGATGCTATTTCAACTTATTGGTAAACAATAAATATGAAGGTGTTATTTCAGCAAAGTAAGAGTTTTGATGCTCAACTTATAAATCTCTATCAAATGCTCATCTGGGTAAGAGAGAGAGTATCCAAATATTTCCCCCAAAGGGATTTAGAAAAAATTGAGTTGGCTACCGAAGAGGCTATCGTTAATATTATCAAACATGGATATAAAAAAAATAAGGGAAAAATACTAATAGAAATCATAGTCAATCGAGAACTGAGTTTAATCTTTAAAGATAAAGGTTCTAAATTTAACCCACTAAGTGTCAAAGAAAAAATAGATAAAACTAAAGACCTTCACAAAAAAAAAGAAGGCGGTCTCGGCATTTTTTTTATTTTTGAATGTGTTGATGAAGTGAGCTATCAAAGAAAAGATTCTTATAATATCTTGACCTTAAAAAAGAGAAGAAATCTGAGCTATTAGTCTTGTTTCAAGGTAAATTTTTTAAAAAAAATTTTGATAAAATTAATATCTATTAGTTAATAATTATCTTAATAGAGAGCTTAAGAATTTTTTTCTATAGCAGTCAGAGTTGCTTCCGTTTCTAACATATCTAAAAGATAGTACTGCAAAACCTTAAGTACATATTTTGGGGTATTGTAAACGCCAGCTGTTGTAAATACAATTTCTAAAGAAGTTTTATTGGGTTGGGCATTATAAGCAATCAGAACATAAGTGACTGGTATCTCTTGCTCTGTTTTAGGAACAATCCAAACTAAAAACTGTTCATTGAAAAGAGTTACTTTTTCTTGGCTTTCAACAACATGAAAATATTGGGTCAGATCTTCTGGATCATCTTGGTTTTGATCGATATCATCTAATAAATTTAATTCATGTAGAAGAGCTAAATCAACAGTAATAATTCCATCATGCGCAAGATCAACAAGATTGGCAATATATTGATCATATAACTTTTCTATTTCTGCAGGACTTAACATCGAGTAAAAGCCTCCGTATAATACTTCCCCCGTATTTATATTTTAGCTATTTATAATTACTAGTGTCAAGAAATGCTTTTATTGTTTTATTAAATCCTATTTTATCTACTTGGGTTTTAAAGGTTTTAACTACAAAATAAAATATAAATCAAAGGCTTAATTTGTTTTTAGAAAAAAAATGGTTATGATAAGATCTTAAATAGGAGTTAAAATGATAAGATTATTTCTTTTCTTTTTATTTCTCTTATCTGTTGGGTTTTCAAAACCTTTAGAGTTAGAGATAAATGCTAAAAATGCCATTTTGATCAATGCTGAAAATGGAGCCGTTCTTTTTGAAAAAAAGGCTGATACTCAAATATTTCCAGCAAGCATTACTAAAGTCTTTTCTCTTTGGTATATTTTAGAAAAACATATAAATGATTTAAATAGCTCTACTTTAGCATCTTCACATGCTCTAAAAGTGGTAACTCCAGAAAAAAAGCAAATGAATAAATCCCTTCCCCCTTATATATTGGAAACTGATGGCACTACATTTAATGTCCTTGAAAATGAAAATCTTAAGCTCTCAGATCTATTATATGGGATGATGGTAAGATCTGGTAATGACGCTTCTAATATGGCAGCAGAAGCAACGGCTGGATCGGTTGAGACTTTCATGGAAAATTTGAATATTTTTATAAATGAAAAGGGTTGTAAAGACACTCATCTTTGTAATCCCCATGGTCTTCATATCCAAGATCATATATCGACAGCGAAGGATATTTCATACATGTTAAAACAAGCTCTGACAACTCCCAAATTCTTAGATTATTTTTCTACCAAGTTTTATGTTCGACCAAAGACCAACAAGCAAGCAAAAAAAGAGCTTATTACCTTTAATGAACTTCTAAAACCCGGGAAATTTTATTATAAAGATGTCATTGGAGCCAAAACAGGGTATCATGGTAAAGCAAGATATAACTTGGTTAGTGTTGCTAATAAAGGGGATAGGTCTTTAATTGCGGTTGTTCTCGGCACATCAAACTCAGATAATCGCTATTTAGATACAATAAAGCTTTTTGAATCTGCTTTTTCTGAAAACAAAGAGATCAAACAAGTTATGAGTAAAGACAAAGTATTCAAAGCTAAAATTCCAAAGGCCTCAAAAATTTTAAAAACTAAACTAAAAGAAGATATTGATCTCGAATATTATCCTGCAGAAGAAGGCCAAATAAAAGGATTTATCTTTTGGGATGATGTAAAGGCTCCGATCAAAAAAGGACAAAAAGTCGCTAGTTTAGTTATCAAAACTGAAAATGATGAAATTTTGAAAGAAAAAAGTCTTTATGCCCAAGATAATATCAGAAGGTCTTTTTTAGTAGCCTTAAAAGAGTTCTTTATTAAAGACTAGAAACCTTGATAATGTCTTTGAAATCATTTTATGAGTCTATTTGGACTAAATTTCTGAAGATATCTTTGTTTTTAAACATTTAATAATAAGCTATTTAAATCTGATGTGTACATTTTTAACATTAAGTGTTAAAATTACCAACAGATGGAGTTAAAAATGTTAAAAAGATTTATAGAAGATGAAATCAAAGCTTATTTAAAGATAATGCCAGTTGTTTTGATTACAGGAGCAAGACAAACAGGAAAAACCACTTTAATAGAAGAGTTGGCCAAAAATAGTAATTATACTTTTGTGACATTTGATGATGATCTTGCCTTATCTAGTGCTCTAAGAGATCCTTCTGGATGGATAGAATCAATGCCAAAACCATTAATTATAGATGAAGTACAAAGAGTTCCTGAAATATTTTTACCGATAAAAAAAGATGTTGATCAAAATAGAAAACCAGGAAGGTATATTTTAACAGGATCCGCAAATCCAATGTTACTGCCAAAACTGGGAGATTCTTTAGCAGGAAGAATGGGGATAGTAAATATGTTTCCTTTTTCTCAATCTGAGTTGCATCAAAAACAAGAAAAATTTATTGAAAATATTTTTGAAGATGAAATGCCCAATTTCTCATTTAATAAACTAAATATTCAAGATTTTCATAAGATGTTATTATTTGGTGGATTTCCCCCTGTTCAATTATTTCAAAATACTGATGATGTTAAACGTTGGATTGGTTCATATTTAAAAACTATCATGCAAAGAGATGTTCGGAATATTGCAAATATTGCAACCGTTCATGAATTCCCGAGATTATTTAAACTGTTAGCAACAAGAAGTTCTATGTTATTGAATAAGTCAGAAATATCAAGGTCCTTAGGGTTGGTTAATATGACTTTAAAACGTTATCTTCATATATTAGAAACACTTTTCTTTATTTATTTGCTTCCGGCATGGTTTATAAATCATGGTAAAAGAATAATAAAATCCCCAAAACTACATATATGTGATACTGCCATTTTAGGGCAGTTATTAGAGGTTGATGAAAATAGATTTTTTAAAGATCCTTCATTATTAGGACATTTTTTAGAAAGCTTTGTTTTTTCTGAATTAGTAAAACAAAAAAGCTGGTCAAAATGTAAAATTGAATTATTTCATTTCAGAGATAGAGATCATGAAGTTGATTTTGTATTAGAAAAAGCCGATGGAACAATAATTGGAATTGAAATTAAAAGCACCAAAACTATTAAAACAGATGATTTGAAAGGACTAAGATATTTGAAAACAATTTCTAAAAATAAGTTCAAAAGAGGTATTATTTTACATTTTGCAGATCATATGCAGAGGATTGAAAAAGATATTTATTCTATGCCTGTACAAGCCCTTTGGGAATATGTTTGATTAAGATGTTTTTTTCTCTTCCAAGTAAGTTTTTTTTAATATTTTTCATAAATGATTAAAAGTAAGTAGTTAGTTAAAATTAACGAAATTTCTTCTGCTATAATAGGTGAAAATTTTAGACAAAACATTCCATTTCTTATCTTTCAATGACTTTAAAAAAAATCTTTAATTTTCCTCTTTGTTCCCTTTAAAGTCGTTATGTTGCATAAGTCTAAAATTTAATTTGATTATCAACGACTTGTGTTTTTTGGATATTTAATCCTAATTTTCATAAATAACAGATATATAATAATTTAAACTTTTAAATAATTAACTTGTGCACTATTAGATTTCATAGTTATTTAAAATAATAAATATCTTTAAATTAATTACATATAATCTGTATTATAGTTATTTTTAATAATTAAATTTACAAATAATAAGGTGTAAAAATGACGTGTTTAAAAATACTAACAGCAGATTATGTGATTGGACATTTAAAAGAAGAAATCGAAGATGGCAATTCCTCATGCATAAGAAAAAAACTAATCAAAAAAATTGAGGATTTAAAATTGCCTGGAAATTTGCAGAATTATTTAATAGCACGATCTTCACCTGAACCTTTATATGCAGCTGTTGAATTATCTGTCAATGACGAGTCTTTTATGAGAGATTTTCCAGAGGCGGCTGAT
>JAAKFJ010000075.1 GCA_011064745.1 Candidatus Anoxychlamydiales bacterium | reverse complement strand
CACTATGTGGATAAAAAACTCATTATATTAAGTCCTTATATAAAGGACAAAAAAGGTTCTTTTAAAGATGAGTTAAAAGAGATTCAAAAAAAAGGTTTCACAAGAGTTAGAATTGATAAAAATCTCTATGATATAACAGATAATATAGAATTAGATCCAAAAAAGAGTCACAACTTAGATATTGTAGTAGATAGAATTAAAGCGAATAAAGACAATCTATCGAGACTAAAAGAGGCTGTATCTTTAGCACTCGAAATTTCTAAAGGCTCTGTGATAATTTTAGATAGTGATCAAGGTGATGAAAAACTATTTTCTATATTTGCTTTTTCTGAAAAATCGGGCCAATCTTATGACACTTTAAAAGCTCATGATTTTTCATTTAATCACCCTGCAGGGATGTGTGAAAAATGTCAGGGCCTGGCCACAGTTTATGAATTTGATATTGATAAGATAATTAATCCAGATTTAAGTATTAGCGAAGATTGCTGCATCATCTCTCCTCATTATAATACGGTAAAGTATAAAAACATTTATGACAATCTAGCTAAGATCTATAAATTCAGTGTAAAAAAACCTTTCAAAGATTTACCTGAAAAAGCTAAAAAAATCTTTTTATATGGGACAGATGAAAAATGGACTCGCATGAAATTTGTTCATCCTAAAAGAAAAGTTAAATGGATAGAATATGTTAAATTTAGAGGGGTGATATATGAAGCTCATCAAAGATTAAATCTCGCAACAAGTGATGTTTATAGAAAAAACATGCAAGCTTTAATGACAAAAATGCTCTGTCTTAGCTGTAAGGGTTCCAAAATAAGAGCATATCCGTCTTGTACTACTATTGGTGGTAAAAAAATTCATGAAGTAACAACTCTTACAATTGCAGAAGCCTTTGATTTTTTTAATAATCTAAAATTTACCAAAGAAGATAAAATAGTAGCGGATGATTTAATTTTTGAGATAACCAAAAAGCTAAAATTTTTAATAAATGTTGGTCTGCATTATTTAGCAATAGAGAGAACCGCTCCAACGCTTAGTGGTGGCGAATCTCAGCGAGTAAGACTTGCTGCTCAAATAGGCTGCTCTTTAAGTGGAACAACATATATTTTAGATGAACCATCTGTAGGTCTTCACCCCTATGATCACAATAAATTAATCGACACGCTAAATACTTTAAAAAACCAGAAAAACACTGTAATTGTAGTTGAACATGACAAGGATACGATAGAAGCTGCTGATACCATTGTAGATATCGGCCCAAAAGCTGGAAAACTCGGTGGGACAATAATAGCTAAAGGAAAAATTGAAGATATTATAAAAGCTAAAAATTCACTTACAGGTCAATATTTATCTTATGAAAGGCAAATTCCAAAATATCACAAAAGAAAAATCTCAAGTGAAAAGCTCTTCCTTTTGAAATGTTCTAATAACAATTTAAAAGATGTAGATTTATCTATTCCGATTGGCAATTTTATATGTATAACTGGCGTTTCAGGCTCTGGGAAATCTTCTTTAATTTCTGACACTTTATATCCTGCTCTTTCAAATGCTTTAAACAAAAGCAATTTAGAGGTTGGAAAGTTTGAAAAATTAAGTGGGCAAGAGGATTTAGAAAAAGTTATTTTTGTTGATCAAGCCCCTATTGGCCGAACTATTAGATCAAATCCGGCGACCTACACTAAACTCTTCGATGACATAAGAAACTTTTTTGCAAGCCTTGCCAAAAGTAAAATAAAAGGTCTTAGCGCATCTCACTTTTCTTTTAATACAGCTGATGGAACATGTTCTTATTGCAGGGGGCTTGGAAAAGTAAAAGTAGATATGGATTTTATGGAAGATACTTTCTCCACATGCCCACAGTGCAAAGGAAAAAGATTTTCTTTTGATATTTTATCTATTGAGTACAAGTCTAAAAATATTTATGACGTTTTAAAAATGGATATAGATGAGGTTTATCTCTTTTTCGAGGCGATACCACAAATCAAACATAAACTATCCTTTTTAAAAAAAGTTGGTCTTGGTTATCTTCCTATTGGTCAGAGTGCAACAACTCTCTCTGGTGGAGAAGCGCAAAGAATAAAACTAGCCAAAGAATTAATCCGACCGAGCAAAGGAAAAACTCTTTATATCTTAGATGAACCAACAACAGGCTTGCATTTTTATGATATTGAGAAGCTGATCGCTATTTTACATGAACTTGTTGATAACGATAACACTGTTATTGTTATCGAGCATAACATGGAATTTGTAGCTACCTCTGATTGGATAATAGATTTAGGACCAAAAGGTGGTAAAGAGGGTGGGGAAATCATCTTTGAAGGCACTATCGATGATATTTCTAAATCTAATACTAAAACGGGCCTGGCTTTAAAAAAATCTCTTAAAAAAACAAAATATATATCTAAAAAAAGAAAAGAGAAAAAAGCTTTTCCAAAAGATTTAATAATTGAGGGCGCCAATCAAAACAATTTAAAAAATGTTTCTATAAAAATTCCTCATGGAAAAATGAGTGTTTTTACAGGACCATCTGGTTCTGGAAAAACATCTTTAGCTTTTGATACTATCTATCAAGAAGGTCAGTTAAGATACATGGAGGCATTAGACACCTTTTCTCGTCAATTTTTAAAAAACGTTACAAGGCCGATCGTTGAAAAAATAGAAAATATTTTTCCACCTATAGCTATTGAGCAAAAAGGCCATACGGCTAATCCCAGATCTACAATTGGTACGATTACAGAGATCTATGACTATTTAAGAGTTTTATATTCACATTTAGGTATAGCTTACTCTCCCGAGACAAATGAAAGACTACAAACTATTAGCCCAGAGTATATAGCTGATATTATTCTAAAATCTAAAGAAGATGAAAAAATTCAGATTCTAGCTCCTTTAACTTTAAAGCCAACAGAAAAATTTTCAGATTTCATTCAAAGACTTGCTCAAGATGGATTTTTAAGAATTCGTCTTAACAAAAAATACTATACTTTAGATGAAGACATTCCCTTTGACAAAAAATTAAAAAATGAAATTTTATTAGTAATAGACAGACTAAAAGTATCTAAAAAGATCAAAGAGCGATTAATAGAAGCTATCAACATCGCCTCTAATTTTTCTGATAGCAAAATTATTATCGCTAAAGAAAAAGAAGATCTTTTTTTCAATTTAGCTTTTGCAGATCCTAAAACCGGCAGATCTTATCCTGAAATAACCCCACAAAGCTTTTCATTTAACTCTCAAAATGGCATGTGCTTAGATTGTCAAGGGTTGGGTTATCTATATGGAATGGACCTTTTATCTGAGAAAAACCTTTTAGATGCTTCTATTATTGATGTTGCTTATATCTTTTTTGAAGATGATGAAGTTGATCTATTATCTTCTTATTTTGATGATTTAAATATCGATATAGATACGCCCTTAAAAGATCTAAATGAAAAAGATCTCAGCATCTTTTTAAATGGCTCTAAACATGAATACAAAGAAAAGAAAACCTCATTTATTTTTAAAGGTATCAACCCAACGCTAGCCGAACTTGCTAAACACAGCTCAAGGACTATAAAGGAGTCTTTAGTTCCTTTAATGGAAAAAAGGACTTGTCCATCTTGCGATGGGAAAAGATTAAATCCACTTGCTAGAAATGTAAAAATTGGCAAGTTAACTATAACTGATATTTGCTCATTACCTATCGATAAAGCCTATCAATTTATCAAATCAATAAAGCTCGATGAAAAACAGAAAAAAATACTAACTGAAACCTTAGGTAATATTGAAAAAAACTTGAACTTTTTACTTGAGATTGGTCTTGGCTATTTATCTTTAGATAGATCCGCTCCAACTCTAAGTGGTGGTGAGTTTCAAAGGATTAGACTCGCCTCTCAGCTAGGATCTTATTTAACATCTTGCATCTATATTTTAGATGAACCGACAATTGGTCTTCACCCACACAATAGTTATCTTTTAATTAACGCTCTAAAAAAGCTAAAAGATCTTGGCAATACCCTAATTTTAGTAGAACACGATGAGATGATTATAAAAGAAGCCGACTATATTTTTGATTTTGGTCCAAAAGCCGGAATTGAAGGCGGAAAAATCATATCTCAAGGCACCTTTGATCAAATAAAAAAAGATCCAAAATCCTTAACAGGCAAGTATCTCTCTCATAAAAGGAACATTCCTATCCCAACAAAAAGAAGAGATATTTCCAAAAAAGACTTAAAAATAAAAAATGCACGCCTTCACAACTTAAAAAATATAAGTGTAAAAATACCGCTTGGCGCCATTACTTGCATAACTGGAGTTTCAGGTTCGGGCAAATCCACTTTGATTAATGAGATCTTAAAAAAAGCGGCTACCCAAGCTATCAAACACAGAAAAGATGAGGTTACTCTCCCCTACGGCAAAGTTGAAGGTCTTAGTAACTTCGATAAGGTAATATCTTTAGATCAGGGCCTCGTTCATCGGACTTCTCGAGCAGATGTTGGAACATTTTCAGATATAATGCCCCAAATTAGATTTGTCTTTACTAATTTAATGCTCGCTAAAACCAAAGGTTTAAAACCTAGACATTTTAGCTATAACCATATCTCTGGCATGTGTAGGACTTGTTGGGGACTTGGCAAGAAAAAGATTAACTTGCAGTTTTTACCAGCCGTGTCAGTTGAGTGTGATACCTGCCATGGTTATAAATTGAACCCCATCTCATTAGAGGTAAAATATAAAAACAAACACCTTGGTCATATTTTAGATTTAACGATTTATGAAGCCAAAGTCTTTTTTGAAACTTTTGCTAAACTTACAAAAAAATTAGATCAATTAATAGAAGTAGGTCTCGGTTATTTAAAAATAGGACAAGAATTAAATACACTATCCGGTGGAGAAGCTCAAAGGATAAAACTCGCTAAAGAGCTCTCTAAAAAAAGATCCAATAAAACCCTCTATCTTTTAGATGAGCCAACTATAGGCCTTCATTTTATAGATATCGAAAATCTTTTAAAAATCTTTCACCGCTTAGCTGACAAGAAAAACACCCTCATCATAATAGAGCATAACTTAGATCTAATTGCTAATGCAGATTATATTATTGATATCGGTAAAGATGCAGGAGAAAAGGGAGGTAAAATTATAGCCCAAGGCTCCCCTGAGAAAATAATTCAAGATAAAAACTCATATACCGCTAAATATCTAAAATCTTACATAATGAAATAAATTTTTATTTATTTTATTCAATTTTAAATACTTTTAGCTCCTTAAAGTATAATAATTATTAAAAATATCATTTTTATTCTTTTCATTTTAAAAATTCTTTTTTAGACTGCAAATAAGAAGGAAAATAAATTTAGGAGATAAATATGGCACCTGTCATGTCAAGAAGGAAAGCTCAGAGCTTGTCTTTTGCACTTTTTTTAATAGGCCTTGCATTCATCAGTTATTTTAAATATTGGTGGCCTGGCATAATGCTAACAATTGGAATACCTCTTGCTGTAAAACAATATTTGCTTGGCAAAGCATTCGATACGACTGTTTCTTTGATTGTCTTTTTAGGAGCTTTTATAACCGTTCAATTCAACATCAAATGGGAAATAGTACTACCTGTCTTATTTACTTTGGGTGGTATTTATGTTTTCTTTAAAGAATTTTTTGGCCCAAAAGATATTGAAGAAGAAGATATTGAAGAAGATAAAAACCATGAAATAGAAGAAGAGGGAGAGCACAAAGACTAATAAAGATGCATTACATCTTTTACTTGCTTCAAAGTAGTAGATGCAACTTTTTCAGCCTCGCTTGTTCCTTTCATTAAAAGATCCAAAACATGTTTTGGGTCTTTTTCA
>JAAKFJ010000074.1 GCA_011064745.1 Candidatus Anoxychlamydiales bacterium | reverse complement strand
AATGGGATTTATCATTTGCAGATCTGTCATCAAAATTATTTAAACTTGCATAAGATCTTTTAATCTTTATTGGCTCTTTACCAAAGGCTACGATTTCATCATCAATAACAAAATTTCCGGAAACAATATCTATTGCATCATTAAAAAGATTTTGTGGCTCTTTTTCATTGAGAGCCTTTAAATAAAAATCATGAGTCGATGCAAAAAGATAAAAATTTAAACTAATAAAAACAGCAAAGATAATTCTTAGCATTTTGGCCTCATTTCGTTAAGGCAAGATATTTTAGATAATTTTTTTTTTAAAAGAAAAGAAAATCATAATTAAAATAATATCTTTATATTAAGTTTTAAAAATTAAAACTTGTTTTTTTTGTTTCATAAAACATCTTTTCTAAAAAACGCGCCAAAGTTAGTATAAAAAAAAAGCTTAAAAGAGAAAAAAATGCCCCATATTAAAACAAATAATATTGATATATTCTATGAATTTGAAGGCCATGGTGAACCTTTAATTATCTTAGGCGGTTTTGCATCCGATCATTACCTTTGGCAAGATTTTATAAAGCCGTTGAAGGAGCACTTCAAAGTATTGATCTTTGATAATCGCGGCTTTGGTAATAGCACTGTTAGCAATCCCCCATATTCTGTAGATCTATTAGCTGATGATGCAATATCTTTAATGAATAGTTTAAAAATTGATAGCGCATATGCATTTGGTCACTCTATGGGAAGTTCAATGTTACAAACTATTTGTTATAAAAAGCCTGAAATAATAAAAAAAGCAATTTTATCTTCCTCTTTCATAAAAATTCCATATTCAACAAAATTACTTCTAACATTGGCTACCGAACTTTTTGAAAGAGGTATCAATCATGATCTTTTGAGTAAAATTGTAGTATGTCTCGGCTATAGCTCAAATTTTTTAGAAAATATAGACAATTTTAATAGAGTAATAGAGTCGACAAAAAAAAGATTCATTCCTACTAAAAAAGGTTACAAAGGGCAAGCTGCAGCGACTTCCAATTTTGATTCAAGTTCATGGATAGATAAAATTGATAAAGAGATACTAATTCTAGCCGGTAGAGAAGATATTGAGACTCCACTTTATCTAGCCCAAGAGCTTCACAATAAAATAAAAAAATCAAAACTTGAAATTATTGAAAATGCCGCTCATATGTCATATATAGAAAAACCAAATCAAGTCTATGAAGTAATGCTAGAATTTTTTAAATGATATTATTTAAATTTTATTATCACTATTTTAGTTGATTTATATTAATGTATTATTAGATAATATTAATTATGATAATTATAGATTCAGTTATTGCTAACAATTACCTTACGTCTTCAGCCTGCCTAATCGGTGGTTATGCACTTTGCCGGTTCAATATAACAGTGAATAGATTTGCTGTTAAGACGTTAGGTATTCCTATTGATATACTTAACAACAAAGAATATGAGCAATACAGCAGCGATTTAGTCGAAAATAATAAACAAGTTGCGAGCAAATTAGGAATAACTCTCAACAAACAACTAGGAGTTATTCTCTCTGATGCTACTGTAACGGCTATTCGGGAAGAACTTTCATATAGATTTCTTTTAGAGACGGTTGTGCTTCCATTCTTTTCTTCACAATTTAGATCATTTTCAGTAACACGCACATGTATTTCCAGCCTAATATTTGCCTCTACCCATTTGATAAATCCCCATTCAAAAGGAGTGTTAGTTGGACAATTTTTTAATAGTATTTTTCTGGGTCTCACATGTTCATTAGCGCAGGAAAAAATTGGTTTATTTGGCGCTATGTGCGTTCATATAGGATATAATTTATCTGCCTGGAAATATACATTTAATCAAACATTTTCGGACACTACACAAAAACTAAGAGCATTAAAACCAATAGACATCTTGCATCCAAAAAAGATTGTCTTATTTTTAGATTCGTTTTTCTTCGATGCATGCGCTCCTTTAATACTCTCCTATAAAGCTGCTATAGGAATTTTAAAACAAAGCTCAGTATTAAAAAGTTCCTAGAATTGTTTTCAAGAATATTTCTCTATATAAAAAGCTCATCTAAAACATCTTTAAAAATTTGTTTTCTAATATTCTCAGTCTCTTGAATTTTACTTTTGAGCAGGGATAAATTGTCATCCACATCTTCAAAAGAATACTCAAGATGCAACCCAGAGAGAATTGCCCTGCCTTTTTTGACTTTAGCTTTAATAATCGCAGGTAGCTTTAAATCTGAGTACTCGCCTATCACATCCATCTTTTCATCACTTTTAAAATAACAACCTCCATTGAAGTATATATAGCTCAAAGTTGATGTTTTTTTTGAGCTATACTCTAAAGGAGTAGCCCTCGCCCCATTTAAATTTTCATAAGCAAATTTGGGATTTTCATAGGCAGGACCAATAGCTCGGCAATTACCAAATTCTAAATCCCTTTTACCTATAACTTCTAGCTCTCCACCCTTATCAAATTCAACAAAGGAAGATCCAAAATATGCTCCTGCACAAATCCCTAAATAACTACCACCTTCTTCAACATAGCTTTTTATATTTAAAATTCCTTCCATGGTAAGTTTTTTCAAATACATTAAGTCTCTACCACCTGGAACAATAAAAATTGAAGTGTCTTCTTGCCAGCTACCTGATATAACTTCATCAGCTGATATTGTTTTGACATCTAAAGATAGATTTTCAATCTCCTTTAAAAGACATTTTAAAGAAAACTGACTCACTCCAACATCTGAATATATTCGAATAAATTTTTTCATAAAAACATATGTTTAATACTTGTAAATAGCATTAAGATTAAAAAAAGTAAATGTAGATAAAAAAATCAAAAATAGCCATCAAGATTATAGGGAAGGTTTTTTCAAACCTTCCCTTTAATTTTTACTTAATTTAAAAATAATTAAAAATCAAATCTCGTTGTTAGAGTAAGACCATGTAAAAAAAGATCCCCTGGTTTAACTTGAACATTAGCTATAGATGCATTAGAAACTGCACTTTTTGTTTGAGCATATCTACTCATATAATTAGTATGAGAATATTTTTGAGCCTCATATAAGATGGCAAAATCAAAATGCCATTTATTGCTACAAAAATATGATCCCCAACCTAAACCGATTGAAAGTTCTGTGACATCTCTTAAAATGTTTTGTTTATCTTTATTTAATGTATAGCTTAATATATTTACAGTAGGTGGAATATGTCCTGAATTTTCATTTTCACTACCTGATCCTGTAGTTTCATTGGAGCAAAAAAGCAAATCATAAGCTCCATATCCAAAGACTCTAAATCCTTCATAGAATAGCCAACTACTACCCAATCCGAATCTAGGACCAACTGCCCAAGAATCTGTCGCAAAATTTCCAAAAAACGGAATATTTTGATATGAAAGATTAAAATCATATTTTTCATCTAACCAATGGACACTACCGCCAATAAATGGTCTGAAAATTAAATTAGTTCCAAGATAAAATGAACGAGCAAGCTCTAAATCAATTTTGTCTAAATCTGTAGACCAAACACCCTTTATTCCTCCATTAAAATCCCCAAATAAAAATCCGTTAAATCCTGCCATAAAATAAGTAGTTTGAAAAGTATTACTAGGGGCGCCACTAGGGTTAAAAGTCGTTGAAGTAGAGGCATGAAAACGGGTATATTGAGCATACAAATCCCAATTATCATGAGCTAGATTAGCACCTAAACCTACTTTAAAACCTGGTTTATATTCAGTATTTAACTTAATAATTTCAAATTCTTGAGGATCTAAAGTAGCAAATCTAACGATACCTAAATCTAATTGATCACCCAAAGCCTCCCAGTAAATAAAACTTGCTGTAACAAAAGCATCAAATCCTTCGCATACATCTATACGTCCTGGAGCGCTATATGCACTTGGAAGATCATTCCCGCAAATAGCATATCCCTGATTATATGCTTTTTTTGGCTCTTCTTGATTATCTGACTCACAACAAGTATCTTGCGGTTCTACCAAACAAGGATCACCTGGCTTTGTCTCTGCAGCTTTTGGAGCCTCTTGATCACCTGGATCATAACAAATATCTTGTTGCTCTTCTAAACAAGGGTCACTCAACTTAGTCTCTATAGCTTTTGGAGCGGTTTTTTTTAAACTAGTTGGAGCCTCTTGTTTTCTGCCATGCAGAAAAATGCTAATTAGCACCAAAACCGATAGCATCAAAAAGGTTTTACGTAATAATTTCATATTTTCCTCTTCCACCTATTTTCATCTCTTATTAATTTGCATATCACATAATATAATTACGTTGTAAACATTTAATATAAAAAGACATTTTAATTACTATTTATTATATAAATTTATCAATTAAAGAAATAAAAGCAAATAAAAGCATCAAAGATAGCTTTCAAGACGTTTTTTTAGATCTGCATCTAAAGAGGGCTCTTTTAAACATTTTAAATTCTTGATATAGGTTTGATCTTTTAAAAAATTAACCATTAAATAATGTTTAATATCAGCTTTTATAAAGCTTTTTGAACTAACTTCCCAACCCATTTTTTTATAAAAATGTAGAGCTCCTTCTTGGGCATGCATTATTTGTAGATATCTTGGATACTTCTTATATCCAACATCAACCATATGTTTCAAAAGAATAGATCCAAGCCCTTTTCCCCTAAATTCTTTTAAAACAGCCATTCTCTCAAATTTCAAAAAACTATTTTTTATCCTAAATCTCCCAGTTGCAACAGCCTGAAGATCAACATAAACCAAAAAATGTGTGCAAGTTTTCTCAAACTCATCAATTTCAAGGTTTTTATCAACTTTTTGCTCGTTGATAAAAACACTTTTTCGAATATCTAAACATTTTAAATATTCATCTTCATTTTTCGCTATTTTAACATCTATAGCCATAAGATCTAGCCTTTTCCTATATATCTTAGATGAAAATGACCTTTTTATCCCCAGTAAAGAATACGCTCGAAGCCGAACCTTTAGCGGGATTTCTCCCAAAGGATTTTAAGTCTTCAGTTCATAAACAAAATAAAAGAAAATTTTTAGATATATTTTTTGGCTATTTCATTTGCAGCTTTCACGTTTTCTTCACCATGCACCTCTAGAACCTTTTCTTCCGAAATCACAGTAACATTGGAATTCAATACTAAAAAAGTTGAACCTATGAAATTTTTTCCTGGACAATAGTCATATATTTTTTGTGCAGTAACATCAACTAGGGTATAACTTGATCCTAAAAAAATATTATTCTTGCAAGATACAATTAAAAAATATTTATTTTTTTGATAAATATTTTTTTGATTTTCAGTAAGTTCTTCCTTACTTGTTTCAAATTGTACCCACCGACCAACTTTTAAAGATGGGTTTTCAAAAATTTTACATCTTGTAGACATTTTTATACCTCCACTTTAATTGAATCTTTGTAAGAAATAATATCATTATATTAACATTTTATCTATAAAAATAAATAGTTTGGAAATTTTTTATGTTTTTAAAAAAATATATTTATTTTTAATATAACTTTTATAATAAATAATTATTTTATTAAATTAAAAATACTTGAATCCAGCATAAAATGAGTTCTCATTACTGCCCATAGTCCCTTTAAATCAATACAGATAACAAAACGCACCTAAAGGAACAACATTCAATATAATAATAAAATACTAAGGCTAAAAATTGCACGAAGCAGGATACGAACCTTACGCGGGATTTCATGCATGGGATTTTAAGTCATTAGTATTTTTTGAAGTAATAGAAAAAAAATTATTTTGATCTAGATTTAAGCCAAATAGCTATTTCATTTTTATCCATTTTTCCTTGAGCAATTTTCAATACGTT
>JAAKFJ010000073.1 GCA_011064745.1 Candidatus Anoxychlamydiales bacterium | reverse complement strand
AGAATGTTTGCGACAGATTCTTCAAGGTTGCCGATTGTTGAGACAGTTACTTATACATCTCGAGTACCTTGGTTAAAAGGGAGACCTGCTTGGATTGCAGATTATGCATCGCACTATTCAACTACTAGACATTTTATTGCGAGATCTTTGAATAGAAAGCCGGATTATTTTACGCAGAAAGTTGCAGCGGGGGATAGATTCAATGTTTTAAAAGAAGACAAAAACATTAATTTTTATTTTGTGATTGATATTTCAAGATCTAAGATGTGGTTCTATTACCATGATATAGATACAAATAAAAGAACACTTTTAAAAACTTACAAAGTTGGCCTTGGTAGAAAAGAGGGTAAAAGAAATTCTGGTAGTTTAACCCCGATTGGTAAATATACACTCGGTTCTAAAGTTGCTATTTATAAACCGAATGTAATGGGATATTTTCAAGATAACAAAATTGAAATGATTAAAGTTTTTGGAACAAGGTGGATACCGTTTGATGAAGAGATTGAAAACTGTTCTGAGTCAGCTAAGGGATTAGGGTTGCATGGAGCTCCATGGATAGAAGATGCAAACGGTGAGTTGATTGAAGATAGGTCAGTAATTAGCAGCGCTGATAGTGATGGATGTATCAGACTGGTATCAGAGGATATTGAAGAAATTTTTTCGATTGTTATTTCCAAGCCAACGACAGTTGAACTTGTTAAAGATTTTAACGATGCCAAATTGCCTGGAGAAGAAAATTTAATAACAAATAGGTAAATTTTTTATGACAATACTGCCGCATGAAAAGCAGATATTTGAATATGAAGATACTATAAAACAGGTCAAAGAGCAAAATAAGAATAATGCTCTTTGGTCTAAAGATGAGATCAAAAAGCTAGAGGATAAACTTAAAAAATTGAAACAAAAGGTTTATTCGAAACTATCCGCTTGGGATAGGGTTTTGATTTGTCGTCATCCAATGAGACCTCATACAAAAGATTACATTGAAAATATATGTGATGAAGTTGAAGAGATCTTTGGTGATAGAACGTTTAGTGATGATCCAGCTATCATTACAGCTTTTGCTAAAATAGACGGCAGAAAATGTGTGATAATTGGGCAAGAAAAAGGCAATGATACAGATTCTAGAATCTATCGAAACTTTGGTATGCCACATCCAGAGGGTTTCAGAAAGGCTCTAAGAGCTATGAAACTTGCTGAAAAATTCAATCTGCCGATTGTTACTCTTTTAGATACTCAAGGCGCTTATCCGGGATTAACAGCAGAAGAGAGAGGTCAAGGTTGGGCGATAGCGAAAAATCTTTTTGAAATGGCAAGACTAGAAACTCAAATTATTGTTGTTTTAATTGGAGAGGGATGCTCAGGAGGAGCTTTAGGTATTGGTGTTGGCGATATTATAGGCATGTTGGAACATTCTTATTACTCTGTAATTTCTCCAGAAGGCTGCGCCTCTATTTTATATAAAGATACTTCAAAAAATGCTAAAGCCGCTGAATCTTTAAAGATGCATTCTGAAGATTTAATTAAATTTAAAGTCGTTGATAAAATTATTAAAGAGCCCCAAGGGGGAGCTCATTTAGATCCTAAAACAACTTATAAAAATGTAAAATCATTTATTTTAGCATCTTTTGATAGCTTGAAAAATATCAAAGGTGATATTTTAGTGGAAACTCGTTATGAAAAGTTCAGAAACATGGGCGATTTCATAAAATTAGAATAAGAGAATATGAAATTACTTTTTAAAGCTGCTTTAAAAAATTCCAAGCATAAATCGTTAGCGATTCTTACGCTAGTAATGTTGCTTTTTTTAACTATTGCCAGTCAAATGGAAATGTTTTCCATGGGATTTATCGCTAATACAGGAGCTGATTTTTTTACTCTTTTCGGCAAAGGAAAAAAAGGAAAACTTCATTCCAATGATTATGTTATTTTAAAAGATGTTAATGAAAAGTGGACACAAATCGATGTTGGTAGTAGAGGCAAGATTACAAAAAAAGATGCAGCAACATTTATTGCTGGAAGGAAAAACTCTAATCCTTTGAGTCGTATTTTTAGAATTGTCTCGAATAAATTTAACTTAGATAATAACTTTAAAGGTCTTATCTCAATTTTGGTATTTGTGGCTTTTTTTAAAGCTATATTTTTATTTACCTCGAGGTATTATTCCCAGCTACTTGCGATTAGGATAACAAGAGATTTAAGACAGCAGTTTTTTGAACATATTCAATCTCTGCCACTTAGTTTTTATCAAAAACATAATATGGGATCCCTATCTACTAGAGTGGTGGGCGATGCTGGCCAAATAGCATCTTCCATAAATTCTATACTCACTAATTACTTGCAAACGCCTTTTACTATTTTTGGAACACTAGGTATGTGTTTTTATCTATCTTGGAAATTGGCTTTAATTATTTTTATCGGTATGCCGATGATTGTTCTGCCGGTTATTTTTTTAACGAAAAAAATAAAAGCCATCTCACGGCAAATGCAAAAAAATCAAGAGAGTTTTACCTCTGTTTTATTAGATTTTTTAGGAGGTATTCATACTATTAAGATTTTTGCGATGGAGAATTTTTCTTTAAAAAAATATAACGAGCAAAATATGCGCATGGCCTATCTTGAGACCAAAAGCGCAAAATATACTCTTTTAACAAGACCCATTTTGCATTTCATTACCACATCTTGTATGGCAACTGTGGTGCTTTTGGGACTTTACGTTTTAAATATGAGTATTCCCGTTTTAATTTCTTTTGTAGCTTTGCTCCATCTATTTTATGAACCTGTTAAAAAGTTTGCAGAAGAAAACTCTAATATTCAAAGAGGGGTTGTCGCAGCCGAGAGAATGTATGAGGTAATATCAATAAAGCCTAACATTCAAGATGAAGAAGGTGCAATTAAAATGAGAGGTTTTAATACTTCAATAACCTTCGAAAATGTAAGTTTTAGATATCAAGATGAGTGGGTCTTAAAAAACCTATCCTTTGAGGTAAAAAAAGGCGAGACCGTCGCAATTGTGGGCCCAACCGGCGCCGGAAAATCTACAATAGTTCAACTATTGCCCAGACTTTTTGATGTTCAAAAAGGGAGCATTAAAATCGATGGAACTTCCATCAAAGAATTTACGCAAAAATCCTTAAGAGAAAATATTGCTTTTGTACCTCAAAAACCTTTTTTATTTTATGATACGATAATTGAAAATATTACCTTTGGCCGTGACTTTACTTTTGAAGAGGTTAAAGATGCAGCGACTAAAGCTCACGCGCATGAATTTATTATTGATTTAGAAAAAAATTATCACACCCTTTTAGCAGAAAGTGGAAAAACCCTCTCAGGCGGTCAACAGCAAAGACTTGCCATTGCAAGAGCGCTTGTTAAAAAAGCGCCTATTCTTGTTATGGATGAAGCCACTTCTTCTTTAGATGCTATAAGTGAAAATAAAATAAAAGAAGCAATTCAAGGTCTTCAAAAAGAAGTCACTCAAATAATCATTGCTCATAGGCTATCTACCATCGAACATGCTGATAAGATTATCTACATTCAGAAAGGTATAAAACTTGCTGAAGGCCCAAAAGAAGAGCTTTTAGAAACATGTCCAGAGTTTAAGCATATGTGGGATAACTATCATAGATCTAAAGATTTTAAGAGAACCTCAGTCTAGGATATTTTATTATGAAAGATAAATATAAAGAGCTTTCATTAAATTTAGATAATATTATCAACTCACTAAAAGAGTTTAAAGAAACTAAAAATGATTTCAAAAAGCCTGATATTAGAGCTTATCAAGTTCAAATGTTAAATCTTGGCAAAGTTATTGGCAGTCCTGTTTTAAAACATGTCACAAATCTAAATGATGATATCGATGAATATTTATCTGAGCCTTTAGATAAAAAATATCTAAATCTCATTGGCGATGCAACTCGACTAAAAAATGATCTTTGGGAACTTTAAATTTTCAATTCTTGCTATCTATTCCTTAAACCATATAATTGTCTCCTTCTAAAATTTTATAAAAGGAGAATAATAATATGTCAACACCAACACGTCCATCTATGAGTCCTCAATCAGCTACTAACTTGGAAAAATATATAGCTCAGAGTCCATTTGCAAGGCTTTATCTTACGGCAACGCCAAGGAGGAGAGGAAAGCTTTATTTAAATCCTATAAAGCTAATTGATGTTAGTGATTTAAAATGGCGGCAGTTACTTGAGAGATATTCTTATGATTTTGATTGGGATAATTTAGGAACAGAATATTGGGACTCTCTTCAAAAAAGATGTGAAGTAAATATAGATCGTTATACATCCGAGGATTATGAACGATTTAGAATAGCGGAGCTTTTAAGAGATATTTTTAGTGATGATAGAGATGCTGAACTAAATTTTGAAAACTTACTAACACGCATCATGGAAGATAATCATTATGATCTTGCTAAAACAGTTTCTAAGCAGATAATTGATCTAATTCAATATGATAATCAAATAAAACAATTTCCAAAAATTTATGAAAAAGTTAAGACTAATCAGCTAACCAAAGATTTAATAAGAGACAGATTATTTGGTAGCACTAAATTAAGAACCCTAGCTAATAGATGCAAACCAATAGGTCCTATGAACTTCAAAAAAGTGACGCTTATTGGAGCTGTTGTTTCTTTAGTGTTTGGAATTTCTTTTGCCGCTTGGAAAAACTATTATTAATAAGATGAGATTGAATTAAAACTAAAGTTTTTTTGTAAAAAAAAGAGTTTTAAATTGATCGATGGGGATAGGTAAATTCAAATCCTTTTTCTTTGATTCTGTAGTTTGAAACTCTTTTATTTCTATCGGGTAGATCAGCAAGTTTTGGATCGTATTTAGGAGGATTTAGTTTTAATCTAGAGCAGATAAGATTTGCAAAATCTTGTCTGGTTGGATGATCATCATCAGCTATGTTGTAGATACCCTCTATTTTATGCTCGATTGCATAAGATATTGCATTCACAACATCTTTTTGATGAACCATATTGGTATAGTAATCGCCATGACCAGGTATAACATCTTTGTAGATTGCTTTAAAAAGGTCTTTTATATCTCTGCCTGGCCCATAGATTTGAGCAAGTCTTAATATGCAAATTTTGTAACCGAGTTTAGTGAGAGAAGATAAAGTATCTTCAGTATCTATTAAAATTTTAGCATCATCATCATTGGCATTTAAAGTGGACGCTTCATCTACCCACATGCCATTGTGATTACCATAGATGGAGGTTTTAGAGGTATAGATAATTGCTTTTGGAGATGTTGTCTCTAGCGCGCAAGCTTTGATGGTTTTAGCTGTTTCAAGATAGGTGCTTTCAAATTCATCGCTAGAGCTCGCTGCAATAGTTATAATAATGACATCATTTTCATTTAAGATAATTTCCATCTCATTTCGATCATTGCCAAACATTATTATAGATTTTTGAGTAGTTTTTTTTAGTTTTTCGATTGATTTAGGATTTTTTGTAGTGCAAGTTATAGTATAGTCTTTTTCAAATAAATCTTTGGCAAGCTCGTAACCTATATATCCACAGCCGATTATTGCAACTTTCATTTTATAATTATCCTCCAGTTAGTAGACCTAATTTTTCAAAGCCCTCTTTTAGAGCTTTATTTTCTTCTTTTTCAAAAGCTGAGCTTTTAGCAAGCCAAGTTACGTAAGATGAGGGGACTTCTGTAAGCTTTTTGCCTTGATACTTTCCAAAAGGCATATATTCAACATTTTTGTTTTTTGGTTTATTTAGAAGCTCCATTATTGTTTCCATTGAAAGATCATCAACCATTTTCTCAAATATTTCGTGCAAAACAACAACATCATCTAAAGCTCGATGAGCATTGTTTTCTTTTACATTATACATTTGCCTTAGATATTGAAGAGAGTGTTTAGGAAGGTCCGGCCTATATTTTCTGGCCCATTTTAAAGA
>JAAKFJ010000072.1 GCA_011064745.1 Candidatus Anoxychlamydiales bacterium | reverse complement strand
GCATAAGTCCCTGCTGGATATTTTCCATCAGGGCTTTTTCCCATATCAAAGAGTTTATTTCTTAAAAATTGAGAAAGATAAAAAGTAGCATTAGGTTTATAACTATCTAAAAATTTTTGATGATAGTTTACATGAGCTCTTTTTTGAATAGGTCTTGTGACTTTTATTTTAATCTCTTTAGCTTTTTTAGAAAGTATTAAAATTGAGCCTTTTGATTGCTTGCCTTGTATTATATCTGTAGTCGTTAATCGATATTTTCTTGCCCGAGCTTTCCCTTCACCTGAAAGCCTTTTTTGCTCTAGAAGAATTTTTAAGTATCGCTGCAAGGTACGAGAAGATAAAGGAGTAGAGAGAGACTTTTTAATCTCTTCAAGATTAACCCCTTCGGGAAATAATTCTAATATTTTCATTATGTTATTTAGTTCTTCTAAAACCTTGTAAGTCATAATTTTCATCTATCCTTTTGTCGCAATACTCTCAAATCGCGACACTTTTTCTTTATAATATGTCGCGATACTCCATTTTGTCAATAAAAATGTCGCAATACTCTTATTTTTTGTCGCTATTCTAAAGTATCGCGACAAAATTAGATAAATTCAAAATGCTAAATTTTATATATAACTAATTATTAGATACTTACAATGCGAATAGAATTAACAATTAAGAAAAGCTCATTTTTTTCATCTGCTAATTTAGAAGGTTTACTTTTTCGAATTGGTTTTGGTTTTTTTTATCTTGCTTGCTCTTTTTACACCTTGTTTATTTTTCTTTTTAATTTTTTTAAAATAAATAGTACAGTTCTTATTATGGACACATATAAAGTTTATACCTTCGATGAGTTTTTTGAATCAGGTTTAGAAGAGAGCATATCGCCTTTTTTAGAAACAAAATCAAAAAAATGGGCAAAAAACCTTTCTTTAAAAACGGCAATTTTTTCATTAATTTTGTTAATTTTTTGCTATGTAATACAATTTACAAATATCAATATTAATTATGGATATATAATAGTCTCTTTCATTTACCTTTTTTTAGGTGTTCCAGCTATTTTAAATGCTTTAGAAGATCTTAAAAATTTTGAGATTAATATAAGTGTTTTGATGACACTCGCTGCTTTTTTTGCAATTTTACTTAAAAGTCCTTTTGAGGGTGCTCTATTATTAATTTTGTTTAGTTTATCAGATAGTTTAGAGAAAACTATTTCTTATAAAACCAAAAGCGCTATTTATAATTTAAATAAAATAGCACCTAATCGCGCTTTTGTTCTAAAAGATGACGGAACACTAATCCAAAAGTCTATTAAAGATATTAAAACAAAAGACAAAATTTTGATAAAAGCGGGAGAAACAATTCCATTAGATGGATTGGTAATTGAAGGACAAAGCTCTATCAATCAAGTACATTTAACAGGCGAGAGCATGCCTGTTAGTAAAAAAATTGGTGATGATGTTTATGCAGGTGGGATTAATATCGATGGTTCTCTGACAATTGAGATTACAAAAATTAGTGCAGACTCAACTATATCTAGGATAATAAAATTAATAACCCAAGCCCAAGAGGCAAAACCAAAAATTCAAAGATGGCTAGATGTATTTGGAAAATACTATTCAACAATAGTCATTGTTTTAAGTTTTATATTTATTTTCATTCTGCCTTTTATATTTAAAATCACCTATTTCGGAATTGAAGGCTCTATCTATCGATCAATTGCTTTTTTAATCGCTTCATCACCTTGCGCACTTATTATTGGAGCGCCACTCGCCTATCTAACCTCAATCTCAGCTTGCGCTAAAAAGGGCATAATTTTAAAAGGCGGTTTTATTTTAGATGCTTTAAAAAAATGCAAAAATATTGCTTTTGATAAAACTGGCACTTTAACAACTGGAGATCTCATATTAGCTTCATTTGATCAAGTTGATTTAGATAAAGATTCTAAAAATAGCTCTTTTGATAAAAATAAAGCTATTGCAATTGTTAACGCTCTTGAAAAAAAATCTACTCATCCAATTGCAAAAGCCATCCATGACTATGCTAAAAAAAATAAAATTAATTTAGATGTAAAAATTTTAGATTTTAAATCAAATGCAGGCCTTGGTATAAGAAGCTCTTGTGAAATTGATAATAAAAAATATTCTGTTTTTATTGGTCGTTTAGAGTATATCCAAAAACAGCTCAAAATATCCGATGAGATTTTAAAAGATTTAATTCCAAAAGAGGCTAAAACTATTAGCTATCTTTTGATCGATAAATATTTGTTCACTCTAACTTTTAGCGATAATATCAGAGAAAACATCTCATCTTTAATAGAAAATTTAAAAAAGAAAAAAAATCTTGTAATGCTCACAGGAGATAATCTGCTTAATGCTAATTTTGTTGCAAAAAAATTGGGCATCGATCAGGTATTTGCTAATTTAAGTGTTGAAGATAAGTTAAATCAAGTGAATAAACTTGCTAAAGATGGCCTTGTTATGGTTGGTGATGGAATAAATGACGCCCCTTCTTTAACTCGGGCAACCGTCGGTATTTCACTTGCTAAAATAGGTAGCGCAACAGCTATAGATGCCTCTGATGTTATTTTGATGAATGATGATATCACCCAAATAAGCTACCTTTTCAAAAAGTCTAATGCAACATCCATTATAGCTAAGCAAAACCTTATTTTTGCTATTTTAATCATCCTATTCGCCTCTATCCCCTCACTTTTAGGCCTTATACCCCTTTGGCTGGCTGTTTGCCTGCATGAAGGCGGAACTCTACTAGTCGGCCTAAATTGTCTTCGCCTAATAAGGCATTGATTTTAAGCCGCTTGCTTAAGCTTTTAAGCAATCCAAAGCTTTAATTGCTAAAAAATAACATCTTATGATAATATGGGGATTAGAATAAAAAAATTTGAGATTAACCATTGAAAAAACTTTTTATAAAAAAAAGATTCACCAAAGAGGATAAGGAAAAATCAATCCTTTTAGGATTGGTAGATCTTTATATCAAAACCAATTCTCCTGTTAGCTCAAACTCTTTAAAAGAGAGTGGATTTGATCATATGAGCTCGGCAACGATTAGAAACTATTTTGCCCAACTTGAGAAAAAAGATTTGCTTGTGCAACAACATGCGTCTGGCGGTAGGATTCCAACTCCAAAAGCATTTAAGCTCTACGCTCACTTTTGTCAAAAAAATGCTTTATTAGATAAAAAAGAAGATAAGCTGCTCCAAGTTGAGCTATCAAAAAGCTCTAAACAGATCACTGATTATCTAAATAATTCTTTAGAATATTTAAGCTCTCTTACTAATTTAAGTGTTTTTCAATCAGCCCCACGTTTTGATCAAGATTTTGTAAATGATCTAAAAATCATCTCACTTAGCCCCACCAAACTACTTTGTGTAATTATTACAGATTTTGGGCTAATAAAGACTGAAATTTTATATTCTAAAATGGAGCTAGATGAAAATCGTTTAAAATTAATCGAGGATTTCTTTCTTTACAGAATGCAAAAAAAGAATAAGCCGTTAATTGAAGATGCGGCGCTATTAAAGCAGGCAAAACTTTTATATAACGAGATCATGGTCCGCTACATTGTTGGCTATGCAAACTATAACAGAGAAGATATTTATAAAACTGGGTTATCTAAATTGCTCTCTTATGAGGAATTTAAAGACCCTTCAGTTTTAGCCGAAGGTTTATCTGTTTTTGAAAATTTAGATCAGATGCAGCTTGTATTGCAAAGCACCATAAAAAATAATTCACTTAGCTTTTTTATGGGTAGTGATTTAGAAAAATTTGGACTTAAAGCTGAGAATATGGCTCTTATTTGCACACCTTATTATATCTCAAATATCGCAGTTGGTGCCATTGGGATATTGTGTCCCTTGAGAAGTCCCTATAAAAAGTTATTTTCAATTTTAAAAGCTTATAGCAATCACTTATCTGATAATCTCACAAAAAGTATTTATAAATTTAAGATAACTTTTCGCAAAACATCAGATTATAAAAATATTACTCAAAAATCGATTCTTTTAGAGGATAAAAGCAAAGGAGTTAACTAAATGTCAAACAAAGACAAAAAAAATAAAATATCAACCTTAGAAGATGAGTTAAAAGAACTGCAAAATAAATATTTGCGTCTTTTAGCAGAATCAGAAAACTCAAGACAAAGAATGCAAAAAGAAAAACAAGAATCTTTGAGTTTTGCTATTGAAAACACAGTAGCAGAATTTTTACCACTTATTGACAATTTTGAAAATGCTTTAAATTTTGCCAATGATTCATCCGAAGAGGTGAAAAATTGGGCACTAGGATTTCAAATGATCCTATCTCAAATAAAAGATATTTTACATAGCCACGGCATAGTAGCTTATCACTCTGTCGGTAATAGATTTGATCCTCATTATCATGAAGCGGTTGAAATTGTTGAATCTAATGAGCATGAACCTGGATCTGTTATTGAAGAGTTTGCCAAAGGTTATAAAAGTTCAAATAGAACTATTCGCCCAGCGAGAGTAAAGGTAACCAAACAAACACAGCTGGTAAATGAAATAGATGATGAAAAATCATCTGATAAAGAAATAGAAAAAGATCTTAACGATAGTGAATTACAAGTTGAAGATACACTTTTAGAAGACGCAATAGAGACTGATGAAAAAAACCAAGCTCAAGGCGAAGATATAAAAATTAACAAATAAAAAAAAAGGTATTATTATGACTAAAAAGAGTAGCAAAATAATAGGTATAGATTTAGGAACTACAAATTCATGTATTTCTATAATGGAGGGTAAAACCACCAAAGTTATAGCAAATGCTGAAGGAACTAGAACAACCCCATCTATAATCTCATATAAAGGTAAAGAAAGACTGGTTGGGGTTCCAGCTAAAAGACAAGCTGTAACGAATCCTGAAAAAACGCTATTTTCAACTAAACGTTTTATCGGTCGAAAATATGATGAAGTTCAAGATGAGATAAAAACTGTGCCATACAAAGTTGCTAAAGATTCAAATGGCAACGTTGTTTTTGAAATCGATGGAAAAAATATCACACCAGAGGAAGCTGCCGCTCAAATCTTAATAAAAATGAAAGAGACCGCTGAAAACTATCTTGGTGAGACTGTAACAGAGGCTGTTATCACAGTCCCTGCTTATTTTAACGATTCACAAAGACAATCGACTAAAGACGCCGGTAAAATAGCTGGTTTAAATGTCAAAAGAATTATTCCTGAGCCAACAGCTGCCGCTTTAGCTTTCGGTTTAGATAAAAAACAAGATCAAAAAATCGCTGTTTATGATCTAGGTGGTGGAACATTTGATGTCTCTATTATGGAAATCGGGGACGGTGTTTTTGAGGTGCTCTCAACCAATGGAGATACCCATCTTGGTGGAGATGATTTCGATGGTAAAATAATCGAATGGATCTTAGAAGAATTTAAAAAAGAAAACGGTATCGATCTATCTCAAGATAAAATGGCTCTTCAAAGAGTAAAAGATGCGGCTGAAAAAGCTAAAATGGAGCTATCTGGAACTACATCTACAGATATCAACCAACCCTTCATAACAATGGATGCTACAGGACCAAAACACTTATCTTTAACACTTAGTAGAGCTAAATTAGAGAGCCTTTGCCATGATCTGGTTGAAAGAACTAAAGCTCCTTCTGAAAAGGCCTTAAAAGATGCCAAATTAAGTGCAAGCGATATCGATACTGTCATCGTTGTCGGTGGCATGACAAGAATGCCAATCGTTCAAGCAATGGTTAAAAGTATTTTTGGTAAAGAGCCTGATCAAGGAATTAACCCTGATGAAGCTGTTTCAACTGGAGCTGCAATTCAAGGTGGAATTCTAGGTGGAGAGGTTAAAGACGTTTTACTACTTGATGTTGTACCTTTAACTTTAGGTATTGAAACACTTGGTGGTGTTTTAACCCCTTTAATTGAGAGAAATACAACTATTCCATCTCAGAAAAAACAAGTTTTTTCAACAGCTGCTGACAACCAACCTGCTGTAACAATAGTTGTTATTCAAGGTGAAAGACAGATAGCTAAAGATAATAAAGAGATTGGTAGATTCGATTTAACAGAGATTCCACCAGCGCCAAGAGGCATTCCTCAAATCGAGGTTTGTTTTGATCTAGATGCTGATGGAATTTTAAGTGTCTCTGCTAAAGATAAACAATCTGGCAAAGAACAGAAAATCAGAATCGAAGCCAAATCTGGTCTATCCGATGAAGATATCAAACAAAAAATTCAAGAAGCTGAACAGCACAAAGAAGAAGA
>JAAKFJ010000071.1 GCA_011064745.1 Candidatus Anoxychlamydiales bacterium | reverse complement strand
TTCAAATAAGCTTTAGTCTTTCCCCAGGGAAAAGATATATCAAATGACTTTTCTAATGAAAAGCTTTTGTCATATTCTCTCAAGGAATAGCTAATAGTGATTATTTTAACAGAAGATGGTAGTTTTTTAAATTTATTTATAAGTATTTTTATTTTTTCATCGCTCAAAGTCGTTCCATAAAGGTAGATAACACTTAAATCTTTTAGATTGTAGTCAAGAAAATCTTCACATAAAAATTTAAATTTTTTAATCCTAAAAACTTTGATGAAAAAATTGCCAATTTTAACAAAGATTGGAATCTGTTCTAAAGCTACAACATTACACTTAACAAAATAATGGAGCCAAAAACTTATCTTTCCCCTACCAGCTCCAAGCTCTAGGATAGTGTCTTCCGATTTTAAAGAGCACAGATTTACTATCTTTTCCATCTCAATTAGCGGGGTTTCTCCATAATCATATATTTTTTTATTAAATTTTTTGGCTAAAAATTTTTTTGATATCCTAAAAGGATTTAAAAAAAAGTAAATAAAAGAAAAACCAAGATCAAAAAATAAAAATTTAATATTTAAATAATATTTTAAATTTTTAAGCCATTGAATAAAAAGATACAGCTTAACTTGAAAAAAAAGATGGATTTTACCAATTGACATATGAGCCGAGTTCTAAAACAGCAAACCTAGTAGTATCTATATTTTCCTTTTTTAATTCTAGATAAAGCTCATAAGGCGGCAATTGCATGCTTTCATCTGATAAATGAAATGTTTTCCAATGCATAGCAATGGAGAGCTCTGAGTTCACATCTTTATGGATATGGACAGCCGCTTGAGGATCGATGTGCACTGGATTCATAAACTTTCTAGGAACATATGTTCCAATTGGGATTAAACTTAGATCAATCTTTTTAAATCTATTTCCAATCTCTTTAAAAATCACATCATTATAACCCGTATCACCTGTTAAATATAACTTTTTTTCAATACATTTGGATTCTAAAACATAGCCCGTCCAGAGAGTCTTATTTCCATCTAAAAGTGTTCTGCCTGAATAGTGTTGGGCAGGCACTGAATTGATTTTTATGAAATCATCTTCGAAACTTTCCCACCAATCTAACCGAGTAACATTTTTAATTTTCCATTTTTTAAACCATCTTTCTATACCCAGAGGAACTACCCACTTAATGTTGGGAAACTTTTTTTGTAGTGCTATTATGGTTTTTTTGTCCAAATGATCGTAATGATCATGACTTATCATTACGTAATCTACGCGGCTCAAAGTTGCTAAATCAAGGGCTGGTGGATGATGTCTTTTAGGCCCAATAGACGAAACAGGCGAACAATTATCATTCCAAATCGGATCTGTAAGTATGTAAAAACCATTGACTTTGATTAAAAAAGTACAATGCCCCACCCAAGTCACCCAGGGTTTATCTGCGTAAAAAGGTTTATCTATTTTAGGAAAAGAAAAATTAGTCGGTATCTCAATTATTTCGTCATCAAATTTATATTTCCCAATTTTCCATAAGAAAAAATCTAATAGAGTTCTTCGAACCCTTTTAGTTGCTTTTATATTAATAAACCGACCATTTCTTTTGTGTGATCGTACATAATAATTATTATTTTGCATATTTTATATATTAACCAATTATGTTTCTATAATCATTAAAATAAGCAAGCTGGATTTTTTTACAACTAGTTTTTTCGGATTTTTAAAAATTACCTTGCCAACTTTAAGATTTGCCAATAATATGAAGCTTTAGAGGCAAAATAAAAAAATGTAATGCAAGATAATAATTCCTTAACTAAATTCGAAGAAGGAAGCATTAAAGAACTTTGGACAGTCTCTTTACCATTAATGATTTCTTCTTTAGCTTCCCTTTTGATGATCTTTGTGGATCGATGTTTTTTAGCGCGCTATTCTTTAAATGCTTTGAATGCAGCTGTTAACGCAGGGACTTTAGCTTGGGCTTTTTTAGGCGGCATGGGTCTCTTAACTGTAATGTCTGCTGTCTTTGTAGCTCAATACAATGGCGCTAAACGCTATTCAGAGATTGGAGTGCCTGTTTGGCAAATGATCTGGTTTTCGCTTTTTTCAATTGCATTTTTTATTCCACTCGGACTTTGGATGGGCCCTCTATTTTTTAGAGGCACGGTTTATGCTAATCTTGAGATCGAATATTTTGGCTATTTAATGGTATTTGGAGCTTTTTATCCCTTGATGAATGCCCTTAGTGGCTTTTTTATTGGTAGAGGACAAACTAGATTTTTAATCTATCTAGCTATTTTTGCTAACTTTATCAATCTAATCTTGGACTGGTTATTAATTTTTGGTATAAAGGGTTTTATTCCGCCTCTTGGTATGAAAGGAGCTGCCATCGCTACTTGTCTTGGAACAATTTTTCAAGCTGCAATTTTAGCTGTTTTATTTTTTAAAAAGAAAAATAGAGATTTATTTGGGACTGGCAAATGGCGATTAAATCTAAAAGTTTTTAAAAAATGTATAAGGGTTGGAGTGCCTCCAGGCATCTTTTTTTCTTTAGAAATCATCGGTTGGACTGTTTTTTATATGATGATGACAAGAGTCGGTGAGATGCACATTACCGTATCAAGTATTTGTCAAAGTATTGTGATACTACTCTCTTTTTTCTTTGATGGATTAAATCGAGGCGTGGCTTCTCTTGCCGGTAATTTTATCGGTTCTAAAAAAATTGAGCTAATAAAATCTTTATTAAAATCAAGTTTGAGATTGCTTGTCATCTTTACAGTTATTGTTTCAGTCTTTTTAGTTTTCGATCCAAAAATAATTGTTGATTTTTTGATACCAGGAACTATAGAACAACCAGCTTTTTTATCTCAAGTGACATCAGGACTATCTTTTTATATGGTGCTAAAGATTTGTCTTATATGTGTTTTTATTTACCTTTTTTTTCAAGGGGTCCGTTGGATTTTTGCCGGCGTATTAACCGCTGCTGGAGATACCCTTTTCTTGCTTATTGCAGGTTCTCTATCCGTTTGGCTATTTTTGCTCCTCCCTGTTTATTTTATCGTTGTAAAATTTGGTTTAGCTGTGCAGTTCGCTTGGGGGTTAGCCGCCGCCTATGCAGTTTTACTTAGTTTAATTTATTGGTATAGATATCGAACAGGCAAGTGGAAAGAAATTGTATTAATGTCGGATGAAATGGAAAAAGAAACAATCTTAGAAGAAAATATTTTAGAAGATACTGTAGATAACAATGAAGAGGACTTATCTTAGATAATTAAATCTATTTTTTTAAGAATTTTTTAAGATCATTTTTATTAAGTCTTTGCGATTTGAAAGAACTCATTTTATGCTGTTTAATTTTTTGATTTAAAATATCTTTACAATAGTGAACTAAATATCCTGCATTTTTATCTTCTAATGGATTAGCCATACCAACTTTATTTTTTACTTTTGAAGAAGCTTTATTATCAGCTATTTTCATAACTAATCTAGCTAGTTGATCAGAAAGAGTTAAGTCCTCTTCATCGATATCATCCTTTTCAACAGGATTTAAAGATAGAGAGAGCACACTTTTAGCAATACTTAAAAGCTCTTTTTTCAAAAAGGTAGCCGCCGCATCTTGAGCAATCTTTAATAGCTTAGATTTGGTTTGAATATCTAAATCCGTCATTTCCAGAGCTTCAGCAAAATTATTTGAACTTATAAGTTTATTAACTTTTCTCTCAATTTTGGACTCTTCTTGCTTATACTCGTTTTCCTGATCTTGAGAAAAATGGTCTCTTTCATCACCTATTTTTTCAACAGGCGATAATCTCTTTGGATCACTCGATCTATCGATTGGATTTACAGGAAATAAATAACTCATATATTTCACTCTTTTTTATTTTTTTTCACTTTAATTATAACATAAAGTTCTATTAAAAAAAAGATTTTACTTCTTTTTTACAATCACTTTAGGCTCAATGTGATAGGCGTAGCATCAGTTACCTTTGAATTTCCAAAGTACTGAATAGAGCCAGGATACGTATAAAAGTCATTTAAAGCCCATTTTTCTCTATTTTCAACTAAATACTTAAATGCCTTAGAATCAAGCTCTACTAAAGCTTTTTTTATAACCGGTTTTTGGTTGCCATGGCGAAGTTCTAGATTCATTAAAGATGTGATAGGCACTCCTTTGGCCACCCAATCGCTCACATCTTTATCTAAGTTGCCAAGAGAACTCATATAACCAGATAATTTTTCATTTATCAAAAGAGCGGCTACATGGCCTAATGAGTAGCAATAATTGGCATCAAAATTCGTTGGCATCCCTGATCTGCCTTCATATCCAAAAAAATGGGATAGAGCATTAAATTTACCCTCAAAGGCTCTGTTTTTAAGTTCTTTTTTGATCGTTTCAATAAGAAGTTTTTCAGTCTCTATCTGCGATACTTTGACATTACCATGAGGATCTCTATCTAAAAGAAGCTGCTCTTGAATTTGTTTCGGTAGCATCTCAAAACAGAGTTTTGACTCTTTTGAGAGGATTGTTTTTATATATTCAATTTTATCTTTTTGATTGGCGAGCTCTTTTTCAGCCCTCTCCCCTGTTGCAAGAAGCTTGTTGAGCTCTGATATCAAACTTTTAAATTCAGGAATAAATTCAATAAGACCTTCAGGAACTAGAACAATGCCATAATTTTTATTGTTCTTCGCTCTTTTTTCAATAACATCGGCAATCTTATTCGTTATTACTTTAAGAGTTTTTTTCTTTTTTAAAATTTCTTCTCCAATCAAAACTATATTCGGATGTGTTTTTAAAGCGCACTCAAGGGCAATGTGAGAAGCTGATCTACCCATCAGTCTTATAAAATGATAATATTTTTTTGCTGAAATTGCATCTTTAGCAATATTACCAATTAACTCAGAGTAGACTTTGCAAGCAGTATCGAAACCGAAAGATATTTCAACTTCTTTACTTTTTAAATCACCATCAATGGTTTTGGGAACTCCAACAACGCTAGTTGAGATGTTTTTTTTCTTAAAATATTCGGCTAAAATAGCGGCATTAGTATTTGAATCATCCCCTCCAATAATTACTATTCCATCCAACTTTAAATCTTTAGCACAAATCAAAGATTTTTCTAATTGTTCATCGGTCTCAATTTTCGTTCTACCAGATCCAATTAAATCAAATCCCCCCAAATTTCTGTAACTATCAACTCTCTCTTTTGTTAATTCAATATATTTACAATCCACAACTCCAGAGGGTCCATTTAAATAGCCATAAAGCTGACTTTTAGGGTTTAATCTTTTTAAAGCATCAAAAAGGCCTGAGATAACGTTATGTCCACCAGGCGCTTGTCCTCCAGAAAAAACCACTCCAACAATTAAAGATGCGCTATCTTTATTTTCAGATTTTTGTTTGAAATGAACAATAGATTTGCCAAAAGTGTTTGAAAAAATCTTTTCTAACTCTTTAGCATCATTGATTGATGTTGTTTTTTCTTTTTCATCAATTTCTAATTTAGAAATATCTTCTAAGGTTTTCGGAAGCTTCGGAACATACTTTAAGCGCTCTTTTTGAAGCTCTGATATATTATTTTGCATAAATGTTTTCCAACTTTAAATTTTTTAAATATTTTAGCATAAAATCTTTTTTTTCAAGTTATTTTAAACACCTCTCCTCTTAAAACAATTTCTCAAAAATTAAAAAAAGTTTATGGATGTATTTAAAATCTAAAAGTGAGTAGTATTTAAAAATTTTTAAAATTAAGAAGAGAGGTTTGTATGGCATCAAAAGCAAGTAGTTTATTACCTAGAGGAGTTGCAAGTAGCTTAGATCGCAATGGATTACCTAAAGGTTCAGATCCTCGGCGAAATTCAGATTCAGATATTATAAGAAGAGCTAAGCAAAGTCTTGAACAGATTCAAGCTCCTGGGATGCCTAATGCATTTTCGATGCCGGATCTAACTGTTGATACAACAATACCACCGAACAATATGATAATTATCAGGGATACTATACAAGTATTAAAGGCAATTTCTGATCATCTAGATGAAATGATAGGTGTCGATTTTCAAAAACCTGATATGTCTAAAATGGTAAGTGCAGATCTTTTAGAAGTATCTCAGAGTTTTGATGATTGGTTAGAGCAAAATAAAAAAGCTATAGAATCTTTAAAAATCCTCGATCTTTCAAATTTGGGGTTAAAAAACTTTCCTAAATCTCTAAATAAACTGACGGGCCTTACCCATCTTGACTTAAGTAATAATAAATTTGAAACGTTAAGTGCAAATATAGCTACTATGATGAGTCTCACAAACCTTGATCTATCAGACAATAAAATAAAAAAACTGCCTTTTTGGATTGGATATTTTACAAAGCTAGAAGTTTTACACTTATCAAATAATGAACTAGGAACTCTTCCTAAAGAGATTATAGGACTTACAAACTTAACTCAAATTGACTTATGGGGTAATAAATTCGAAAAAGTGCCTGAAGTTTTATATAAAATAAAAAAAGAGCCTGGCAATGGTAAAAAATTAGATGTTTGTATGATGAGAGAGCATCAAAGAGGTCCATGGCCTATTGAATCAAGGGAAAAGGAGCTCGAAAAAGCCCC
>JAAKFJ010000070.1 GCA_011064745.1 Candidatus Anoxychlamydiales bacterium | reverse complement strand
GTAACCCTTTTGGTTACACTGCAAAAACAGTTACTTTTTAAGGCGAGTAGATGACGATTAAATCATTTGCGAGCAAGAAAATAAAGAAATTTTTTGAAACCGGACAAAGAGGAAAAATTTCTCCTCAACATGCAAGAAAGTTAAGTCATATATTGGACCATATCGATGCAGCAAATGATTTGATAGATGTGAATTTTCCTGGATCAAACTTTCATAAATTAAAAGGAAAGCTAAAAGATTTTTATTCTATTCATGTCTCTGGAAATTGGGTTGTAATTTTTCGCTTTAAAAATGGTAATGCTTATGATATTGATTATTTAGATTATCATTAATATAAAGGTGTATATATGACTAAAAAAAGAAAACCAACTCATCCTGGTATAATACTAGAAGAACATTATATTATACCTCTAGATATAAGCATGACTCAATTGTCTGAAGCTTCTGCTATTTCAAGAAAAACACTTTATAAAATCATTAATGAAGAAGCCCGTATTACTGCTAGAATAGCAGTGCGTTTTGCAAAGGTTTTTGAAACAACCCCAGAATTTTGGTTAAATCTTCAACAAAAATATGATATTTGGCTAGCTGAACATGATAAGCAATTATGTATTGCGCATATAAGACCAATTTCTCAGATGATTGCAGCCTGTCATCATTAATATTTTTTATTTAAAAAAACTTTAAAGTTTTTTTAATTTGCCAATAATTTGTAAAATTTGCTTTTTTTGCTCATCATTCGGCTTAAATAAAGGATGCATCATTAAACTTTTTAATCTTTTCAAAGTTGTAATTGCTTGCTCTGCGATATTAGCTTGTCTTTTGTCTTCTTCAGAGAGAGGAAAAAGCTTTCTGATAATCGATAGAAGCTCTTGTTTAGGTTGTCCTTGGTAGTTTTTAACAATATCCTTTTTCTTGTCTAAATCCCCATCTCTGCTAGCGAGGGTATAGATAGCTTGTCTTGGCATAGAATCTACTTGAGGTCTTAAATTAGCCGGCAAGTCCATATAAAAATCATAGTACTGTAAAAAGTTATATGGAGTTTGACGATTACCATAGGTTTCCATTAGCCAAGAAGTAAAAGCTCCGTCAGCATAATTTTTTAAAATAGATTGAGCTTTTTTTATTCTCTCGCCATGTAAGATAACAGCTTGATTGGTAATAGCTTTTACCTCGGCTGTTATAGCGATTAATTTTTTTAGGTCTGTATCAAAGTCATAAGTTAGATCAACATTTATATGATTTTGTAAGATATTGGATAATTTTTCTTTTTCTGAATCATTCAAAGAGCTTGGTTTAAATACGCCGGAGAAGCTAGATAGAGAACCGTCATTTGAAAGTTCGGCTAAAGCGGTCATTTTAGGTTTTTGTTTTTCTTTTGATCTTAGTCTAAGCTTTAAAAGGTCATTAAATTTTACCATTGTGTTAACTCCTAATGTAAAGCAGTTTTACATTTGCTTTTTTCTAATAATTCTAATGTTAGAGCCTTGTAATCTTGGGAGGCTCGACTTTTTGGGGCTGTTTTAAAGACAGGCTGCCCATATATAGTGGCTTCAGAAACAGCTATATCTCTTCTAATTTTTGATTTGAGTAATTTGCCTGGGAAGGTTGATTCAATAACTTTTTGAAAGTCTGTATTACTTTTACCCCTAGGATACCAAAAAGATAGTGCAATTCCCATAACAGATAGATGATGTCTCTGGGCAATATTATCTATAAAAATAGAGAGTCTTTGAAGTCCTTTAACACTATAAAACTCGGGTGTAGCGCAAATAAGTGAATTGTTCGCAGCTATTAAAGAAGATTCTGTTAACCAACAAATAGATGGGGGAGTATCGATAAAAATATAATCATAATCTAAAGGTTTTAAAATCTGTTTTAACCTTTCATGCGAGTATCTATCGGCAGCAAGCGCGCCTGTTACCTCTACTCTTTCCAACCAAGCATCGGCCGGAACAAGATCTAAATTTTTAATAGCAGTTTTTAAGATCACTTCTTTGATTGGTTTTTCACCTTGCAAAACAACAGCCATCGAATCTTGTTCATCAGGATCGAATCCAAGACCGGTTGTGAGATTTGCTTGAGCATCAAAATCTATTAGAAGAACTTTTTTGTTATGATATAAAGAAAGAGCAGAACCCACATGCAAACAAGTTGATGTTTTGGCAGTTCCTCCTTTAAAGCTAGTAATAGCAATTATTTCCACTATTGCCTCCAATTTTAGTAGCTACTCTTTGGTAGCGCTCACAAATGGAGATAATAATGATTTTTCATTTTTTTCGATAGTTACTTTTTCTAAAAAGGCTGAAAGAGTTAACTCTCCATGACGAGTATTGTCCCGAGTTCTTAGGGCGATGGTATTATTTTCTAATTCTTGATCCCCGACGGTTAACATATAGTTGATTTTTAGAAGTTGAGCATTTCTAATTTTTTTACTGACAGATTCTTTTGAATCATCAACATCACAAACAATATTTTTCTCTTTTATTTTTTTACAAATCTTATTGGCATAATCAACATGTCTATCGGCAACAGCGATTATTCTAACACCTAAAGGAGATAACCAAAGAGGGAAGTTTCCGGCAAAATGTTCTATCAAAACTCCTAAAAAGCGCTCTAAAGAACCCAAAACAGTTCTATGAATCATAACAGGTCTTTTTTGAGAACCATCATTACTGACATAAACAAGATTAAATTTTTCAGGTAGTGACATATCTAGTTGAATTGTTGCACATTGCCAATATCTTTTTAAGGCATCTCGAATATGAATATCTATCTTAGGACCATAAAAAGCGCCGTCACCTTCATTGATAACATATGGATGTCCCCAATCATCTAAAGCTTCTTTTAACCCATTAGTGGCATTTTCCCACTCTTCATCGGTGCCGATAGATTTTTCTGGTCTAGTAGAGAGTTCTAATTTATAAGATAGGCCGAGAGTCATATAAACCTTCTCGACGAGCTCTAGTAGTTCTAATATTTGATCTTTTATTTGATTAGGCATCATAAAAATATGAGCATCATCTTGATGAAAAGCTCTAACTCTAAAAAGTCCATTTAATGAGCCTGATGGTTCATGTCTATGAACAAGACCTATTTCTGAGACTTTTTTAGGCAACTCTCTATAGCTATGCAAGTCAGTTTTATAATAGAGCATACAGCCAGGACAGTTCATTGGTTTTATGGCAAACTCACGATTTTCAATAGTGGAGGTATACATATTTTCTCGATAATAATCCCAATGACCAGATTTTTGCCAAAGCTCTTTTGTCATCATGATAGGCGTTTTAATTTCTTCATATTTTAGCTCTGTTAGAGATTCTCTTAAATAAGAGAGGATTTGATTGTAAATGTGTAATCCTTTTGGATAAAAAAATGGCATGCCGGCAGCTTCTTCTTTAAGACCAAAAAGTCCTAATTTTTGCCCAAGCAGTTTATGATCTCTTTTTTTAGCTTCTTCTAAAAAGGTTAGATATTCAACGAGCATTTTTTTATCAGGAAAAGAGATGCCATAAATTCTAGTTAACATTTCATTTTTTGAATCTCCTCTCCAATATGCGCCTGAAGTTTTTAAAACTTTAAAGGCTTTTATTTTAGTTAAATTAGGAAGGTGAGGACCTCGACAAAGATCTGTAAACTCGCCCTGTTTATAGGCTGAAATCTCTCCATCTTCAAAACTTTTTATCAGCTCTGTTTTGTAAGGATTATTTTCAAAAGCATCTAAAGCTTCCTTTTTATTTTTATATTCCACTCTGATCGGTTTTAAACTTTCAGCAATAATTCTTTTAGCTTCTTTTTCAATTTTATTTAAATCTTCATCGGTTATTTTAAGATTGGCAAAATCATAATAAAAACCATTTTCAATTGGCGGGCCGATAGTGGGTTTTGCTTCTGGAAACAGCCTGAGAACAGCTTGTGCTAAAATGTGAGCAGATGAATGCCAATAAATATCTTTGCCGTCTGTATCTGAAAATGATAGAAAATTTACTTTGTCTTGATCTTTTAATTTTTTTATTAGGTCGTATTCTTTTCCATCTATAACAATGGCAATAGCTTGATCGGGTCCTCTAAGATTTAATTTCTGGGCAAGATCAAAGCCCGTTGCGCCATCTTCAATTTCAACCTTTTCATCTTTGACAAAGATAAACATTTTTATCACCTTAATTTAAAAAAATTCTTCTAACTATAAGTTTACTATAAAAATAGCTTTGAAAAAACCAAAATTTACAAATAAGATGAAAATTTCAAAATTTTGATTTAAGATTTAAAACGACTCTCAAATTAATAAAGTTTTATGTTTTCTTAAAATAGGAGGACTTTATAATATTTTAAATAATATTTTTTTGAGCATAGCAAAATTTTTTAGAGGTAGAAATGAAAAAAATAATGATTTTTTTGATGCTGATATCGAGCACTCTTATTGCAGCGCCGGTTGGAAACCCTTTGAATCCAGAAATAATAGCTGAAGGTTTTTTTATATCGCCAGCTAGCCGGATCAATTTTAGATTGGGATATGAAGGTAATTTTGAATATGACGGTCGGATGGAGAAAAAACCAAATGGCGGTAAAATAGATAATCTTAAACAAGATGTTAATTCAGGATCTCTAACAATAAATTTACAAAACAGAGTTGATCTCTATGGGATTTTAGGATCTTCTAGAATAAGATCCGATTGGAGATTTGATAACGCGGGCACAGCCTCACGTATCGAACTTGAGACTAATTATAGACTATATTGGGCAGCCGGGGGAAAGGTGATTCTTTTTCAATGGGGTAATACTGCGCTCTCAACGGGGGGAAGATATTCAACGACCAGACCATCTTTATCTTTTATAACTCAAGATGGAGCTCCCCAAGATAAAGCTGACGCCAAAATTAGATATAAAGATTGGCAAGTTGATTTAGGTCTAGCTCATCAAATAGATATTTTTATTCCTTATATTGGTGGAAAATATTCAAAAGCCAAAGCCAAAGTGGGAAACGCATCTTTTGTAATTTCAGATGAAGGAGACATGGAGCAAAAGATGAAAAATAGAAATCCTGTTGGAGTTTTTGCCGGTTGTACACTATCTAATAGTAAGTTTTTTATGTTAACCGTAGAAGCAAGATTTATCGATGAAGAGGCGGTATCTGTTATGGGCGAGCTTAAATTTTAATTTATGAAATTTTTATTATTATTGTTTTTTTTATTTCCACATCTAATATTTTCAGCACCGGCTGGTAATCCATCTAATCCCGCTATTATAGAAGAGGGTTTTGTAATTCCTGATACTAAATGGGTGAATTTTAGATTAGGTTATCAAGTATATGATGCTGAAGATTTAGTTATGCAGTTTGATGATCTGGCTAAAGAAAATGATTTTTATCTTAGAAAAGTTAAAGCCTTTTCTAATACAGGAATTTTTACTTTAAATATAAAAGAGAGATTAGATTTATATACAGAGATAGGATCTTATAGAATAGAGCCTGAATTTAGAAATCTTAGTAGTCTTTATGTTACAAAAAGTGAAAATGATATTATTTATCGCGGGGGCGCAAAACTAATTTTATTTGAGGTGTTTGATTTTACTCTAGCCGCAGATATTAAATATTCTCGTTTTTGGGCATCATCATCTTTTTTAACCAGAAATGATAGACCAATAAATGATGATCTTAAATTTTCTTTAAAAGAGTGGCAGATAGCCGTTGGCCTTGCTCAAAAGATATCTATTCTTCGCCCATATATTGGTATTGCATATAGGGATACTCAAATTGAGATAAAAAATGCTCCTTTTGCTATCACCGATCTTCAATTAACTTTTGAAAAAAAAGCCGGTCTTTTTTTAGGAACATCTGCCTCTTTAGGATCATATGTTTTGATCAATGGTGAGGTCCGTCTAATAAATGAAAGAGCAACCTCTCTTTTAGTTGAACTTAGATTTTAAATTTTTAAGACTTCTGAACGCGTCATGATTTGCTGTTTTAATTTAAGAATTCACAAAATTTTTATTGTTTATTAGAATACAGTAATATTGAAGCCGCTGCAAAAGATATTATAGCAACAGTAGCCGACATTGCATAACAGGTATTTGTTCTGATATTTTTGAATGTTTTATTTGCTGGTTTTAAACTTATTGGATTGTTCTCATATGTAATACGACATGATCTTAGCTTATCAAAAAACTCCGGTAGAGATGTGAGTTTATTGTTTTGAAGATAAAGAGCTTTTAACTTACCTAGCTTACCAATAGACTCTGGTAGAGATGAAAGGCTATTGTTTCGAAGATCAAGCCACTCTAGCTTACCTAGATCACCAATAGACTCTGGTAGAGATGAGAGCAGTTGATTGTAGGAAAGAGTAAGCCACTTTAACTGACTTAGCTTACCAATAGACTCCGGTAGAGATGTGAGTTTATTGTTTTGAAGATCAAGATCTTTTAACTTACCTAGCCTACCAATAGACTCCGGTAGAGATGAAAGGTTATTGTTTTGAAGGTCAAGCCGCTCTAGCTTACCTAGCTTGCCAATAGACTCCGGTAGAGATGAGAGTAGTTGATTGCAGGAAAGAGTAAGCCACTTTAACTGACCTAGCTTACCAAAAGACTCTGGTAAAGATGAGAGTTGATTGTAGGAAAGAGTAAGC
>JAAKFJ010000007.1 GCA_011064745.1 Candidatus Anoxychlamydiales bacterium | reverse complement strand
CTAAATGGAGGTGGAGAGAATCGAACTCTCGTCCTTATCAAACTTGGTAAATTAATGACTACATGCTTAGAGCCTTTAATATATCATCGATCTAGCTCGAAAGACTCCCCGCATTAGATCGACTTGCTACCTTTAAAATCTCGAAATTTTCCTAGAAATAGCGAATAAGAAAATTTCATACCAAGATATATGACAGTAATTTCTAAGACTCTCGGTCAAAACTTAGATTACCGAGCACTTAAAACTGTTAGGTCTTAAGCCGCTAACAACATCTCTTCTGAGTTATCGTTTATGTTTTTGCCGGAATGATTAAAGAGGCCAACCGACGTCCTCTGCATGCCGCTAATTCCTTGCCTGTAAGTCGAAACCTTTACACCCCCGATAAATTCATGTTTCGTTTATTATATTATACATTTTTTGATTTAAATTGTATAGATTTCTGGTTTACATAAAGTATTGATTTGGTGTAACATAGGAATAATTTAAAGAGTTGAGGATAAAATGTTTAGCTTAAATAAGGACGAAAGTTTTTCAAAAAGAGAGGAAAGGGTCTTAGATTTTTGGGAAAAAGAGAATATTTTTCAAAAATCTGTTGATAATAGAGAAGGGGAAAAACTTTTTTCTTTTTATGATGGACCGCCTTTTGCAACAGGATTGCCGCATTATGGGAATTTGCTTGCGAGTATTTTAAAGGATGTGATTCCAAGATATAAGACGATGAGAGGCTTTTTTGTGCCAAGAAGATTTGGGTGGGATTGTCATGGATTGCCGGTTGAAAATGAGATTGAAAAGGCGCAAGAGCTATCGGGTCATGAGTTTGTCTCTAAATTTGGAATTGCCAAGTTCAATGAAGAGTGTGAAAAAATTGTTTTAAGATATACCGAAGAATGGAAAAAAACGATTAATAGAATAGGTAGATGGGTAGATTTTTCAAATACCTATAAAACTATGGACATCACCTATATGGAGTCTGTCTGGTGGGTGTTTAAAGAGCTTTATGATCAAGGTTTGGTGTATGAAGGTTTTAAAGTCATGCCATACTGCTCTAAGTTGGGAACTCCACTTTCTAATTTTGAAGCTAATTTAAATTATCAAGAAGTCGATGACCCATCTTTAACTATTAAGTTTCAGATGAAAGATGATAAAGACACCTATTTTTTAGCTTGGACGACAACGCCTTGGACATTGATATCTAATTTAGCTTTAGCTGTTGGACCTGATATAGATTATGTGAAGATAAAAGATAAGAAAACTAATAAAAACTATATTTTAGCCAAAGAGAGAGCAAAAGAATATTTCAAGGAAGATTTTGAAATAATAAAAACTCTCAAAGGAAAAGATTTAAAAGGGAAAAAATATACCCCTCTTTTTGACTATTTCAAAGATACCAAAAATGCTTTTAAAGTCCTTGTTGATGATTTTGTAAATCTAGAAGAGGGGACAGGAATTGTACATACGGCGCCAGCTTTTGGAGAGATCGATTTTTATGTTTGTAAAAGAGAGAATATTGAAATTGTATGTCCTATTGATAGTCAAGGCCGTTTTACTAAAGAAGCGCCTGATTTTGAGGATATGTTAATCAAAGATGCAGATAAATTAATTATCAAAAGGTTAAAAAAAGAAGGTAAAGTTTTTAAGCATTCAACTATTCGGCATAGATACCCATTTTGTTGGAGAACAGATACACCGCTCATTTATAAAGCTGTTAAAACTTGGTTTGTGGCAGTTGAAAAAATCAAAGATAAAATTATTGAAGCAAATAAAAAAATTCATTGGGTGCCAGAGCATATTAAAGAGAAAAGGTTTGGTAAATGGTTAGAGGGAGCGAGAGACTGGGCGATATCTAGAAATAGATTTTGGGGAACTCCAATTCCTATTTGGAGAGATGAAGATAATAATTTAGTTGTTATTGGAAGTATTAAAGAATTGCAAGAAAAAACGAATAAAAAAATAGATAATTTACATCGTCAATTTATCGATGATTTAACCTTTGAACAAGATGGCAAAACCTATCATCGAATAGAAGAGGTTTTTGATTGTTGGTTTGAATCTGGTTCTATGCCTTATGCTCAAAATCATTATCCTTTTGAAAATAAAGATCTCACTGATAAAGGCTTTCCAGCAGATTTTATTGCTGAAGGGTTAGATCAAACAAGAGGATGGTTTTATACTTTAAATGTTATCTCAAGTGCAATCTTTAATAAACCTGCTTTTAAAAACGTGATCGTTAATGGAATCATTTTAGCTCAGGATGGAGCTAAGATGAGTAAAAGGCTTAAAAATTATCCCGATCCTCAAAAGGTGTTCTCACAATATGGCGCTGATGCAATTAGACTTTTTATGTTGCATTCTCCAGCTGTTAAAGCTGAAGATTTAAAATTTTCTGAAGAAGGCGTTGCTGTTGTTTTAAGACAGATACTTTTGCCTTTTTGGAACTCATATGTCTTTTTCGCAACTTATGCCTCTATTTATAAATGGAAGCCCAATAAAGAGTTTAAAAAACCAAAAGCTGATATCGATAGATGGATAATTTCTTTATCGAATAAGCTTATCTTAGAGGTTGAAGAAGCTTTGGATAAATTCGAGCTTAACAAAGCCATTGATCCTTTACTAGATTTTATTCAGCAGCTCACCAATTGGTATATCAGACGCTCGAGAACAAGGTTTTGGGCAGATGAAGATACCCAAGATAGAAAGCAGGCTTTTGAGACGCTGCATTTAGTTATGCTTAACTTAACGAAGGTTAGCGCACCTTTTATAGTATTTATTAGTGAAGCGATCTATAAAGAGCTAAAAACAGATGATATGCCAGAATCAGTTCATCTATGTGATTGGCCAAAATATGAAAAAGATTTAAGAGATTTAGATTTAGAGAATCAAATGAGCTTGACTCAAAGAGCTGTTAGTATCGGACATGCTCTTAGAAAAGAGTATAAAGTTAAAGTTCGCCAGCCTCTAAGCAAAGCTTTTATAGAAGCTGATCCTAAAATCTTAGACTATTTAGAAAAACAAAAAGACCTTATTAAAGAAGAGTTAAATGTAAAAGAAGTTCAGCTATTAAAAGATGAATCAAGATTTATAACCCTCAGTGCTAAACCTAATTTTAGAACTCTGGGTAAAAAAATAGGTAATCTTTTGCCAAAAGCTCAAAAGATTATTCAAAACTTTTCTTTAGATCAAATGAGTGATATCGAAAAGGGCAAAACTGTTGAGATCAAAATTGATGATCAAACAATAGTTCTAACTAAAGAAGATGTAATGGTTGAAAGAAAAATCAAAGAGGGCGTAGCAGCTTCCAGAGATAGTCAAATAGCTGTGGCTTTAGATACTAAAATCACCCCTGATCTGATTGAAGAGGGGATTGCAAGAGAAATAGTCAATAAGATTAATCTGCTTCGCAAAGAGAAAAATTTTGAAGTGACAGACAGGATAGATGTTATTTTTGATACAACCGATTTAGTTAAAAAAAGTTATGAAAAACATAAAACGTATATTGATCATGAAATTCTTGCAATTTCTGTTAGATTTGAAAAAACAAGCGGCTCTGGTATCGATATCAATGGGGAAAATACAATAATTCATATTTCAAAGAAATAATTTTTTATTTTCAACCAATTGGAATTGGTATCTGTAATTTTTCAAAAATAGGCCTTATTTTTTCCCAAGAAACAGGTTTTGACATTATTTTTTTTATACCACATTTACGACATCTTTTTTTTAGAATGCCATCTACTGTATGACCAGTATTTAATACAAAAGGAATAGGTTTTTTCTTTTCTGTTTTTTCAATTTTTTTCCATTTTTTACACTCTTTGCAACCATCCAGAACAGGCATTTCTAAATCTGTTACAACAACATCATAGGATTTTTGAGTTAAAGAATTTATTGCATTTTGACCATTATCTGCCTCGTCGCATTGAAACCCTTTTTTTGTAAGTATTCTGCTAAGTATTAATCTACATATTTTATCATCATCAACAACAAGAACTTTAGGAGCGTTGTGTGCTGAATCTGAAATATGATTTATTTTTGCTAAATATAAAGTAGTATTTTCAAAATATCTAGTAAAATAGATTGTTATTTCTATAAGCCTATCATCCGTTGTTCTAGCTGTAAAGTGATTAGAACTTTTATCATCTTTTGGCAAAGTAACAATATTAGAAAAATTTGGTATTAGAACTTCAATATTTTTCTGTTTTAAACTCTGAGATGAGTTTTTATCAAATTTAAAATAATTTAGAGCAGCAGCATTCACATCTTGAATTATCCCTGCAGCATCAAAAAGTATTAAAGAATCTTTTTCATCGACAAATTTTTTTTCTGAAGAAAAGTTTTCTGAAAATTTCAAAGATGGAAAAGCTTGATCTATGGTGGTCATAGTAGCCTCCTTTTGAAGCAACACTCATATCAAATATTAAAATTTATCTCAAAGAAAATTTTTTTAAAATTTCAATGGCTTTTTGATTCTTCTTCTAATGAAGATGAGATAAATAGCAATTATGACAAAAGCTGATGACCAAATGATAATTTTGGGAAAAATAAATATCTTGAATGGAGGTTGAAATGCTCCCCCCCATCTTTTCGAGGGAGGCCAAAAAATAAAGTTTAAACCGCCTTTTAGATTGTCTTCTGGCACAAATCCGAAATCTCGACTATCTGAACTGCCTGCATAATTATCGCCTAAAAATAGATACATTTTATCTGGAATCTTGATGCCATACTTTGCAATTGTTTCTTTGTTGAGCTTTCCGTTTAGATCAAGTGGAGGTCCTAAATCTTCAAAAGCTTTATATAGATGAATGGTGGATTGTTTTTTGTATTCTCTTTGGATAAAATTAACTAGCGTTGCATTGCTCTGTTTGAAAATTCTATGCCCCATGAGATAAAAATCTTTATTTCTAAAATATGCATATCTAGAAGGGATTTGAAGTTGATTTTTACGATATGGCTCTAAAAAAGTTAAAAAATCTATACCTAAATTATATAAGATTTTTGTTCTCTCATAGCTAAATTGGTTTAAAGAGTGATCCTCTTTTAGTATTTTGACGATTCCAAACCAATCAACGCTATAGGCTTTGCCATTTTGGATTTCATAACAACCATCTTTAACACCTAAAAGTTTTGGTAAGTATTTAGTATTTTTAATAGAAGAGCCGTAACGATAAGCATACTCATTTTTTACACAAAATCTTGCCGTGTACATACTTTTAAAGATTTCTTTTAAACTCGCTTCTTCTAAAGGAAAAAGCGAAGTTGAATAATTCAGTGCAGGTCTTAGTCTTCCGAGTTCATCTCGAATAATCTTGGCCCCTTTTAAAGTTGGGTGGTGGGTAAGCTCAAGATATAAAGGAGCCTCTTCAATATCTAGCAGAGTATCATTTGAATATTTCTCAACTTCGTTTTTGGATAATATTCTTCCCATCGCATAATTATTGAAACCCCAAATATTGAAATAGTTTTTTATTTCAGAGTTTTTAGTAAAAACAGAAGAATGTTCAGTTATCAATTCTCCATCGACCTGTCCCATAGATGTTACATTTAACATCGCTATCGGCTCATTCATTTGATAAAATATTACTGGAGAATATAAATCTTCAGAAAAACGAGAAGGGGTTGCAACTTTGCCCTCAAACTTTATAAATGGGATATGCTCAATATCTTCAAACCACTTGGTATTAAATTCATCTATTTCATCTCCATGTTGATCTATTCCATAAATTTTTCCACCATAAAAATATAGAGTATCCCCAGGCTTTCCTATAAGCCTTTTTACCAATTGCTTTTTACCAGGAAATAGATAGAAATATAACATACTTGAATCTGGCATATCTAAATTAGCACTTGAAAAAACTACAATAGAGCCTCGTTTGAGTAAGTTCTGATCAAAATAAAAATGTTTTAATCTAAGTGGTATATTGATGCCAAAATTAGTTTTAGAAACTATAACCATATCTTTCTCTTTAAGAGTCGGTCTCATAGAGCCTGTCGGAATAGTTAAAAATTCAAACCACATTTGTCTGACAATAACAGCTACAACAACAGCAAAAAGAAGAGCAAAAAAAACATCAATAATATGATCGAACGATGATTTTTTTAGATATAAAGTTGTTAGTTTTTCTAGATTTTTAGCAGCTCTATCTGCTGCCTTCTTATTTTTTTGTACAATAGAAGTTTGAAGAGAAGTTAAAACATTTTCAAATCTTTTTTTTTGAATGTCTGATAGAGTTTTCTTTTTTCTATTATATCGAGTATATACATGGCGAAGTACCTTTCGACATCGATATAAACTGTATGTGCTTTTCTTGAACATTTAAATTTCCTAAAAATATATAGTATTTTACTCACATTTTATTAAAAGATCAAATAAAACTTAGGTTTATTACCCAATGTTAGACTCTTTTTAAACTATAAATATTAATTAGAAGATTTTTCAAGACGCTTTCATTTTGCTAGGGCGGGGTTGGATTGTGGAAAATTTGTTTAAAACCTTATTTTTATGATCAGTTAAAGATTTAAAAAAATATTCAGCGAAAATCCTGTAAAGATTTTATTAAGATGATTTCCCACTAGTACGTGCTCTATTCATTAAGAGGAAAGCTTTAAAAAGAAATGAGTTTTTTAGTTTTAATAACTTTGTTCATAACTCTGTTTTTTATTAATAGTTTTTTTAAGATTTAATAATTTTTTACTTTTGAATAAAGATTATTTCCAAATAAAAAGGTCGTTGGATTCAATATAAATGTTATCTTGAAAGCTAGGTTTTATAGCGAAACGATATTTATGATTTTTTTCAAAGATTGTATTAAGATATTTTGTATCCATCTTTAAAAAAACTAAATCTTCTTCTTTTTTTATTTCAAATTCTATTGGATGAATAATTTTATTATCTTTTTTTGTCAGATCGATTGCGAAGAGATTGAAATTTTCAAAATGACTAGCATCTTTTAAAGATAAAATTAAACTATCAGCTAGTTTTTTTATTTGAGTAATTTTAGCATCTCTTTTAGGAAAGTTTTTTATAGGTGTATTTAAATCTTTGCCAGAGTCGATTGCTTTTATCATAAAGCTAATGTGACCATTATTAATCTCGATAAAGTAGGGGAAGGCAAAGTCATTACCAAAATAGATATCAAAAGTTTTAGATGCAAATTCTGAGCCATCATTTGGCCAAATAGATCGATATACATCAAGTTTGGGTTTATGTATCTTTTTTGAATCTACAATTTTATTAGGTTGCCAAAGAGCTCTTCTATCAACTTCTGCTCTCATTGGAGGTGGCCCAATTTTTTTTCTATCTTTATCTAGTATTTTTTTAAGATCAAGATCTAAAAGATGGGTTATGAGGCTTTCATTATTTAGTAGGTTAATATAGCAATTTCTAGAAACGGAATATGCATCTTTGATTTTATTTGTTTTTAAATCAATTTCATAAAGAGACCAGGATAAACTTTTTTTGCCGCCATTTTGAAGCCATTTTCTAAAGGAGATATAGTTTTTTTTAAAAGTATTTTTTGAAATCGTTATCTCTTGGAGGACTAAACTATCTAAAGTCTTATCTAAAACTGATAAAATTGAGTAAAACTGATTATATTCATAGATAATATAATCATTTTTACTTGAGCTTTTTAGTTTATCTTTAAAAAAGCTATTTGTAGCAAAAGCTTGAGAGAAGATTATTAAAAATATAAGTAAATACTTTTTCATAAGCTTCATATTTTAAATAATAATAACATAGCATGCCAGAAAAAAATTGATGATTTAATTTAAATAAAATACTGTGACAAATAGAGAAGGAAGATGAAAGGTAAAAAAAAAATTATGAAAAAGACAAAATATAAAACTGTTTTTGCAATTTTAGGTTTTTTTATTTTTATTTTTGCAGTTTTTATGGTGAGTAAAAGTTTTACTTACTATGCATCAAGTGCAGAAAAACAAAATGAAATCACTTTAATAGATCAAAAAATTGAAGAGCTGCAAGGGATGAAAAGAGGCTATGAGGCAAAAGCTTTAAATCACGCTAATCAAGCCGATAGACTGCAATTTATTGAAGGGGAACTTCAAACAGCCAAAAGACATTGGAAGATAGCCGATGATAATAGAAGAATAGCTTTGCAAATACAAAAACAGATCGATGAGTTAAAAGTTCAGAAAATTGATCTGCAAAAAAAGTATGCTTAGAAGCCTGGGAACATTTAATATTTGCAGCTTTTTTTTTAAATTGTTTGTTCAATAAGGTCTAAAAACTCTTTTTCAGATATCCCATCTACTTTAATTTTTTTAATCTGCGTAGTATGACCTGATAGAATAGTTATTGAGCTTTTAGAAATAGAGAGTGTTTTAGCAAAAAAACGAATGAATTCTAAGTTGGCTTTGCCTTTTTCTGGCACTGCATTTATCTTGATTTTTAAATAATCTTTTTGAAATCCAACAATTCGATTTTTTTTTGATTTAGGAATAATCTTCACTTTAATAATCATCTATTGACTCAAGTTTATAACAAATTTTTTAACACAAAAATTTTAAAAGTTATAGCTAAAAAACAATGAAATTAGTAATATATAGTTCATGAAAAATTATAAGTTTAAAAATTCCTTTTTATATCTTTTCCATCGAAGCTTCTAAGTTTTGATTAAACCGTTTCAATTTATTTTAAATTAATATTTAATGTTTAGGTGAAGATATGAAAATTAAAGAATTTATTTCAGTTACTCTATTAATTGCCGGTACAACGATCGGAGCTGGGATGTTAGCTATCCCACTTGTTACCGCATCATCTGGTTTTCTGCCAGCTGTTATTATAACTTTTTTCGTTTGGCTTTTTATGTTTTTAACGGGACTTTTGTTTTTGGAAGTGACTCTATGGATGCCGAAAGATGCTAATGTGCTATCGATGTCTAAAAGATTTTTAAGTAATAAAGGCAAAATCATTTCAGGAGCAACTTTTGTATTTTTATACTATTGCTTGATGATAGCCTATTTTGCAGCAGGTGCACCTTTATTAGCCTCTTTTATAAATGCTATTTTTCAGATAACGCTTCAAGGCTGGATAATATATGCTATTTTTGGGCTTGTTTTTGGAGTGATTGTTGGTATTGGAATAAAGCTTATCGATAGAGTAAATTATATCTTAATGGTTTCTCTATTTATTGCTTTTTTTGCACTAGTTGCTATTGGTAATAAAAATGTCGATGTAGAAAAGCTGTTTTTCCAAAACTGGAAAAGTGTGTTACTTGCCGCCCCTGTTTTATTTAGCTCTTTTGGATATCACAATGTAATCCCATCTTTGACATTTCACTTTGATAGAAAGCCAAAACTCATGCGATATTCAATTTTTTTTGGAACTTTAATTCCTTTTATAATCTATGTTTTATGGCAATATTTAATAATAGGGGTAGTTCCAACAAGTGTAATTGAGCAGACTTTAAAAGCCGGTCAACCTATAACTGAAACCCTGCAATCGATTACCGGTATCGGATGGGTAAAAGCAATGGGCAGAATTTTTGCTCTTTTTGCGATAATTACCTCTATGCTTGGAGTTTCATTTTCTGTCGTTGATTTTTTAGGCGATGGCTTGAAGATGAAAAGATATGGCAAGGATAGATTTTGGCTTTGTCTTATAACTTTTATTCCACCTTTTATATTAACGGCCTTAGATCCTTCCATTTTTGTTCTAGCAATCGGTGTTGCAGGGGGATTTGGTGAAGCTTTTTTAAATGGGATTTTGCCAGCTCTTATGGTTTGGGTAGGAAGATACAAAAAAAATCTCAAATCTAATTTTTCTCTTTTTGGTGGGAGAATAACTTTAAGCGTCATTTTATTTATTGGTTTTTTGGTTATGGCTTTAGAAGTAGTTTACATAATACAAAATTATTTAAAATAATTTTTATGTATTGTTATTAATTCGAAATTAATTTACAGTTTTCGCCTTAATTTAATAAAAGGAAAAGCATATGAGTAGTCCTGCAAAAGTTAATGGGTTAATACCTATAATATATCATAAAGTCAGCACTTTTGCTGCAAATGCAAAAAAATCTGTTCTAAATAATTTAACAATCTCAGATGAGAAAATAGCTAAATTTCAGAAAATGGCAAGAAAAGTTAGAGATTTTATAATAGAGAATAAATCATTAGTTTTTTTTGCATTGAGTGTTGCATTTTCATATTATACGGCGCCAGCGGCCTCTTTTGAATACCTGCACTCTCTTGGATACTCTTTAAAAGAGATTTTTATTCAAGGCGCTTTAATTGGAACTGCAGCTCTAAGTCTTAAAAATTTGTTCTTTTCAAAATCTCTTTCAAAAGTTCAAGATGATAAAATTCATTATCTATCAGGTGTTGCAAATATTGGACAAACATATCTTAGCCCAACTGTTGGACTGGTATTTGCTGTGGCTACTAGTGGATTTATGCTTATTAAAACAGCTGTAAAAAATATATTTCCAGCCGATGAGACTAGAGTTTATATGTTATTTGATCAAAAATGATTTTATTTTTCATTTTTGATGATGCCATCTTGGATTTCGATTATCCTATCAGCATAATCTACAATTCTAGGATCGTGAGTAACAACGATTAAAGAAGATTTATTTGCTTTTTGAATATCTTTTAAAATCTGCATAACTCTTTTGCCATTTTCTGCATCTAGATAACTGGTCGGCTCATCACAGAGAATAATTTTAGGATTATGAATATAGCCTCTTGCGATAGATACCCTTTGTTGTTCTCCGCCTGAGATCTCTTTGGGGTATCGATCTAATATATGTTTCAGATCCATCTTTAGTAGCAACCCTTTGGCAATATCTAAGGCTTTTTCTCTTTCAACTTTTTGTATAAATAATGGAATAGCAACATTTTCTTGAACGTTTAAATAGGGAATTAAATTAAATGATTGGAAGACAAAGCCAATATTTTTTCCTCTAAAAAGAGTTCTATTATCGCCAGATAACTCTTTTAAATTTTCATTTAAAACTGTTATCTCTCCTTTAGTGTGTCTGAGTATGGCACCTATTACAGATAGAAGGGTTGTTTTTCCAGAGCCAGATGGTCCCATGAGCATGACAAGTTCATCTTCTTTAACTTTTAGATTAACATCTCGAAGAGCCTCTACTTGTCCAGATACTGAAAAAAAAGTCTTTTTTACATTTTTGCAAATAACAGTATAATTTTCCATCATCACACCCTAAAAACTATTGCAGGTTCTACTCTCATAACCTTTCTTAAACTCAGCATTGTAGCTATTAAACAAATTAAGAAAATTGAAAAAATTGTTAATAAATATAGCTGCCAAGGTAGTTTGAAAGAAAGATCAGTATTTTTAAGCAAAAAACCAAAAAATGAAGCAAATCCTGTGCCAATTGCCCACCCGAGAAAACCTACCCAAGAAACCTGGATAAGAGTCATTTTAATCAAGATATTATTCTTTGCTCCCATTGCTTTAAAAACACCTAGATAACGAAGATTATCTAAAATAAAATTGTAAAACGTTTGTCCTGCAATGGCAGCTCCTATTATAAATCCTAAAAGAACAGCAATCCCGAAATTGAGAGGAATCCCAGTATATTTTAAATAATAATCTACCGTTAATTTTTCAAATTGATGATTGGTATAAGCTGCTAGAGGAGTATATCTTTCAATATCATGGCACAATTTATTAGCATCTATATTTTTATTAGCTTTAACTAGAATAAAAGAGAGAAGCTTTCTCTCAAGTGGTGCAAAAGTAGTCGCTCTTGAATAGGTTGTATAAATGACCGGTTGAGATTGAAAAGTTCTTTCAACTTCGCATATTCCGACAACTTGAGCGCGATGATCATTTAATTCAATAACATCATTAATTCCAAGGGGAGTTTTTTTACCATCGTTTAAAGTAGAGGAGAGCTTATCTTCAGCGCCTACTTTGTTTACCACTATTCCATCTATCAATCTTAAATCTTGGATTTTACCATCTATCATAATTGGTGGAGCTCCAATTAGAGTTGAATCATCAATACCTATAACAATACAATTTTGAAAATTTCCATTAGGCAGTCTGGCTTTGATAATGCCTTTATATAGCGGCATAGCCCAATCAACCCCTTCAATACCTCTAATTTTATATAAATCTGTATCCTTTAGAGGTTTTATATCATCAATAAATTGTACTTTAGGATCCATCACCCATATATTTCCTTGGGAGGTATCGGAAATAAATCCATAAGTTCTAGACATAATACCAACGAATATCGCCGCTTGCTGAGTGATGATAAAAGAAGCAAAGCTAAGTCCTAAGATCATTCCAATATATTTCGCCTTATCATTTATGAGCATTTTTAAAGCGGTCCTTAGCATTTAATAGCCTCCACCAAGCGCTTTAATTAAAGCGATTAGATCAACAGAGACATTTCTTTTCTTATCGATAAATTCATTTTCAACATCTATCAAAGTTTGCCGACTTTGAAGATAACTTGTTTCACTATCTAAACCAGAGGTAAAAAGATCACGACTTAAATAGGTAATATTTTTTTGGGCAGTGAGTTTTTTTGATATAAATGAATAATTTTGCTTTTCATGAAAATAGGCAACCAGAGCATTTTCAACATCTTCTAGAGCTAATATAACACTGTTTTTATAAGCTGAAATAGCCTGTCTATGCAATGATTTTGCAACATCAACATTAGCCAATCTTCTACCAAAATCAATTATAGGAAGATTCATAGAAGGTCCTATGGACCAAGCTTTAGAAGCCCACTGAAACCAATTTTTTGATTTACTAGCTTCAAAATTAAAATCTCCAACAAGAGAAAAGCTTGGAAATAGCTCAGCGATCTTTGCGCCAACTAAAGCTGTTTGTGAATATAAAAACTTTTCAGCTTTTCTAATATCAGGTCTTCTTCTGATTAAATCAGATGGCAAGCCAACTTCTATCTCTTTTGTTATCTCTGGAATTTTTTTCATTTTTGAAAAGTCACATTCTAGAGATTCTGGAATCTGCCCTAATAAAATAGCAAGTCTGTGAATATTGTTTTTATATAAAGTTGTAAGATCTATAATATTTTGTTTGAGATTTTCAACTATTTTGATCTGATCTTGCGGCTCAATCTCATCTGCTAGACCTGATATAAATTTTTCTTTGGTTAGTTTATATATCCTTTTTTGAAGAGCTAATTTTTTTTCATTGAGATAGATTTTTCTTTTCAAAACTACTATATCAATATAACTTCTCGCAACATCGCTAAGAAGAGTTATATATACATCTAAAGAACTATCTTGCTGTTGTAAGTATGAGTAAAAAGCAGCCTCTTTATTTTTTCTTAACCTGCCAAAAATATCAACTTCCCAAAAAGCATCAAAACCAAACTGGAAAAAGCTCTGAGTTAAGGGGCCTAAAAAATCTGTATCTACCACATTTTCAGATCTATGTTCTCTTATCGCTTTGGCATTTAAATCAATCTCCGGAAATAAATCAGCTTTTTTTATCCTATAAAAACTTCTAGCTTCTTCGATTTTTTCAATCGCAATTTTTAAATCATAATTGTTCTCAATTGCGATATTGATATATTCGTTTAAAGATTCATCATTAAAATTTTTCCACCACTCATCAAGTTTTAGTTTTTCTTTTGTATCATCTAATTTTTGAGCAAATTCCCCAGGCATGCATATTCTTGGTCTTTCTACCTTTGGTCCTAAAGTACACCCAGTGAAAATAAGTAGACTAATTAACGTCGTGATTTTCTTCATGGTATATATAATCCGAGTGATTTTCATCATTGTATCTATAATCCGATGGCTTTGCTTCTACATAAACATCTAGAATTTGACCTATATAAATAGGAAAGGCACTTCTTTTAAATTTATAGATAAGTTGCAGAACTCTAATATCAACTTTTTCTCTGTTATCTCCAGTTAGATCAACTTTTGGAGCTACAAATGGTTCAATATTCACAAACTCAAGCGCTATTTTGATCGAACTATTTCCTCTGACATATGCTGTGGCTGGAGCATTTCTATAAACTCTCCAAGCATCGGTCTCATCAACATCAACTTTTATATGAAACTCTTCAGTATTTCCAAAAAGTACAAGATATGGCTTTTGAAAGGGATTGGCTTGAGCATTTTCAGCTGGATGTAAATTTACATCTAAAACTTGTCCATGCATTGGAGCTCTAATAGTCGATCGATAAATATTTGTCTTAGTTACATTTATCTTAGCTATCGTCTCTTCTAATTCTTTTTCAGCTATCTGCAAATTATAGAATTGTTTATTGTAGTCGCTTTCACTAACGGCATTTTTATCTTTTAGTCTTTGATAAAATGAAAATTGAACTTTTTGATCATCTCTTTGTCTAATTCTTACCTCTTTTTGTTTTTCAAATTCATTGAGTTCTGCTTCCAAAGTTTGAGTATTTAATTTATATAAAGGAGCCTCTTTATTGACAAAATGACCAGATTTTACATAAACTTTGTCGACTAGTTCTGGAAATGGAGTTCCAATCTGAATATTCTCTGATGAAGCTTCAATTATTCCCCGACCTGCTACATAATGAAGATATGGAGATTTGGGTGGAGCAAATATAATCGGCGCTGGTTTTGTTTTTCTCATGGAATAAAATACCATGAAAATAGCAAACACAATACCAACTGCGGCAATTATAATTAAAAAATACTTGCTAAGTGATTTCATAAAAAAAAAATCTTCCTTCCCTATATTGCACAATAAGAAGAAAGATATTCTAGATCAACAAAAAAAATTAACAATCTATGATTTCACAAACCTTATATTGACCTTCATTTTCACTTTTTTCACATTTTATCGAAAACTTAACAGCTTTTCTAACTTTATAATCAGGTTTGCTACCAGATACAAATCTCTCTCGATTATATCCTTTTTCAACTATCTCTTCTTGATATAAATTTTGAGGATAATCATACGAAGAGGGCCAGTCTTTTTTGCCAAGCATTACTTCAACTGTTTCCTTATTTGTAATATCAAATGATCGATACCCATACTTATTTGCTAGCATAGCAGCCCTCTCTAAGGCTTTTTCTTTCACTTCTTTGTCACTTTTCTCATCTTTGATCACGACAATTGTAAATTCGTCTTCACTGTTACGATATTCAAGCACTTTATTTTTAGTATCTTGAGATATTCCATTTGAGCAACTAATCGTTGTGAGAGCTAAAGTTATTAATAAAATTCTAACTATCATTATTATCCTCATAATTATCCTGTCTATCTAATTATAATAATTACACTATTTTGATAATTAAAATAAATAAATAGTTAAATAAATCTTCATTAACACTAAATAAAAGCATTCGGGTGATATAATTAAATCAAATCTAATGCTAGATGTTGCTAAGAGTTAAAACATTGGATTTAAAGTTATTAGGATCAAATCATTTAAAGGATCTTGAGGAAAAAAAGAAGGTCCTATAAAAGTAATAGGACCTAGATTAATTACATTCCGCAAATCTTACATTTAGAAGCTTTAGATTTGCTTCTTTTTTTTCTAGTAGCTGGTTTTTTTGCAGATTTTTTAGCAATTTTTCTTTTAGTTGTTTTTTTGGCAGCTTTTTTAGCTGGTTTTCTTTTTGCTTTTTTGCGTGGCATAGTTTTTTTCCTCCGAAAAAGGTTTATCTATCTATTTTTCGAATATAATAATGATATTATTTATGCAATTATTTTTTTTGTTTTTTACAAAATATTTTAGTGAAAAAAATCTAAAAATATGCTTTTATCTTCAGCATTTTTAATTGGAGATTTTATATGAAAAAAACAAAAAGCAAATTTTTAATCCTTTTTATTTTAACGATTTTTAGCTTTTTAAATCTAAGCGCTGACAATCTAAAGATAAAACCATTAGAACAGAAAAACATTTTAGTAACTGGGGGAGCAGGTTTTTTAGGCTCTCATATGTGCTTGCGATTAGTTGAAGAAGGACATAGAGTTATCTGTATAGATAACCTTTATACAGGCTCTACTGATAACATTAATAATTTACTTAATCACCCCAATTTTAGATTTATTGAGCTTGATATTACAGAGCCTTTCGATATTGATGAAAGCTTAGATGAAATCTATAATTTTGCCTCACCAGCCTCTCCTCCTCATTATCAAAAAGATCCAATTATAACTTTTAAAACAAATGTTTTAGGATCGATAAACCTTTTAGAAATAGCCAGAAAAAACAATGCCAAAATATTTCAAGCATCTACGAGTGAAGTTTATGGTGATCCTATCTATCATCCTCAAAAAGAGACAGATTGGGGAAATGTAAATCCCATAGGTGTGAGAGCTTGTTATGATGAGTCTAAAAGAGGAGCTGAGACGCTTTTTTTTGATTATCATAGAAAATATGGGATCAAAATCAAAGTTGGTAGAATTTTTAATACCTATGGCCCAAATATGGATATCAAAGATGGTAGGGTAGTCTCAAATTTTATCACTCAAGCACTTAAGGGGGATCCTATTACAATTTATGGAACAGGATATCAAACCCGTTCATTTTGCTATGTTGATGATCTAATCGATGCGATTGTTGCTTTAATGCAAAGTGAAGATAGTTTTATAGGACCTGTAAATATTGGTAATTCAACAGAGTTTACAATTGATGCGCTGGCCGATAAAGTTATTGAAATGACAGAGTCTAACTCTAAAATAATACAATTGCCTTTACCATTAGATGATCCTAAACAAAGAAGGCCGAATCTTAGCTTAGCTAATGCTAAATTAAACTGGCAACCAAAGATAGAGCTGGAAGAGGGCTTAAAAAAGACAATCACATACTTTGAAGAAAAGCTAATCTTAGAAACTTATTGAAGTATAGATCTATTGGCAACAAGTAAAAGTAAAGCCTCTTTTTTAAGAGGCTTTAAAGCTCATCTGGCATGCCAATTCCAATATATCTAAAACCCATTTTTTTAAGCTCTTTTGGATTGAAAAAAGCTCTGCCATCAAAAATATTGGGATCATTCATTGTATTTTTAATTTCATTTAAAGGAATGGAGTTAAATTCTTTCCATTCTGTTACAAGCACAATTCCATCAGACCCAATTGCTGCATCTTTAGGATCTGAATACCAATTAATATTTTCTCTGTTTGATAAGATTTTTTTCGCATTATCCATTGCAATAGGATCGTAAAGATTTAAAATAGCACCTTTTTTTAGTAAGTAATCAATTATCACCAAAGAGGGAGCATTTCTCATATCATCAGTATTGGGTTTGAATGAAAGTCCCCAGATAGTGAAGGTTCTACCTTTAAGGCCACCTCTATTTTCAAAGTAATTATCGATATATCTAGCTAGAAGCTCTTTTTGCTCTTCATTAACTCTATGGATAGCATTGAGTAGAGTTGGCTCTATATTAACATCTTTTGCTATGAAAGATAAACTCTGCACATCTTTAGGAAAACAAGAACCTCCATAACCAATACCAGCATTTAAGAAATGTTTGCCAATTCTTTTATCAGGACCGATACCTTTTTTGACATTTTCTACGTTTGCTCCAACATTTTTGCAGATATTTGCGATTTGATTCATAAAAGATATTTTTAGAGCAAGCATGGCGTTTGCTGCATACTTAGTTATTTCAGCTGATAAAATATCCATAGTGATTAAATTATTAGTAAAATCTTTATGGATGTTTATAAGAGTATTTTTGACATTTTCATTTTCAGTTCCAATGACTATTCGATCCGGCTTTAAGCAATCATGGATAGCTTCTCCCTCTTTTAGAAACTCAGAATTACTAGCTACATCAAATGTGATATCTTTTTCTCTTTTAGATATCTCTTTTTTGATAATTTTTTGGATTAGAAAGGTTGTGCCGACAGGTACAGTTGATTTGGTAACTATAATTTTATACTCTTCGATATTCTTCCCAATCTCTTTAGCAATCGCTTTAACATAACTTAAATTGCATGATCCATCTTCATTTGAAGGGGTAGGCGCGCAAATAAATAATATATTAGACTCTTTGATAGCTTTTTTGTAATCGGTAGTAAATATAAGCTTATTTTCTTTAACATTTTTTTCAACGAGCTCTTTTAGGCCCGGTTCATATATAGGGATAATCAATGAGTTTAAATTGTTTATCTTCTCTTCATCAATATCTAAACATGTAACTATATTTCCTTTTTCGGCAAAACATGTGCCGGAGACTAAACCGACATAGCCAGTTCCTATAACAAGAATCTTTTCACATGGATAAATATGTATACTTGTTGCTAAAAAAATAAAAATAAAAATTTTGATCAAAGTTTTCATGAAAATCCCTGAGTATTTAAGTTAAAAAGATATCTAAAATTTAGGATTTATTTTTTTTTAGCAAGTAAAAATATGAAAATTAGATGCGAATTTTTTATTGCTGGAGTCTTTTAGAAAAATTATTGACTAAATATCTTTGATCGCCTTTAATCAAAAGAAAAATAAAGTCAAAATCTAAATTTAGAGGTTTTTCTTAAAAAAAAATATTTTTAATTAAATATTTTATTTTTCGAAAAACAAGGATGTCATCCAAATATGACGCTAAATTTTTCCTGTTACTAAATTCAAAATTAAATATTTTATTTTGCTAAACCAAGGTTAAAAATACTATGAAAGATTTTTCTATACTTATTGGTGGACAAGCGGGCTCTGGTATCGAAAGTTCTAGTTTTATCATTGCCAGTTTGCTCAATCATTTGGGTTATCATGTATATAATTACCGTGATTACCCCTCTGTTATTACAGGTGGTTACACTTTTTCAATTATTCGAGTAGCTACGACAAAAATATTAACGCATAAAAATGAGATAGATTTTGTTTTGGCTTTAAACCAGAACACAGTAGATTTTCATAAACATCTTTTAAAAAAAGAGGTGACGATATTATATGATCCATCATCTGTTAATGCAACTGGACTTGCAATTGATGTTAAATCAATTATTAAAGAAGAAAAAGCTAAAAGCGTTATGGCAAATACCTGCATTATTGCAGCTTTGGCCAAGGTTTTGAATATTGAATGGACGTTAGTAGCAGAGGTTTTTAAAAAGCATTTTAGAAAGGAAACTGAGCTAAACTTAAAGGTTGCAAAAAGATCTTATGATAGTACAAAAACTATGTCTAAAATAAAACCTATTTCAAAAGAGAAAAGGCCTCTTTTAACAGGTAATGATGCAGTGAGTTTAGGACTTATAAAAGGTGGGCTTGAAACCTATATCGGCTATCCCATGACTCCAACTTCTGGTGTACTGCACCTTTTAGCGAAAGTTGAAGATGAGTTTAACCTGAAAGTGATCCATCCAGAAAGTGAGCTTAGTGTAATTATTATGGCGCTAGGCTTTGCTTATACTGGTAGCAAAGTAGCTGTAGGAACCTCAGGTGGTGGCTTTTGTCTTATGACTGAAGGGGTTAGTTTTGCTGCAATAGCAGAACTTCCAGTTGTCATTGTTCTCGGTCAAAGACCAGGGCCAGGAACTGGCCTTCCCACTTATACTGGGCAAACAGAATTAGATTTTGTTCTATCAGCCGGCCATGGTGAGTTTGTAAGATTTATAGTAGCCCCCGGAGATTTAGAAGAAGCTTGTTTTTTCTCGGCTGTTGCTTTAAATATAGCTTGGAAATTTCAGATACCAGCTTTTGTTGTAGTCGATAAGACTCTAGCTGAGGGTGTATATACCTTTGATACAAATATCATAAAAGAAATAGAAGAAGAAAAAATTGCCCTATCAGATAAGAAAAAAGACTACAAAAGATATCAATTTACAGAAAATGGGGTATCTCCTTTAGCTTTTGTTCCTCAAAAAGATGCTGTTATAAAAGTAAATAGCTATGAACATGACGAGAGTGGAGTTACTACAGAGAGCATTTATCTAAGCAAAGCCATGCAAGAGAAAAGGCTGAAAAAAGAAAAATATCTTTTAAAAGAGATTGAAAAATATGAGATTGTTAGCGTTTATGGAAATAAAGATTCTTCTATAGCTTTAGTTTGCTTCGGATCAAATAAAGGAGTGTGTTTAGAAGTTGCGAATTTATTAAATATCAAACTAGTTTTTCCCAAAGTTTTATCTCCTTTTCCAAAAAAACAATTTGAAGAAGCTTCAAAAGATATTAAAACATTCATCTGTGTTGAAAATAATGCAACAGGCCAATTAGCTAATCTTTTGAGTTTTCATAAATATAAAATAGATGAAAAAATATTAAAATATGATGGTCGCCCATTTGCTTTAGATGAATTAGAAAAATTAGTAAAAAAGGTAATAAAATGAATCAAAATAATCTTGATACTGGTTGTCAAAATACATGGTGTTTAGGATGTGGTAATTTCTCTATTTTGAATGCCATCAAAGATGTAGTAAAATCGCTTGTTGAAGACGGGACTTTATTGGAAGATATAGTTTTAGTTTCAGGTATTGGCTGTCATGGTAAAATTATCGATTATCTAGATATGAATAGTTTTTATTCACTTCATGGAAGAGCTGTGCCTGCAGCTGAAGGTATAAAAATTGCTAATCCTAAATTAAAAGTGATAGTTTTTTCGGGTGATGGGGATTCTTATGGAGAAGGACTTGAACATTTAATATTTGCGGCCAAAAGAAACATCGATATAACAATGATCGTGCATAATAATAGAGTCTATGGTCTTACAACTGGCCAATATACTCCGACATCTCCATTTGGCTATAAAGGAAAATCGACTCCCAAAGGAACCCATGAAGATCCTTTAAATCCATTAGAGCTTATGTTAGCTAGTGGCGCTACTTTTATTTCAAGAGCAGCATCGCATGGAATAAATCTTTTAAAAAAAATTCTTAAAGAAGCAATTTTGCATAAAGGTTTTTCTCTAGTTGATATTTTGCAAGTTTGTGTTACTTATTACAATATGTATAAATATTATAGCGAAAGAGTTTATGAACTCTCAGATCATGACTTTTCTGATTATAATACAGCTTCTAACAAGATTAGAGAATGGGACTACAACAAAGATGCAAAAATAGGCCTTGGTGTTTTTTATAAAAAAGAAAAACCAACTTTTGATGAAAGATATAAAGATTTTGTTAGAAAAGACATTGATAGAGATAAAGAAATTAATAAAATTTTAGAGCATTACATTTGATATTGATAAGATTATTGGATATCTACATAGCTATTTTATTTCTTGTTCTCCAACCTCCAAATTTGTATCTCAAATAAAAACAGATAGAATTCATAATTGCATAAAAAACCATTAATGCCCATACATAGGAGGGCGATGAAGATTTTTTTACAATAAAGAAATAAACTGGCATAACAGCAAAAAACCAAGCGCCTACGGCATTCATAATCATTATAAAAATAGTATCTCCGGCCGCTGTTAGAACACCCGCTGAAATCCAAGTAAGTCCATCGAAGATGAAATATAACCACAAAAATATACAACTAATTCTAAGAAAATAAAAGAGCTTGGAGGTATTAGCTGATGTTTCTTTTGATAAGAAAGCATTGATTAGTGGATCTGGATAAATTAAAAGTACTAAAGATATAACCAATGCAGAAAGTAGTAACAATTTAACAGCTGAAAACCAAGTCTTTGATACTTTAAGATAATTTTTGGCTCCGATTAAATTAGCCGATACTGTCGTAACACCTTTTTGAAGACCAGCTGTTGCAAAAGCAATTACAGCATATAAATTTTGTCCGATAGTCATAACTGTCAGATAAACTTCTCCTAAAGTAGCCATCATATGAATAACTATGGCCCAAGCTGTAATTTCTATCATATGTCCAAAAGCGGAAGGAGAGCCTATTCTAAGACATTTTAAAAAAAGTTTTGGCTTAAATGTTAAACGGTTCGTGTTATATTTTTTTCGGTTTTGTTTACTTAAGAAAAAGAACATTAAAAAAGAGACTTGAAATATTTGAGCAAAACCGGTTGCTAGAGCAGCCCCTTTTGTCCCATAAGATGGAATCAGATTTGTAACCCCAAAGATAAGAATTATATCTAAAAGTATATTCACAATATTCGATATAACAGTTGATAGCATAATAATTTTTACTTTTCCAATTCCGATAAAAAATGAAGCTATAGCTGTTTGGACTGCAAAAGCAACATTGAAATATAAAATCCATTGAAAATATGGAAGAGCAAAATCTTTATAGTGATAATCTGGCAAAAATAGAGGCCCTGCAAATTTTCCAAGTAAGAAAAAGATTGGAAAACACATTAAAGAAAACCAGATCATTTGCCAAGCAGGTGAGGCTGCTTTTGTATACTGCTTAGAACCATTAAACTGTCCGACAAAGACCTCTGCTATTGAGGCTATTCCTATAGCCCCATATTGAAAAATCATACAAAACATGGCAGATGCAGTCGCTGCATTCATAGCTTCTAAAGAATAGTTTGCTAAAATGAGTCTATCTACAAAGAGCATCAAATAATTAGATAAAAATGAAAGCACTAAAGGTAGAGATATAGTGAAAAGTTCTTTAAGAGTTCCAGATGGATGTTTTGTTAATTTCGCATATTCTTTTGTGATTTCGGTTTGTTTTTGAGTCATAGTTTTTTGATTTTCAGATAAAAATTATATTTTACATTTTTAGAATTAAAAAAATGCTTATATTTTTTTTAATGAAATTGAGTTTCCCTAACAGTAGTTAACCCTTTTTAGAGCTTCGTCCAAAAATTATAACAATTCCACCAACTACAACTAGAGTTATCCCACCAATTAAAAGCCATCTAACTTGGTTGTCATGCTCAGAGGCTTTGCTCATCAAAGTGTCTTGAACAGCTTTGCCAATAGGTGTTTTTGAAAAAGGCTTGGTATAGGATCCAATCTCACCCTTTGCTTCTGAGATTTCTCTCATATAATGAAAAGCATAACCAATTAAAACGATTCCTATGATTAAAACAATTATGCCTATAATTCGTTTATAATTCATTTTTTACCTCAATGCCTGTTTTTTTTCTTATAGAATAAAGTCGAAATAGTTTGCAACTAGTGCTATATAAATTATAATTGAGAATCTCTTCTTATTTAATATTTTATATAAATATCTAAAAATTAATATTTTCTGACAAAACTTTAAATTGAAAGTGGAAGTTTAAAGAATAAAACCTCATTTATAATATTTTAAATATTATTAAATTTATAATTTTGTTTTATTAGTTTGTTAAATTCATTTATCTGCTTTATTTTTTTTATTTAATTTTTAATAAAAACGGATACATTTAAAGATATACTTGATATAATCGCCTTTTAAAATTCAAAAAAAGTTAAAAAAATATGTCATTTTCAGATTTAGAGTTGCATGCCGGAATCCTAAAAGCTATTGAAGGCGAAGGATATACTAAACCGACCCCTATTCAAGAAAAAGTTATTCCTAAGATTTTGAGAGGTTTTGATCTACGAGCTTCCGCGCCAACGGGCACAGGGAAGACAGCCGCTTTTATTCTTCCTTGTTTGGATCGATTGATGAAACCATCTACTCTAAAAGGTAGAGGTCCTCGTGTTCTGGTTTTGGTTCCTACTCGAGAGTTAGCAATGCAGGTTGCGACGCAAGCAAAAAAATATAGCAAGTATCTTCACAAAGTGAAAACAGTATGTGTATATGGTGGTGCTCCTTATTATGTTCAAAATAGAGAATTAGCTGCCAAATACGAGATATTGGTAGCAACCCCTGGACGTCTTATCGACCATCTTGAAAGAGGAAAAATTAATTTTTCCAAACTTGAACTTTTGATTCTTGATGAAGCTGATCGTATGTTAGATATGGGTTTTATAGATCCTGTAGAAAAGATTACGAGAGCCACCCCTAGTACTCGTCAGACATTGATGTTTTCAGCAACACTTAAAGGTGAAGTTCTCAAACTCTCAGAGCGTCTTTTAAACAAACCAATGGAAATACAAGTAAGCCATAATAAAGAAGAATATAAAAATATTAAACAACATTTGTATTTTGTTGATAACATCAATCATAAACATCAACTTTTAGATCATTTTTTAAAAGATCCAGATCTTTCTCAAGTGTTAGTTTTTACTTCAACAAAAAGACAGGCAGATATCCTCGCTACCAAGTTGAAAGACGATGATCATAAAGCTGCCGCCTTGCATGGTGATATGAACCAAAGACAAAGAGAGAGAACTCTTTTGCGTATGCGAAAAAATAGCATTAGGATTTTGATTGCTACAGATGTAGCAGCAAGAGGTATTGATGTTAGAACCATATCTCACGTTATAAATTTTGATCTTCCGATGACTCCGGAAGATTATGTTCACCGTATTGGAAGAACTGCAAGAGCCGGCGCCAAAGGTACCGCTTTATCATTTGCTTCTCCGAGAGATGCAAAAATGGTAAAATTAATTGAACAATTTACCGGACAAAAGATCGATTATAAAACTATCCCAGGTATGGAACCTAAAAAGAACTTTTCCAAGCCAGATTTTTCGAAATCTAAACGACGAAATGCTAGATCAAGGAATTTTAAATCACAAAATTCTAAATCAAAGAATGCTAAATCTAACTTTCCATCTTCTCGAGGTACAAAAGGAAAGTTTCATTATAAATCTAAAAGGGGTTTTAAAAAAAATCAACGCGAGTCTTAATACTGCCTCTAATTTAAATATAATAAATTGTATGTATAAATCTGCAAAGAATATTTAATGAAAAATATGTTATAAAAAAAATCAGATAAATAATAACAATATTTTATAGTTTTATGATTTCATCTAGCGGTTGTTCTAAGAGTCAAAGTCCAATTACCAAACAAGAAATTATTCAAGCTCAAAAAGCTTGGGGAGATGGTCTCGTCTCTATCGGAAAAGCTTACTCAGATAAAAAAGATTATAAAAATGTTGCTACAAAACTTGTTAATGATCTTTATGCTTACCAATTAGGCGAGGTGCTTTTCAAACCTTCACTAGCGTATGCAAAACCCTTTAGATTGACTGAAAAAGGAGCTCTCTCTTACTTTATAGGAGACGATAAAAACTTTCCTGAAGACAAAGGATTTGCTTTAGTACCCTTGATTAAGGTTCGTTTTGCCAATGTTGGTTTTTTCATTCAGGATAATTATGCAGTTGCTATGGGAAATTATTTTTTTACTCCTAAAAAAGGAAAAACTATCAAAGTAGAATATACATTCGGATATATAAAAGATAAAAATGGAAAATTGAGAATTCATTTACAACACTCTTCTTTGCCATATTCAGAAAAGTAAATTTAGACATGGAGCAACTAGTGACAAATATGTTCTGTTTTTGTCACTAATTGTTATTTAATAGACAAAATTTATTACTACCTTATTTTTAATTGAGTGATATTGATTTAATATACAATTTCTTCTTGAAAGATTTCTATCCCGGTTAGCTTCTTCAGTATATTCTGATAAATTTATATTTAAAGGAGGGTTTTTACTCTCGTATATGATGAAAATTAATATTTCACATCTATAAATTGATGGTTCGGGTTTTGTTGTATGGCATATTGTTTTTCCCAAGAAGAATTGAATAAAACCATTAGGTTTTCCCAGCGGTCTTTAACAATGATAGAGTTAAATGGTTTTTTATAAGTGTCGATATCCCCAATAATCCAAGAACTGCATTGATATGGAAGAAGCTCTAAGTTAGTCTCTACTTTATACTCATCTTGTAATCGATATTGTAGAACTTCAAATTGCAGCCTTCCTACTGCGCCATAGAACGTGCTGTTAAATTGGTTTTGGTTATAAAGAATTTGAAT
>JAAKFJ010000069.1 GCA_011064745.1 Candidatus Anoxychlamydiales bacterium | reverse complement strand
TCTTTGTTACCAAAATAAATATCTATATTTCTTTTATCGAATTTACCGTTATAAATCTGCTTTTCCAATTTAGAAAAAGGTCCGGCATGCCAACCAAACACCCTCATGGAATCTAAAATGGTTTCGTGATGTTGTGGTTTGTGTAATACTTTTCCAATTGGACAAGGTCCTGTTCTCATTTTACTTAAATGTCTTCCAAAAGTCGCACAGGCTCTTGAAGAAGCTCCAAATAGACTCATAAATACCTCTTATTTATTAATTATTATTAAAAAGTTTATATTAATTAAACTATTGTTTTAATATTATCAAAATAATACTTTATAGTCAAGCCGAATTAGTAATAATTATTTTATAATAATAAAAGATAGCTTATTATCACACAAGCGCCTAAGACACAGCTGTTTGAAGCGTTAACTGTTTTAGATTTTTTTCTGAATCGGTAAAAACTACAGAAAAACATCTCCTTAAATTTTTGGGCAATCATATCCAGGCTTATTTCAGCTATTTTCAGAAAATTTCCTATTTTTCTCAAAACAGCTAGTTTTTTTCTCTTTTTTGAAACTACTTTTTATGTGAATGAATAATTTATTGAGATACGCTCATCAAGATATGAATTTTAAAAAGATTTTAAATGACATGAATAAGATTATTTACATATTTTTTACATATCTAAAAACAAAAAAAAGCCATCTAAAATTAGACGGCTTTATAGTAATATTTTTTCCCTCGCTTAGAAATAGAGAACCTTTATGTTTTTCAAATCTTAACTTACGATTTGTCCAACTGTAGTTCTTCTATCTAGATAACTTTCTTTATATTCTTTCACTTCTTCAACATGAACAACCCAAGCAGCTCCTTTTCGGTAAGCTTTTAGATGTCCTACTCTAGTAGCATAATAGATCTTTTGTGCTGGTACATTAAGCATTTTTGCTACTTGATTGATTGAATAATATCCTTTAGAATTATCAAAAAGCAACTCTCCATCAAACATAGATTTTTTTCTAGAATATTTATTTTTCTTATAATCTTCTAGGTCATCTAGGTCTATTGTCCAACGAGTCGCATCTTTAGTTGCCCTTAACTTTCTTTGTTTAATAGCAACATAAATAGCTTGCCTCGTTACATTATTGAGCCTTGCTGCTTCTGTAATTGAGACAACTCGCTTGCTTGGCTCTGGAGCAACGCTACCTATTGGGTTTTGATCTTGAGAATTATTCTCTCCCCAATTTGTATCTCCTGTCATGTTCTCCTCCCTTTTATTTTATATTTAAAATTTATTTAAATAAACTTTATACAATTAAATCTAAATCTTGTTAACAATAATATCGTTCTTTAAGTGTATATTATTACAAAACAATGAATTGATATCAAGTATTTTTAACAATTTAACTATAATTTATTAATAAACCCTTAATATAATTATAAATAATTGGTTACTGGTTTATTTTTAAAGCTATCATATTTAGTGGATTAGGCAGTTATTTAGATGGAATCAAAGTATGGTTTTTTATATATTGGGGGATAAAAATAAATAGAGGACCCCATGCTAAAAAGACTTATCCTGTTGATTATAACGTGCTTATCTTTAGAAGCCAGGCCTCCTAGCCTTGCCCCAAGAGACGTAAAATCCAAAATGGAGGAGATTTTTAAATCCCATGCTAGCTACAAAAAAATAGATGCCACAGTAACCGAGAGAATGTTAAAAAATTTCATTGATGAGCTAGACCCTAATAAAACCTATTTTATAGAATCTGATATCCAAAAATGGCTTTATCCCTCTGATAAGGTAATAAACACTGTAATTGAAGGGTTTAAGAAAAATGATTTTTCAGAGTTTTATAAAATTCATACAGTATTGATGGATGCGATAGAAAGAAGAAATAAGCTCCAAATAGAGTTAGAGGCAAGCGAGCTTCCTAAAGATGTTAATCCTGAAGAGTTTAAGGACATGAGCTGGACTAATAGCAAAAGAGAGTTATTAGCAAGGTTACTCAGGATACAGGCTCTTCAACTGGATACAGCTCAAAAGGTCTCAGAAGAATGCAAAGAAACTATTTTAAAAAGCTTAGAAAAAAAGCGTAAAAATAGAGAAAATGGGCTTATCCCGAATGACTTAGAAGAGCGGAAATCGGGAGTTCTAAGCTATTTACTTAAATCATTTTGCCATTCCCTGGATAGTCATACCGATTATTTTACCCCATTTGAAGCCAATCAATTCATGATTCAAGTTCAACAAAAATTATCAGGAATTGGTGCTCAGCTTAGAGATAATTTAAACGGTTTTATGATAATGCATATAATCGCTGGCAGTCCAGCTGAGGCTTCAGGACTTAAAATTAATGACAGAATAATAGCTGTTAATGGAGCCCCTGTAATAGGTCTTGATATAGTCGATGCTGTCGAATTAATAAGAGGAGAGAAAGGCTCTAAGGTAGTATTAACCCTTACACGCAAAAGTGCTGATGATGAAAATGAGCATACCTTAGATGTTGAATTAACTAGAGGAGAGGTGGTTTTAGAAGAGAGTAGACTTGAGAAGAATTTTGAACCTTTTGGAGATGGAATAATAGCTAATTTAAAATTATTTTCTTTTTATCAAGATAGCAAAAATTCATCTTCTCTAGACCTAAAAAATGCTATAGATAACTACAATAAAAATCATAAAATTAAGGCTCTTATTTTAGATCTAAGATCTAATACTGGCGGTCTTTTACCACAAGCTGTTGAAGTAGCCTCTCTTTTTATGTCAAAAGGAATTGTTGTCTCAATTAAGGATTGTTCGGGTAATATTCAGCATCTTAGAAATACTGAAGGCAAAACAACTTTTGATGGTCCACTAATAATATTGGTAAATAAAGCGAGCGCTTCTGCCTCTGAAATCGTCGCTGGAACTTTGCAAGATTATGGAAGAGCTATTGTTGTTGGAGAAGAGACTTTTGGAAAAGGCTCTTTTCAAACTTTTTCATTAGACGCTGCTAAAAATGCTAAAATTAATGCTGCTGGCGAATTTAAAGTAACAAGAGGTAGGTATTATACTGTCTCAGGCAAATCTCCACAGCTCGTTGGTGTCCAAACAGATATAAATATTCCAGGGATTTTGTCCGAGTTAGATATCGGAGAAAAATTTTCAAAATACCCTCTTGAAAATGATGAAATTGCTCCAAATTTTGATGATGATCTATCTGATGTTCCAATGATCCATAGAAAGAGACTCTCTTTATTATATAAACACAATTTGCAACAAAAAATGACAAATTTCACTCAATACCTAGATATTTTAAAAAAGAATTCTAACACTCGATTAGAGAATAATAAAAATTATCAAAGCTTTTTAACTGAGATCAAAAATAAAAATTTTGAAGCAAAACCGGTCGAACTTTTTGGCCTTAATGATCTTCAAATGCAAGAAGCTTTAAATGTTGCGAAAGATTTATCTTATCTAACTGAAATAAACGATAAAGGCTTTGAATAAAATTAAAAATCCAATCAAAATGGAAAAGCAAAAAATAAAAAGGTTTTCATGACTCAAATAAGAACTAGAATTGCGCCCTCTCCAACAGGCGATCCTCATGTAGGAACTATTTATATCTCTATATTTAATTTAGCTTTTGCCAAAAAATATGGTGGTAAATTTATTTTAAGAATTGAAGATACGGATCAAACAAGATCTCGCCCTATTTATGAAGAAAATATCTTCAAATCTATAAAATGGGCAAATGTTCATTGGGATGAAGGACCTGATATTGGAGGAGCTTATGGACCTTATAGACAATCTGAGCGTCTCTCCATTTATAAAAAATATGCCGAAAAGCTTGTAGAGAATGGCAAAGCTTATAGATGTTTTGCAACAAAAGATGAGCTAGATGAGATGCGCCAAGTTGCTAAAAAAATGGGGAAAAGACTAGGTTATGATAGGCGCTATCGCAATCTTAGCGAAGAAGAAATAGCAAAAAGATTAAAAGAAAAACAAAGCTATGTTATTCGTTTAAAGGTTCCTTTGACTGGGGAATGTATATTTGAAGATGGTATAAAAGGTCAAATTGTAACACCTTTGGCTGATGTAGACGATCAGGTATTAATGAAATCTGATGGCTTTCCAACCTATCATTTTGCTAATGTTGTAGATGATCATTTAATGAAAATAACTCATGTTATTAGAGGTGATGAATGGGTAAGTTCAACACCTAAGCATATCCTTTTATATGAATCTTTTGGATGGGACAAACCAGTTTTCATGCATATGCCGCTACTTTTAGGTAAAGATGGCAGAAAACTATCAAAAAGAAAAAACCCTACCTCTACTTTTTATTTTAAAGATAGCGGTTATTTGCCTGATGCACTCGTCAACTTTTTAACATTGATGGGATATTCAACAAAGGATGAAAAAGAGATTTATACCTTTGATGATTTTTTAAAAAATTTTGATCCAACAAGAATTGGAACGTCAGGGGCTTTTTTTGATATTCAAAAATTAGATTGGTTAAATCAGCAATATATTATTAATACCTTAAGTGAAAAAGATCTTTTAGCTAAATTAAAAGCTTGGCAATTTAACGATGATTTTTTTGAAAAGCTTTTACCCCTTTGTCATACGAGAATGAAAACACTTGGCGATTTTATAGCTCTTTTCGATTTTATCTTTGTAAAAGATATTAATTATACAGATGAGCTTCTAACCCCTAAAAGCCTTGCCAAAGCAGATTCTCAAATTATTTTATATGCTATGATGCTACTTTTAGAAAAACAAGATGTTTTAGAAGCTTCTAAAATTGAAAAAGCTTCTCATGAAGTAGCTGATCTTTTTAAAATAAATCACAAAAAAATTGTTATGCCTCTTTTATTTGCAACTGTGATGGGAAAACGTTTTGGCCCCCCTCTTTTCAAATCTTGTGAGATTCTTAAAAAAGATAGAGTCAGAGCTAGATTTTTAAATGCGATAGAATTTTTAGGCGGTATCTCAAATAAAAAAATAAGCTCAATAAAAGATGGCTTAGAAAAAAAAGATCTGACAGAGCTGCTCTTAAAAGCTAAAGCCTAGTTATCTTTTGTCTCAGCTTCTTTATTATCACCCTCTTTCGCTTGAGATATGATATAATTTTTTTGAACACCATTTTCTAAATTGCAACTATTCATTATAAATAGTAATAATAATAATATAAGAAGACGCATATTTTTTTGCTCCTAAGATTTTTTTTTATAAAAAAATAAGATATAATTTTTTTTAGTGAAAAGACAAGGAAAAAAATGAGTTTATACACTATTAGCAATCCATTTCTCTCGAGAATAAAGCATCGAACTCTTATAAATAAAGAGGGATCGAGTAAAAAAACGTATTATTTAATTTTAGATCTAAAAGATTCCGATATTTCATTTGAGAGTGGGGATAGTCTAGCGATATTACCTCAAAATGATCCTAGAATCGTGGATCTGACTCTAAATTATATGCGAGCTAAACCAGATGAAGAAATTGAGGATCCTAGAACAAACCAAAAAATTAAACTCATTGATTTTTTAACAAAAAAAGCAAATATCTCTAAAACCACTTCTAATTTAATTCGTCTTTTTACAAAAAAGTTAAATCCAGATGAGATGAAAGAATTAATACTTTCTCATCATCTTTGGGATATTTTAAAAAAATTTCCTAAACATAAAATTCCAGCACAAGAAATCTGCAACTTGCTACTTCCAATACTGCCGAGGCTTTATTCCATTACCTCATCTAATAGAATGCATACAGATGAGCTCCACCTTTTAATTACTCATGTATCATATGAACTCTCCGGCATAAAAAGAAACGGTGTTGCCACAGAATTTATCTGCCATTTATCAAAGGTACTAAAAACTCCCCTCCCAGTCTATGTACAACCATCACATGGCTTTACACTTACCAAAGACACATCTAAACCTATAATCATGATAGCCTCAGGCTGTGGGCTTGCGCCTTATAAAGCTTTTTTAGAAGATAGGTATCTTGATAATGCAAAAGAAAATTGGTTAATTTTTGGAGAAAGACACTCTAAAACTGATTTTTATTTTGAAGATTTTTTCAAAGATCTAATAGAAAAAAATCTACTTCGTTTAACAACCGCTTTTTCAAGAGATCAGGAAGATAAAATCTATGTTCAAGATAGAATCTTAGAAAACGGCTCAGATATCTGGCAATGGATACACTCTGGCGCAATAATCTATATTTGTGGAGGCTTGATGATGGGTAGAAAGGTAGATGAAGCTATGCAACAAATATTTATGCAAGAAGGAAATTTATCAAATGGTAATGCCAGAAGTTTTTTCAAAAACTTAATTAAAGAAAAACGTTATCTAAAAGATGTCTATTAAAGTTCAGCTGAAACTATTTGCTTCCTCAAACATCCAGAAGTAATACTAAACGCAAAAACTCCCCAGGTAATTTTGCGAAGAGAATATTTCAGTTACTTTTCTTGAGAAGAAATTTATACCATTTCTAAAAATTAGCTATCAAAATGATTTTTACCAATATCTTGATATTAGCAAAAAAAACAAAGAGTTTTTTTAACGATTATTTTTTAGAAATGGAATAAATATTTTTTTTGGTAATCGATTATTGCTTGGCATGCCTCTTTTTTTGCAATAAGGCCTGAAGGTCCATGTTTATTGTAAGCTTTTAATAAACATCTAAAATCTCTATCGCTTATGTTTAATAAACCTGAATCTTTCATTTGAGAAATGCTCTTTTC
>JAAKFJ010000068.1 GCA_011064745.1 Candidatus Anoxychlamydiales bacterium | reverse complement strand
TTATTTGTAATTATTTATTAATATATATAATAACACGCTAATATAGTTATTTTCAATCTTAAAAAATATTTTATATATATTACAAACTATTAATAATGAGTTATTTTAATTAATAAGGGATGTCATTTTTCCAGATTTAATCTTGAAAACGAGTTATCTATCTAAAGGAAAAGAATATATCGTTCAAGATGGCGATGTAATATTATTCTTCCATGCGTGATAAGATCCCATTCCTATCTTTTTCACTCAAATAAGATATGAGATCTTTTGTAAGCTTTTCATTATCTTTTGCAATATCTAAAGCATTTAACTTATGGATATTTTTCGATAAAAGAACCTTTTTTCGATTTTTAATATCCAATAGTTCTAAAATTTTAAAAGCTATTTTTTCTTCTTTTTCAAGCAAAGCTAATTGCAAAAAAGTACTTCCATATTCAGAATTGCCTCTTGAACCACTTTTATTCGAATTTCTAACATTTAAAAATGTCTCTCTTAAATAGAAGGGGAGTTTTTCTAAAACTTTAAGAGTATCTCTTAATGCTTTTCTCTTTTTTAATACATTAAATGTCATACCTGCCTTTTCCATCGCGAACTCAAAAAAACAACTATTTGCTATTTTTCTAGTTCTATCAATCATTTCATTAAATTTCTTATTTTCAAATTTACTTCCTATAAGAAATATCGCTTTTTTTCGAATTGTTTAATATCAAGAGTGCCAGTTCTGGCCATTTTTGAAGGTCTTGTAGACATATTATTCTTTATTTTATCTAGAAATCGACATAGTAACAGTTATTAATAAATAGAATCTATTAATGAAAAAAATTTTTAGCCTTAAAAAAAGAAGATTTTCTATTTTCCAATCGGGAGCATTGCAAAACATTAAAGATAACATAATTTTTTAATATCTCCTATATGGCTAATTTGTTTTCGATAAAGATAAAATATACTATAATCCAAACCAAGGGTTGTTTTAGTTAAACCAATCAAGTGAATTGAAAACAAATTAGAGCTTAAATGGCAGAAAAAACCGAGAAGGCGACCCCGAAGAAACTTCGGGACGCCAGAAAAAAAGGACAAGTCGCAAAATCGCAAGATTTCCCATCCGCTTTTACTTTTGCAACGTCAATTTTTGGGGTCCTAATGGCAGCTTCTTTTTTGTATAAGAATTTAGCTAGCTATCTTGTAATGACTCTTAGAGCTGTTTCAGGAAATATAGATCTGCAACATAGAGCTGGTGGATTTATAATGGAGGCTATAAATGTTATTATGATTTGTAGTTTTCCGATTATTATTATTGTTGCTATTGTTGGTGTTTTAGCTAATTTTTTTGTAGTAGGACCCTTGTTTTCATTTCAGGCAATGAAATTTGATTTAAAAAAATTAAATCCGATTGAAGGCATAAAACAAAAATTCAAACTCAAGGTTTTAGTCGAACTTATAAAATCAGTTCTTAAAATTACAGGAGCAGCTTTAATCATTTTTTTGATTATCAAAAATATGTTGCCACAAGTTGTTTTGTCGGTAAAATTTCCCATTATTGGAACTTTAACAATCATGAATGAGTTTTTAAGAAAAGTAGCTATTCAGGTTGGAATCTTTTTTTTAGTTATTGCACTTTTTGATTTAGCTTTTCAAAAAAAGCAGTTCGCCAAAGAAATGATGATGGAAAAATTTGAATTAAAACAGGAATATAAAGATACTGAAGGAGATCCGCAAATTAAAGGGAAAAGGCGCGAGAGATTTAGAGAGATAGCTTATTCAGAGGGCCCATCAGGAGCCAAAAGAGCGAAAGCAATTGTTACAAATCCAACTCATATTGCAGTTGCTTTAGGATTCGAAGAAGAAAAAGATCCAGTCCCTACTATTATCATTATGGGACAAGGTCCGATGGCGGAACAAATTGTAAAAATAGGGATTGCAAATCATATACCAATTATGCGAAATGTTAGTTTAGCAAGACAATTATTTAACATTGGAAGAGTTGGAGATTATATACCGAAAGACGTCTATCGCCCGGTTGCGGAAATATTAAAGTGGTTAGAAACAATGGAAGAAATGGCAGATGTTAATGTGGGGATATTTAAATGAGTAAAATTCTAGATAATCTATCGAGAACTTTAGGAAGCACCAAAACTTTAGACACTCTCTCTAAATCTAGTGATTTCATACTTGCTATTTTTGTAATAAGTATTTTGATGATGCTTATCTTTCCGGTTTCCCCTCATGTCATCGATGTTTTGATAGCTATTAATTTAACAGCCTCGATTACGATACTTTTTGTATCGTTATATATCCAAAAAGCTGTTCACCTATCAGTTTTTCCATCTTTGCTTTTATTAACTACACTTTATAGGTTAGGAGTAAACATCTCTTCAACAAGACAGATTTTACTTCAAGCTAATGCGGGTAAGATCATCTTTGCGTTTGGTAATTTTGTGGTTCAAGGCAACTACATTGTCGGTGGTGTTATCTTTTTAATTATTACTGTTGTGCAATTTATTGTTGTTGTCAAAGGTGCTGAGAGAGTATCTGAGGTTGCGGCTAGATTTACTTTAGATGCTATGCCGGGAAAACAGATGAGTATCGATGCTGATTTAAGATCAGGTGTTATTGACACTCAGCAAGCCAGACTTCTTCGTTTATCATTAAATAAAGAGTCTCATCTTTATGGAGCGATGGATGGAGCGATGAAGTTCATCAAAGGGGACGCTATCGCTGGAATTGTGATAACGATTATTAATATCATCGGTGGGTTAATAATTGGAACTACAAAACGAGGAATGACAATTGGTGATGCTGCGCAGCTATACTCTCTATTATCTATTGGGGATGGTTTGGTATCACAAATTCCATCGATTATGATAGCAATTGCCTCTGGTATCGTAACGACTAGAGTGTCATCAGAAAAGAAAGATGATCACCTGGGAAAAGATATTACCGAGCAATTGCTTCGCCAACCAAAAGCTTTTATGATCTCCTCTGGAGCTCTCTTTTTAATGGCTACGATACCTGGCTTTCCCGTCACGCCTTTTTTACTAATTGGTTTAATAATGGCAACTATAGGATTCATAGTTTTCTTAACACAGAAAAAAGCCAAAGCCAAATTAGCAACGGGTGTTGGAGCTATCGAAGATGTTGAAGGTCATGCTGTAATCTCAGGCGGTTCAGAAGATTATGCCTTGACTCTACCAGCTATTTTAGAACTAGGTACAGACTTATCAGCCTTAATTAAAAAAGACAAAAAAGGCTTATCTTTTATCGATAAAATGATTCCTAAAATGCGACATGCTCTATATCAAGATTTAGGAGTTAGATTTCCGGGAGTTCATGTAAGAACCGATTCTCCAACACTTGGAGTAGATGAATATTTAATCTATTTAAATGAAGTTCCGATGTTAAAGGGAAAGGTTTTAATTCACTATCTTTTAACAAATGAAAACGAAGAAACTCTAAAAAGATATAATCTTCCATACACTAAAACCAAAAGTGTTTTAGGTCTTCCGACTCTTTGGATAGAAGAAAAACACAAAGCTATATTAGATAAAGCAAAAATTAAATATTGGATGCCTCTAGAAGTTGTAATTTTACATCTATCTAAATTCTATAGACAATATTCATCTGAATTTATCGGCATCCAAGAGATAAGAGCAATTTTAGAATTCATTGAAAAATCTTACCCAGATCTTATCAAAGAGGTCACAAGGCTTGTACCACTTCAAAAACTAACCGATATCTTCAAACGTTTAGTCCAAGAACAAGTCTCTATTAAAGATTTAAGAACTATTTTAGAAGCGTTAAGTGAATGGGCACAAACAGAAAAAGATGTAGTACTTCTAACTGAATATGTCAGATCTTCTTTAAAACGCTACATATCTTATAAATATTCACTGGGACAAACAGTTTTGTCTGTATATCTTTTGGATCCTGAAATTGAAGATATGGTAAGAGGTTCTATCAAACAAACATCCGCTGGATCTTATCTCGCTTTAGATCCTGATTCTGTTCAAATGATTTTACATTCTATGAGAAGCACAATTGTTCCGACTCCACCAGGCGGTCAACCACCAGTACTCTTAACAGCAATTGATGTCAGACGTTTCGTCAGAAAATTAATAGAAGGAGAATTTCCAGATCTAGCTGTCGTATCATTCCAAGAGATTGTCCCGGAGATTCGCATACAACCATTGGGAAGAATACAGCTATCATAAAATTATGGAAAGAATATCAAAACCAACAGGACCTAAAGGCATAGCCCGGCAACAAGCTGCTCAAAAAGCACAACAGCAGCGAATGATGCAACAAGTTGCTAGCAAACGAGCTCTAAAAGCTTTTCAAGAATCTGGTTTTTCCCAAGCTCTTATCCAAAAAAAATTTAAAACTTTAGAAGAACAAAGAATTTCAAGAAAAGCTTTATCAAAATCTCAGTTCGCTGATGAAGAAGTTGAAATTGTTGAAGACGTTAAAAATGCTGAAGATACTGCATCTAGATTTAATTCTAAAAACTTTGAGCTCAAAACAAAAACTCTTTTAATTTTAAGAGATACAATTAGTGATGATGACACTATTGAAGATATTTTAAGAAAAGTTTTAGAATTTTATCCTGACTATACTTTAGCTGATGATGCTTTAGATTTTTTAGTTCAAACGACTAAAGGTAATTTAGCTTTGAAAGTTTTAAAGGCTAAAGAGTTTTTAAATGCTTCTTATCAAAGAGAAATCATCGCTGGCAGAAATATAAATTTCCAAGCTCAAACCTTTTCCAAAGTTGGACTCGGCTCTCCAACTGCGCTCCGCGATATGTATCGAGATATTACCGGGAATCCCAGAACAGCTCATACTCTTTTCGATGAGCTTAGTGCTAAATTTTCTTATGAGAATATGAAAGTGGTGATTAGATTTTTGTTTCATTCTCTTGGTGCTGATTTAAAATCTAAAGGACCATCTATTACTAGAGGAGAACTCTCAAGACTGATGGAAGAGACTCAAATCCTTCAAGCAATTTTAGGAGTATTTAGATTCTTTCAATCTAGAACAGGTTTAATATCTTCTCAATTCGATCATTTTGGTTTGATTTTACCAGATATCTTAAATTTTGAGCTGCTCTCAAAAATATTTATCAATCTTTTAAAAGAGCGTTATATTTCATCTGATAAAATCTTAGACCTTTGTAGAAAACTCGGTATTTCAGATGAGATAGCTGCGCAAATAATTATCTATACGCAAATGCGTGATGGCATTCGACAAACCTCTAAAAGATTATATAGATCTGATAAACACAGAGAAGAGGCTCTTTTTGCTTTCATAGAAGCTTTAGAAGAGCTAGAAGAACTCTTTGAAGAGGATGAATAATGCAAAACAAATTCCAGGATTTAATTGAATCTCTCGCTGATCATTTATCCCAAGATTTATACGTTGATAAGAACGGGGCTTGTGTAATTGTTTTCGATGATGTTATTAAAGTTCAATTAGAGCTTGATCAGACTTCTCAAAATTTAATTGTCTTTTCATCTGTTTGCGAGCTACCACCTGGTAAATTTAGAGAAAAAGTTCTGCTCGATGCTTTAAAAGCAAATGATAAGTTTCCATATGTCGCAATACTCTCTTTTTTTGAACCAGATAGCTCTTTAGCTCTTCACAACTTTTTAGATTTTAGATCTCTTAAAGTTGATGTTTTAGCCAGCTATTTATCAACTTTTGTTGAGCTTTGTTTTTTATATAAAGATGCCATTAACTCAGGACAAACCTCCCCTGTGATAAGAAAATAATATGGATGAAATAGAAAAATACATTTCAACAACTGCTGCGAGTAAACATTGGGAAAAAATTGGTGCCCGCCCTCACCATGGCGTTGTTATTCCCCTTTTTGCCCTAAGGTGTCAAAATAGCTCAGGTGTCGGTGAATATCTCGATTTATTTAAAGTTATAGATTGGTGCAAAGATGTTGGTTTTGATGTTGTACAACTTCTTCCCTTAAATGCCACCGGCAAAGATCCGAGCCCCTATAATGCGATATCTTCTTGCGCTTTAAACCCTTTGCATATTTCTTTAAACGCTCTAGAGGGTTTAGATGACAATAAAGAGCTAAAAGAAAAACTCAAAGATTTTGAGATTTTAAACACTTATCAAAAAGTTCACTATCTACAACTCAAAAGACTAAAACTAGATTTTTTATATGAATACTATAAATACATTTTTGATGATCTAAAAAAAGATAAAGATTTTGAGAAATTTTTAAGAAATAATTCATGGTTAGAAGAATTTGCTCTTTTTAGAACCCTTCAAGAAAAACAAAATTATAAAACTTGGGATAAATGGCCTGAAGATCTACAACATATAGATGAAAAAAATCTCTCTAAATATATCGAAAAATATCACAGCGATATGCACTTTCATTTCGCTACCCAATATATCTGTTTTAAGCAACTCTCTTCTGTTAAAGAGTATGCTGATAAAAAAAATATCAAAATTCTCGGTGACGTACCCATCCTTGTTAGTAAAAATAGCTCAGATGTTTGGTTTAATAGATCTATGTTTGATCTAGATAAAGCCGCTGGAGCTCCTCCTGATGCCTACAGTATATATGGGCAAAGATGGGGATTTCCCCTCTTTAATTGGAAGAACCTAAAAGATAGCAACTATCACTGGTGGAGAAGAAGATTAAAAACTGTTGAAAATATCTACCACATGTATAGAATCGATCACGTAGTTGGCTTCTTTAGAATTTGGAGTATGTTAAAAAATGAACCTGCCACCGAAGGAAGATTTTTTCCAAGAGATCCCGCCCTTTGGAATAAAAATGGCAGAAATAGACTTTTAATGATGCTACATTCCTCTAAACTTCTTCCCATCGCAGAAGATTTAGGTCTTATCCCTAAAATCGTTTAT
>JAAKFJ010000067.1 GCA_011064745.1 Candidatus Anoxychlamydiales bacterium | reverse complement strand
CAATAAGTGGAATTTTTGAAAAAACAGCAAACTACTCAAATTTATTTTTACTAGGTGCAGCATCAAATATAATAACTTTTATAATAGTCCTATCAACTTGGAAAATATTAAAAGATAGAAAAACTTTTTTTTCCTTTTTGCATTTCAAAAAAAGGCTCTTATTTAGAATTTTTGGGCTTTTAGTGATCGGCGCTATCATTACCGCTTTGATTTGGTTACTTAGATATTCTGCTTTTTCAAATAAAATGATCCTCATAGCGGGTGGAGCAATGGTTTTTGTAATTATCTTTTTTGCATTGAAGCAAAAAAACATTATAGCAAAAGAGAAAATGTGGGCTTTTTTAATTTTGTGTTTTATGTCTTTAATTTTTTGGACGCTTTATATGACCGCTCCAATGGGCCTTACCCTCTTTATAGAGCATAACGTCAATAGAAACGTCTTTGGATATCTCTTGGAACCACAGTGGGCTTTAAACATCAATACAATAATTATCATTATTGGCGGACCTCTGATGGCTGTTTTATACAACAGGCTTAGAAAAAAAGGGTTCAATATCACTATCCCAGTCCAGTTTACTTTGTCACTTTTTTTAATAGGACTTGGGTTTGTTGTACTGGCTATAAGTATATATTTTGCAGATTCCAAGGGTTTTGTCAGTTTCGGATGGATTGTATTTAGCTATATTCTTCAAAGTATTGGTGAGCTTTGTATATCACCGATAGGCTATGCTATGATAGGTCAGCTAATCCCGCATAAACTCCAAGGTATTATGATGGGCACTTGGATGATGTTAACAGGGGTTGCCGCAATCTTTGCCAATCTTTTTTCTAAAATGGCAATTGGAACATCTAAAAACACTGATCCTTTAATTACAAATCCTTCTTTTTTCAAAATCTTTATGATTTTAGGCATCTCTACTGTTTTAGCTGGCATAATAACTCTTTGTATAGTGCCTTTTTTACATAAGTTAATAAAAGAGAAAAAACATCCATCAGAAACAACATCTATTCCTGTTTAAGATGAAAAAAACCAAAATATACATAGGTACATCGGGCTGGTACTATGAACATTGGAAAAATATTTTTTATCCCAAAGATCTAAAATCTCAAGATTATTTTGATTATTATTCAAAGTTTTTTAGAACCGTAGAAATCAATAACACTTTCTATCGTCTCCCCTCTAAAAAGACCATTTTAAACTGGAGAAAAGAAGCTAAAAAAGACTTTGTCTTTTCTTTAAAAGCATCTAGATTTATCACTCATATAAAAAAACTAAAAGAACCGAAAAAACACCTAAATTTATTTTTAAATAGGATAAAACATTTAAAACCAAATTTAGGCCCAATTCTTTTTCAAATTCCACCTAATTGGAAATTAGAGATCAAAAGATTTGAAAGCTTTTTAAAAGCGTTGGATAAAAATTATAGATACGCTTTTGAGTTTAGAGATAGATCATGGCTAGTAAATGAGGTTTTTACTCTTTTAAAAAAATATAAAATAGCTTTTTGTATTTATGATTTGGAAGGTTTTCAAACACCGATAGAGATAACAACAAACTTTGTATATATCAGACTGCATGGTCCTAAAAAAGCATACTCTGGATTATATTCAAAAAAGACTCTTCAAAAATGGGCTAAAATTATAAAAAATTTTCAAAAACGTAAGCTTGATATCTTTTGCTACTTTAATAATGATGAAAAAGCTTATGCAATAAAAAATGCTAAATCTCTAATAGATCTTCTTTAAGAGAAATTTTTCTTTTTTCCCTTTATAGCTATAAATCCCAATAACCAATAATATTTTTTTCAATTAAAGCAAGGCTTTCAATGGCATCTTCAATTAGTAATTTTATTTTCCCCTCTAAACCTTGTTTAAAATCCAGCGCCTCATCTTTGCAAAATGAAACCTATTTAAAAAGAATACAAAAAATAGCCTTGAGTAGTTTTATATATCTAAAAGATGCTCTGAAATTTTTTGCTCAAGATCTTTTTAGCAGTTTTTTTTCATTTAGAATCATTACTAAAATCCCCTTTTTCATATTTTTTTATGGATTTTGGACAGCTTTTGGAGCAATCGACACAATTTACTATGTCGCTTTGACTGTTTTAGTTTTAAAAGGTTCTAAAGATTTGATCGCCTCTTTGAAAAAAAGAGATAAGCTAAAATCTATCTCTGAGTATTTACCTTTAGATGATAAGTTAAAAACTTTAAAAAATATCATCAAAGGAATAGTCCTCTCTCCTGCTCTTTTCTATTTGGATAAATCCATGAACCCTTTTATTGAAAAAATGTTAAATTATCTCAATTTAAAAACATTTAAATTTGATAGATTAATTTATCAAAAAGGTTTTGTCGGCAACTTCGCAACTTTTTATGCGATCCTGATCTACCCTGTTATAAAAGAAATTCTTTTCAATGGTTATATTAAAAGCTATTTTTCTGAGGATAAAAAAAATAAAAATCCTAATAACCATTTAAATACTGTTATCAAAACAGCTTTAGTTTTTGGCATATATCACTTTTCACCTACCATCTTCTGGATGAATGTTCCTTCCATCATCTTTCATATAACGCTCGGCGCTATTTTAGCCCTGTTGAATAAAGAAACAGATATTTGGACAAGTCTCTCTTGTCATATGGCCTATAGCTGTATTGCAACTCTCAATGATAGAAAATTAAAGTTTGGATAAGTTTAAAATTTATAAAGTTGTGCAAATCTGAAGTTGAACTTCAGATTGGCCATATGCTTGAATGCGTTACAATTACTTTTTCTTTTTATTTATTTTACATTTAGAGCAAAAGGTGCCTCTTGTAAACCCTCTATATCCAAAAATACTCATGATGGTTATTGTTATAGAAACGATCAAAAATACTATAGCTTTATCACCCATTTAAACCTCCCACAAAAATTGAGCCTACTTGATAAACGATCAGAGTTACAATGTAGGCGAGTGCGCTAAGATAGAAAAATTGAAAAAATGCCCACTTATAGGAGCCGGTCTCTTTTTTGGTAATAGCAATAGTCGCAATACAAGGCGTAGAGATCAAAACAAATAACATAATACAAAAGGCTTGAAGGGGGCTGTAATCTTTTTTCAGATTATCCTGCAACACTAATGTATCTTTTGAACCTTTAATCGCATAGACAACGCCGACTTGAGTGATAAAGACTTCTTTTGCAGCAATAGAGCTGATTAGGGCCGTATCTATTTTCCAATCAAATCCGAGCGGTTTAAATATCGGTTCAATACTTTTTCCTATTTTTCCCATATAAGTTTTAGAGATATCTTTTTCTTTTAGGGGAAAAGAGCTAAAAGCCCATATGATTATTGAAAAGCCAAGGATTAAAGTTGCAGCTTTTTTTATATATTCTTTCGAGTGGCCCCACATATGGATTATAGTCGTAAAAAAAGATGGCATTTTATATGAGGGAAGCTCCATGACAAAAGAAAAAGGTTTGCCTTTAAAAAGAGTTAATTTAAATATTTTAATAACTATTATCGCCAGAACAATACCGATCAAATATAGGGCAAATAAAACTATTGATTGATAAGGTTTTGGAAAAAAAACAGGGATTAACAAGGTGAAAACAACTAGTTTAGCACTACAAGCTATTAAGGGGACTGTTAAAATAGTGATATAACGATCTTTTTTGCTTTCCATAAATCTTGTTGCCATAATAGCTGGAACAGAGCATCCAAAACCTATTAACATAGGGATAAAGCTTTTTCCATGCAGGCCAATTTTATGCATAAATCTGTCTAAGATCAAAGCTGCTCTTGCCATATACCCAGAATCTTCCAATATAGAAATACAAAAAAATAAAATTAAAATATTAGGCATAAAAATAACAACTGATCCAACTCCAGCTATTACCCCATCAATTATCAAAGATCTAAAAAGCGTAAAACTGCTCGCTGGCCAGAGATTCGAAATAATAGTTGTTAGAGCAGAAAATCCACTTTCTATCCATCCCATTGGATATGCACCAATGCTGAATGTAAATTGAAAAATCAAATACATAATTAATAAAAATATCGGCAGACCAAAAAACTTATGAGTCAAAACTTCATCTATTTTATCTGATCTAGTTTTTTGATAATGATTTTTTTTCACTAGTGCTTTTTCTAAAATAGAGTCAATAAATTCATATCTTTTTTTAGAAAAGATTATCTCTAAATGATCTTTGAAATAACTTTGTAATATTTCTCGACTAAGATGAACCTGCTTTAATAAATCTTTAGAACGTATTTTTTTTAGAAAATGTTCATCTTCTTGTAAAAGCTTGAGCGCGATAAGTCTTTTTTCATTTATCTCGATTGGATCTAAATATAGATTTTCAATTTTCTTGATTTCATTTTCGATGGGCTGATCAAATTTAACATTTACTCCAAAAGAGAGCGTTTTTCTTTTAGATATTTGATATGCTTTTTTTATAAGCTCATCTAAACCTTTTTTCTTGATTGCAACAACTGGGACTGTTTCAACTTCAAGAAGTTTTTCTAAAAATTTAACATCTATGGTTTGATTGTTTTTTGTAGCGCGATCTATCATATTTAAAGCTAAAAGAATAGGCCTGCCTGTTTCCATTAACTCAGTTGTTAAAAGCAAAGATTTGTCCAGATTGGAAGCATCGACAATATTTATTATAATATCGGGTTTTTCATCTAAAATAAAATTTTTAGTAATTTGTTCATCTTCAGAATGCGTACTTAAAGAATAAATTCCAGGTAGGTCAACAATTTCTATAGTTGTATCATTAAATTTTTTAGTACCTATTTTTTTCTCAACAGTTACGCCTGGATAATTCGCAACTTTTTGACGAAACCCTGTTAAATGATTAAAAATTGTTGTTTTTCCAGCATTGGGATTTCCAATAAGGGCAACAAGTAGCTTTTTCATAAAACTTTGACATCTATTTTTTTAGCTAAATCTCTATCTATAATTATCCTATTATCTTTGATTGCTAAAATAATAGCTCCAATAAAATCGTTTTTTACCATCATTATTATAGTATCAATGCCAATACCTAATGATGCTAATTTAATTTTTATTTCTTTTTTTTCTAAAATTTTTTCTATTTTAGCCCGCATCCCAGCTTTTAAATTACTTAGTTGCATATAATTCGTTCTTTAAAAAATGTTAAGCAATAGAATATTTTATTACAGGTTTTAAAAAAAACATTTTTTTTTAACAAAAAAAATTGTTACGATAAAGTCATTAGCAATGAGGTTTAAAAATGTTCCGTCAAGGCACTGTAAAATGGTACGATGATAACAAACATTTTGGTTTTATAACAGAAGATGGTTCTACAGGTGAGGACATTTTTTTTCATAAATCAAATATTCTAACTGAGGATCAAAGTATCGAAAAAGATCAACGAGTTGAATTCGATGTAAAAAAGGGTGACAAAGGCTTAGAGGCTACCGAAATCAAACCTTTGAATGAGTAAATATGGCTGAGTTATTCTCTTTTCTAAAACTACCTATGCATTTGCATTTTTTAGTTTATATCGGTCTATTATTTTTAATCTCTCAGGCCTGTGGTAGGATTGCTAATTTTTTTAAATCCCCGCATATAGTTGGTTATCTACTCGCCGGAATACTCTTTGGACCTTCGCTCTTAAATTTTTTCTCTCAAAAGCTAATTTTTAAAGATTTATCAATTATCACAGATATAGCACTTTCAATAATTGCTTTTTCAATTGGAGGTTCTTTAAGAATAAGTATTTTCAAGAAATTCAAAAAATCAATTATTTGGATCACCATTTTTCAAGCTATTGGAGCTTTTATATTTGTTTTTGTTTTTTCAGCTATTTTATTACCACTGGTAGTTTCAACTAATGAAGTTAATAATGGCTATCAAAGAACATATTTACCTATTTCGTTAACTCTAGGAGTTATTTTTTTAGCTACAGCTCCAGCTTCGATTTTGAGTATACTCCATGAATATAAAGCCAAAAAAGGCACCTTTACCAATATATTATTAGGTATTATCACTATCGATGATGCTATAGCGTTAATTTTTTATTCTTTTGCAATGGTTATATCCAGAAACTTAATTGCTGGAGATAAGCTTGATTTTACGATAGCTTTTTTAGAGCCAATAACTTCTATATTTTTAGCAGTTATGCTCGGTGTTTTGATGGGATTTATTTTAAAATTAATCCTTAAGTTTTTTAAACCGAAGGATATACTCTTAGGAATTATTACTGGCGCTGTATTATTGACAGGAGGTCTTGCAATAACAATCGGAATATCTGCTCTTTTATCTAATATGATTTTAGGTTTTTTTATTGCTAACTTTATTGAACATGAAAAAGCTGATGATGCTTTTGAGGTAATCGAGTCTATAGAAGAGCCCATATTTGGTATTTTCTTTTTACTAGCAGGTGCTCAATTAGATATACAGTTTTTATCAAAAGGGATTATTTTAACAGGCATCTTATTAATTGCTAGATTCATAGGAAAATATTTCGGCTCGTATTTTGGTGGGGTCGTAAGTCGATCACCAGCACCAATAAAAAAATATATGGGTCTATCTCTTTTACCTACAGCAGGATTGTGTATTGGTCTTGTCCTAGAAGCTGATATTATTTTTTCTAAAACCATCCCCTTTTTAAGTGATTTAATGGTTAATGCTGTTATTGGGGTTACTCTTATAAATGAGCTAATTTCTCCATATTTTGTTAGATTTTCTCTCAAAAAAGCTAAAGAAATTTAAATTTTAAGCTTTTATCTATAAGTTCTTTAAAATCATTTTCTAAAATTTAAAAAGATTTTTGTAGACGAGGGGGTGCAAAACAACCTAAAATAAATATGGGGAGAAATAACAAGGAGACAAAATATGGCAGCACCTATTCCCAAAGATGATAGCTCCAAAGAAAAGCTATTAAATCTTTTATCGAAATTAGAAGAAGAGCTTCGTT
>JAAKFJ010000066.1 GCA_011064745.1 Candidatus Anoxychlamydiales bacterium | reverse complement strand
CCTATCGGTGTTGAAGTAGGTTCAGACCAATTTAAACCAAAATCTAATGAAAGTACTATTTGAGTACGTCCAGTAGCAAGATTATTCCATGCTGCATAAATATATCTACCAGAGATATCTGTAGTTATTTGAGGAACAACTCCCACCCCTATTATAGGTGTAGCAAGGGATGTTGATGAAGGAGAGACCCAATTCATACCAAAATCCATTGAAATAGCCGCTAGAACATTTCCAGGGGGAACGCTCCAGAGAGCATAGATAAACCGACCGCTATTATCTGTGGTTATCTGAGCGTTTAATCCTGACGAGGCAAGATCTGGTATAGCACCTGTTGGTGTTGATGTAGGATTAGACCAGTTCATACCAAAATCTGATGAAACAGCTACTTGAACAGCACCTGCAGCTGTGACATTCCAAACTGCATAGACAAATTGACCACTACTATTAGTTGTTATTTGAGATAATTCTCCCGCGCCAAGAGCAGGCGTGCCAGCTGGCGTTGATGAAGGTGAGATCCAATTCATACCAAAATCTGATGAAACAGCTACTTGAATAGTTCCCGCTCCCGTTGGATCATCCCATATTGCATAGACGTATTTACCTGTATTATCTGTTGTTATTTGTGAAAATTCTCCTAAAGATGCAAGATTAGGAGTTGTACCGGTTGGTGTTGATGTAGGGGAAACCCAATTTAGACCAAAATCTGATGAAAAAGCTGCTTGAACAGCTCCGGCTAAAACGTTCCATATAGCATAGACATATTTTCCTGAATTATCAGTTGTTATTTGAGCATTTTCGCCTGTTCCAAGAGCTGGTGTCCCATCAGGCGTTGATGTAGGAGGGGCCCAATTTATACCAAAATCTGAGGAAATACCTACTTGAATATCGCTGGATGAATTTTTCCAAACAGCATAGACATATTTTCCTGAATTATCAGTTGTTATTTGAGCTTTTATTCCAGAACCTATAAGGATTTGATCTGACCAAGTTACACCAAAATCTGAGGAAACAGCAACTTGGATTTTTTCTGCTCCTGTAGGATCATCCCATATAATATAGACATATCTTCCTGAGCTATCAGTTGCGATTTGAGTAAACTCTCCTCGAAGTCCTAAATCAGGGGAGCTTAGTGATGTAGAAGTAGGATAGGAAAAATTAACATTTATAGAAAAAGCGCTACTTAAAAATGCTAAAGAAAACATCACCGAGTATTTTAGGATTCTAAACATACAGCTCTCCTACTTTAATAAAAATTTGTGAGTTATATAATATTTTTTTTGATTAATAAAAGAAACCATCAAAAGCCAAAGATAAGCCAGAATCTTTTCAGAAAGAAATAGCTGATTTAAAAACTATTCAAATGCTGTTGGGAAATTCAAATTTTAAGAATTCTACAATTTATTCTGTAAGCCATTTTTCTATAGGCGTCTTTAGAAAGGTTTCTATAGAGACACCATGATCACCAATTAACAATAATCGGTTGGGATTATATTTTTTAGCAAAAATTTCTAATCCTGAAAGTTTTACTTTTTTATGTGAACTTTTTACTTCAATAGCCGTTATAAACTTTCCTTTTTTAAGAACAAAATCAACTTCTTGATCCTGTTCTCTCCAATAGTAGAGCTCAATTTGAGTTCCTCTAATCTCATTTAAAAGATATGCTCCAATAGCAGACTCAACTAAACGGCCCCAAAACACCTTATCCTCTTTTGCTTCTTTAAAAGATTTTCCACTTAGAGCGCTCATTAAAGCTGTATTATATACTTGAAATTTTGGGCTAGATGATCTCAAGCGGGCTTTTTGATTTGCGTATTTATTTAAACCCCTGATTAGGCCTGCTCCAGAGAGTAGTTCTAAATAATGAGCGAGAGTTGTTGTGTTTCCAGCATCTTGAAGTTGACCGAGCATTTTTTGATATGAAAGAATTTGTCCAGAATAGTTGCATCCTAGTTGAAATAAGCGTCTTAAAAGAATTGGCTTATTTACTTGTGTCATTAAAAGAATATCTCTAGATATAGTCGTTTCTATTAATGAATCATTAATATAATTTAACCATCTAGGTAAATTTTTTGTGTTTGCTAAATGCTCTGGACCTGGATATCCCCCAAAATATATAAACTGATCCAATTTCCAATTAAAAAATTTGGACATTTCATTGAAATTCCAATGTGTTATAGGTAGAATTTCAAAACGTCCAGCTAAGCTTTCCGATAAACCTTTTTGCATCAACCAAGGAGACGATCCTAAAATAATAACTTTTAAGTTGCATTTGTTTTTAGTATCTTCATCCCAAAGCTTTTTTATAATGTCAGACCAGTAAGGAATTTTTTGAACTTCATCGATAATTAAAAGAGATGGTTTTTTTAATGTTGCTTTTTGTCTTGCTATTTCCCACTGGGTTTCTAACCAAGCTAAATCTTGTAGGGTTGCTATATCTGCTGATGCATAATATGAATCAATTTTTAACTCATCTATAATTTGCAGAGCTAAAGTAGTTTTACCTATTTGTCTAGGTCCTAAAAGGACTTGTATAAATTTTCTTGGCTCCTTTATCCTTTTTAGAAGGTCTTTAAATATCGGTCTTTTTTGCATAAAAAATTCCCTTACAAAATATTTTACTCAGTCTATTGAGTAATTTTACTCAATGTATTGAGTAAAATCAATTAAAATGATCTTTATCTATGCAAGTTATTTATTATTAGATATTTGGAAAGACAGCTTAATTGAAGGTTAGAGGGGTTTAATGGTCAAATGAATATAATTTTTCTTAAATTTTAGGTGGATTTTTTCTTAGGTAAGCTAAGAGTTTTGCAAACTCAACTAAAGTTTTTCTCTGAGAGGGATTGAGTAAAATGATACTTCTTTTAGATTTAATTAATGAAAAAGCTTCTTTTAGAGGCATCTTTTGATATTTCATTAGATAAGCTAATATACTCATCGTAGATCTTGCTCTTCCGGCTGTACAATGGACATATACCTTTTTATTTTTTTTGACATTTCGATGAATAAAGAAGGCGACTTTTTTTAGATTTTCTAAAGATACAGGATAACGATCTTTTGTTGAAATATGCAGGTGGTTGAAACTATTTTTTTTCCAAAAATCAAGCTTAACAGGGGAGCTTAAAATGGTCTTTTTTGTCGTCTCTTTTTTTTCAACAAGACTTAAAATAGATGATATTTTTTTTTCTTTGAAAATTTTGGGATGATTTAAATTTTTTAAAGGTATTGCGCCTAAAAAAATGTTTTCTGTTATTTGATTAAACCAAGGATATCTTTTTTGAGAAATACATTCTCTTATCCGTGAATCTAGAATAGATATCTCATAGATTAAATCTCCTTTCTTTTTTTTGAGTAGAATAACAAATGCTAAGCTAGAGATTATAGAAATAGAAAATGTAACAATATTTGGTAAAATATAAAAAGAGATAATAGATAAAAAAGTAATTGTGCCAATTAATGGCGCCCAAAAAAGAGCGCTATTGAATAGTATTTTAGCAATTTTTTTTACTTTTTCTACGACTTGAATTTTAGGTATAAATGTAACTAAAGAAATAGATTTTATATCATTAGATATCGAAAAACTCATTTTTTAAAAATATTTATTTATTTTTTTTAGCTAATTGATAATATGAATATAGAGACTATATAAAAAGAGGCGAAAAAAGGGCTATGAAAAAGATTTATGTTTTAAACTTTATTTTATTTTTATTAACATCTTTGGCTTTTGCTCAGTATGATCAAACGGATTATCAAGAAAAAAAGTGTCTGGCTTGCGGCGTTGATGATTCTGATCTTTTTAGAAAATGCGAAGAAGTTGTGTTTGTCAATGGAGAATTTCTTTATTGGACAGCCGATAGTGGTGATCTTGAATATGCTTTTCAAACCAATCAAACAATTGCGCAAGTAAATTATGGCCTCGGAGATTATAAATTTGCCAATTATGATTATAAGCCTGGATTTAGAGTCTCTCTCGGTTGGTTCAATGCACCGAGTTATTGGCAGTCATATCTACAATTTACTTGGATGAGAGTAACTGGCTCTGATAGCACAAATAGATCAGAACCTTTCGATCAGCCTGTTGTAGGAACTTTTCCTCAAAATACTGTTCTAGGTCAAGAGCTGGCAACAGCGAGTAGCAATATTAAATTAAACTATGAACTCGGTGATCTTTTAGTTTCAAGAGTATTTCTCCCAAATCCTCATTTAAGATTACGTCTTTTTGGTGGTTTTACAGGTGGTAGAATAAAACAAAGTTGGAATGTTACTTATACAGATGTTGCAGGACAAGAAGAGAGAATATTTAATCAATTCAGATTTATTGGTGGCGGTTTGAGACTAGGTCTTGATTTTGATTGGTTTTTCAGCTGTAATTTTTATCTAACAGGTAAAGTATCTACGGCGCCACTTTTGGGAAAATATAAAAATATTTCTCAAATTAATGCCGATACTTCAGGATTTGCATATCAAGATGCAAAATATGATCAAACAAGAGGCGCTTATAACGTTCAAGCCTATATAGGTCCATCTTATCAATATAATTTGGATTGTTCTAGAATAGAGTTTTTCGCTGGTTATGAATTAAACTCTTGGTTTAACGTTTTAGAAATTATTAGACCTGCTGAGGTTGCCTTTGCTGATAGATTATCAGGGGGACATCCTGCAGATATAAACAGTGGAATGTTTTTACTCCACGGTTTATCAGCTAGATTTACTTGGGATTTTTAAGATAAAAAAAGGGAAAAGCGAGTAAGCCGGATTTTGTTTTAAACAATCATTCATCTAGGGACTTTGTTTACCAAAGTCCTCAAGCAGCTAACTTTGAGCTTTTTTGCGAGAAGAGCGCTTGCTCTATTTTGCCTTGCTTCCGATGGGGTTTACAACACCTTAGATCTCTCTAAGTGCAATTAGAATATCTAATCTTTTCACTCTTCAAATTGAAGAAATAGTCTCTGTTGCACTTTCCGTAGCCTTGCGGCTCCCAGAATTTCTCTGGCATCGTCTTCTTCGAAGTCCGGACTTTCCTCTACTTTATAAAAAAGTAGCGATTGTTAGCTTTTCCCCAAAAAATACTATTATGATTTAAGGGTTTTTCTTCTTCTTCTTCTTTTTGTGGCAACTGTTGTGCCTTCTAATTCTTGGCTCTCTTGCCAAAAAAGGATTCTAGAACAGTGTTCACAAAAAATTAATCTCTCACCCTTTCTAACTGAATTCTCATGTTGAGCAGTAAGTGCAATATGACATCCTGAGCAAGTTCTGTTTTCCATCGGTACTATAACTCGATCTTTTTTGTTTCTAAGCAGCTTTTCATAGATCTTTAACACATCTAAATCTGCATCTTTAGATAAAACTTCTCTTTTCTCTTTTAAGTCTTTACCTTCAGTATTGATAAGATTTATGTTGCTAACAATTTCTTCTTCTAAAGCTTTTGAGCTCTTTTCAGATGAGACTAAACTTTGTTTGATTTTTTCTAAAATTTCTTCTTCAATATTTTTTTTATCTATCAGATCAGATGTTGATCTCTCTGTCGCCACTCTCTCTCTTTCGAGGGTGCTCATCTCTTGTGTCAAGGCATTGAACTCTTCAACCTTTTTAATAGCACTCTGTTTAGCATCTAATTTTTTTAACTTCTCTTTTATCTCAGAGATTTTATTTTCTTGAGCCATTATGTTTGTTGAAAGCTCTTCGATCTCAATCTTTTTTTCTTGCCTTTGTGTTTTTAAGTCTCTTCTAAGTGCAGCTATATGTCCCAGCTCATTTAGTCTCTCTTTTTTGACTCGCATCAACCTGAGCATCTTCATATCAAAATCTTGAATCTCTAAAATACGTTTTAAAGCAGATAACATCTTTACCTCTTTTTTAGCATCTATATATTGATTTTAAACAGTTTGACTCCCATTTTATTACTTTTAGCCCATCTCTTCAAGTAAAACCTTTTATCCCATCAAAACAAGAAGAAAATTCAAGGAAATTTTTTTAAAAAAGCGCTATTAAACCAATCTTATTCATAAAATTCAAAAAATAATATTTTAAAATTTTTCCTTTACATTTGCTATACGCAATCTTCTTATAATTAACGTCTTACGATATTAACTTTTATAAATTAATCGCTATTTATAATAAAATGTTATTTTGATATAATTAACGTAGTTAATTAAAGAATAATAAATATTAATAATATTAAAAAAGAAAGTATATATGACTGTAGCTGTAGACGTAAGAGAGAGAGCATTTTTGGCTTCTTTAGAAAATTCAGACAATGCTTTATTAAATCTCCCCAATGAGATGTTAGCTGAGATTTTTAAAAAATGCATTGATATTCCTGCCGATATTAAAACATTACCTCTTGTTTGCCAAAGAGTTAATAATTTTTCTGGTGAGGATAATATTTTTTGGAAAATATTAGCTCAAAAATATGGAAAAAAAGTTAAAGATCATTCCACCTGGAGAGAATCCTATTATTTGCATATAAAAGATCAATTTATAGATCCAATAGACGATTTAACTTTTTACAAAGTTTTAGCTAGAATAAAATTTGCTCAAAGTTTCCCTACGGAAAATAATATTCAAATTGCAAAAGATTCGATAGATCTAATTCCCAATTACCCTGATCTGTTTTATCTTAAGGCCAAAGCTTTTATAAAGCTTGCAAAGGCTTTTCCAGCAGATGAGAATATTAAAAAAATAAGTGAGTTTAGAGATAAAATAGATGAATTATCCGATAAAGTTAAAATTCAAATTAAATTTACAAAATCCTTTCCAACATATGAGAATATAAAAAAAGCAATTGTATTTCTGAGTAAACTACCGGATTCCTCTGCTCGAGAAAAAGGTTTTAGATCTAAAACTTTAAAAGAGATTGTAAGTATTTTGCTTCACAATAATAAAATTACTAAAGCCAGTAATCTTATAGATGAATTTTTAATACCCAAATCGAATCGTTTTGTTGAATTTTTCAAATC
>JAAKFJ010000065.1 GCA_011064745.1 Candidatus Anoxychlamydiales bacterium | reverse complement strand
TTTTTTCCCAATAACAATATTTCCTTTTGCCTTAGGATTTAAGGTCCTAATAGGATAAGAACTATTATGTATTATAGGAAGTCTTACTCCAAAATCCATGAAATCACCTTGTTTATAAATTTTATTTTAACTTTTTCGCTTTTAATAATACTGTTAATATCAATAAAAATAAATACGAATAATTATTTTGAATAGTTTTTAAATTATAGATTATTATAATTTAAAAAATATTTACAATTTTTATTATAAAATATTTTTTTAAAATAAAAATTAATCTGCAATTTTTCCCTCTAAATTAAAAATATATTTTTAGTTTAGTTTAATTTAGCAAACAGCTAAAATAAATATTAATTAAACTTAGGATTATTTATGCAAAGGCTTTCAAATAAAATAAAATATTTATTTAAAGTTTATAAGAAAGGCGTACTAATAGCTTTAGCGACACTTTTCTTATCGAGCAGTTTTTTTGTCTTAGAAAGTTCTAAAGAAATTAATTTATTAAAAAAGATCAAATCAGAAAAAATCAATTTAGAAAACGATTCTATATCGAATCCAAAAAAATAACAGTTACCTAAAACACTATTTTCCTGTTTTATTAAAATCTTTCTTTTTTTCAAATATCTGAACCAAAAATTGATATCAGAGCTGCTTGGATTGATCTAGATTTTCATATTAGATATTTCTAGATCTTTATTATTCTAAGATGATTTGAGGTCTTTTATTTTTTATTTCATCGAACTCTTTGGCAAGATTGATGATTTCATCATCTGAAAATTTTGAGCTGTGGATTTTTAGTTTGATCTCTTCTCTTTTTTCCATCCAAAATCTATCTAAGATTTGCTGAACGGTTTTAATGAAATTATCTTTAATTCTATCGGTATTTATCTTTTTTTGAAACATTTCAGATAAAAACAGCCTCTCTTCAGCATTTTCTAAATCTATGGCAAAAGAGAGAAGATCTTGAGCTTTTTTTTCTTCAAAAAGAGTTAAATATTTGGTGAAAAGATTTTTACAGACTCTTATTTTAAAATATTTCTCATCTAAGTTCTTTTTAGCAATATTGACAAGATCCACATTTGATTGACCTTGTAAAAATAGTATTCTTAAAAGGTCTGTCTCTAAGATAAGGTCAGGATTAATATCAGAAAAAGATAGGTCAACCTGTTTTATGATATAAACATTTGGAGCTTCATTTTCATCCATCGGAAGCATCTCTTCGGGGGTTTGAGTAAGACGGGCTAATTTTCTTAAACTCTCATGAACCATCAAGGGGTGATCCCATTTTTTTATTCTTTCAACAATCATTTGAACAAGCTCATTTTTTCCAGCAGGAGATTTTATATTTATCTTTTTGGAAAAAGTTTCAACTAAAAAGGTTAGATAATCTTTGCTAGTAGCTATTAACTTTTCAAAATATTTTGGACCGTATTCAATAAGGATATTATCAGGATCCATATTAGGCGGAAGTGTCAAAACGTAAGTTTCTATAGCATTTTTTTGAAAGATATGTCCTATTTTAACACTTGCCTCAATACCGGCTTTATCAGAATCTAGAGATAGATAGACTTGATTGATTCCGAGATTAACTAATTCTTTAACGCCATCTTCTGTAAATGCTGTACCTTGAGAAGCTACGGTTATTGAAAAACCAAAGTTAATTAAGCGAAGAGCATCTATCTGACCTTCAACAATTATAGCTTTTCTTTGTTTGGCAATATTTTTTCTAGAATAGTTTAGTCCAAAGAGCACTTTAGATTTTTTAAAAAGCAGAGTCTCTGGGGTATTTATATATTTAGGCCCAAAGGTATCCTCTTTATATTTTCTAGCAGAAAAGCCTATTACCGATCCGATAGGATCTTTGATGGGAAACATAATTCTATCTATAAAAAAATCTCTGCTATTAGATGATTTTTTAATAAGCCCTGAGTGGTATAAAAGCGATGGATGAACTTTTTTTTGTTGCATAAATTTTTGCAGATGAGAGGGATCTTTCAATGAGAGCCCTATTTGAAAAGTTTTTATAAACTCTATATCAATGCCTCTTTCGTATAAATAACTAAGAGCCTTTCTACCAGCATCCGAATGAAGGAGTAAAAAATTATAGAATCTAGCTGCTAAATCTAAAACTTCTCTTAAATCTTTTTTTGAAGGGCCTGTATTTTCTTTTTTTTGATTATCCAAAACTTCTAGATTAACAGAGAATTTATCAGCTAGGTATTCAACAGATTCTGAAAATGTCATTTTTTGATGATTCATCAAAAATGAAATAGCATCGCCATGTTCTGAGCAACCATAACAATGATAATGGGTATCACTTCTTTGAATAACAAAAGATGGGGTTTTTTCATCATGAAAAGGACAACAAGCCTTAAAATACGCTCCACTTCTTGAAAATTCAACATAAGGAGTCAAAACTTCTATTAGGTCTATTCTTGAGCGTAAAAGTTCTAAGCTTTCTTTGGTATAGGTCTTCATAATTTAATATTAGCAGTTTTAATGAAAAAGAAAAATAGCTCTTTTTTTTCTTTAACTATAAAATGAAATAAAAAAATAAAAGGCTAAAAAAATGAGTTTTACAACTCCTATGATGAAACAATGGAAAGATCTAAAAGTAAAGGCCAAAGATGCCCTTTTATTCTTTCGTTTGGGAGATTTTTATGAAGCGTTTTTAGATGATGCTGTAGTAATTTCAAAAGAGCTTAATTTAACCCTCACAAAAAGACAAAACATCGCTATGTGTGGAGTACCTCATCATGCAAGCGAAGTTTATATAAATAAGCTAATAGCTAAAGGTTTTAAAATAGCAATAGCTGAGCAAGTCGAAGATCCAAGCAAAGCAAAAGGCCTTGTAAAAAGAGAAATTGCAAAAATTTTATCACCTGGGGTAATCTTTAACTCCAATCTTTTAGAAGAAAAATCAAATAATTTTTTTATTGCACTAACTCAAATATCAACTACCTATGGTTTGGCTATAATAGATTTATCAACATCTGAGTTTAGCGCGCTCGAGGTTAATGATGAAAAAGAGCTAATAAATGAGCTATACAAACTCAGACCGTCAGAAGTATTAATTTCTTCAAAATTTAAAAAACAAAATGAAAATCTTTTTGAAAAACTCTCTTTTGATTTTAAATTTTTTTTAAACGTCCAAGATGATTGGTATTTTGATTTTGAGATGGCTTTAGATATTATGCTCAATCATTTTAAAGTAAAAACTTTGGATGCTTTTGGTCTGAAAGCAATGTTAGCCGCTATTTCCGCCTCTGGCGCTATAATTTCTTATTTAACTAATGATTTATCAATCGACTTAAAACATATTAAGCACATAAAAACTCAGAGTTTATCATCTTTTGTAGCGATAGATTATGCAACGATGAAAAATTTAGAGATTTTAGAATCTTTCAATCATCTAAATAAAGGGAACACTTTATTAAATCTCATGGATAGAACTTCAACTTCAATGGGTGGCAGGTTAATAAAAAAATGGCTCTCTTTTCCTCTTTTAGACATTTTAAAAATTCAAAAAAGACAAAACTCTATTGAAGAGATTTTAAATAATTTTGAAATCTTTTTGCAAATCGATACTCATCTTGAAAATATCAAGGATCTTCAAAGACTTCTTATTAGAATTATCAACAAAAGCGCCTCTCCAAGAGATTTGTCGAATCTCAAATGTTCTATTAAGCCTATAATAGAGATAAAAAAATTACTTCTAAATTTTAAATCTGCTTTTATTGTTGATGAGAGAAAAAACTTGAAAGATGTCTCTTCTCTTTTAGAACTTTTAAACAATGCTTTGGTAGACTTGCCACCTTTAAGACTCTCTGATGGTAACATCTTTAAAGAGGGGCACTCAAAAAAATTAGATGAGTTGAAACAGATCAGCAATAAAAGCTATGAGTGGCTCTCTGATTACCAAAATGAGCTAAGAGAGCAAACTAAAATAAAAACGTTGAAGGTTAAATATAATAAAATCTTTGGCTATTTTATTGAAGTTAGTCACTTGCAAGCTAAAAGAGTGCCAAGTGATTTTATAAGAAAACAAACCTTGGTGAATACTGAAAGATTTATAAGCGAAAAGCTAAAGGTATTCGAAGAAAAAGTACTATCAGCTGAAGACAAAATAAAAATTATAGAAAATGAGCTGTTTTTAGCGCTTAGAGAAGAGGTTTTAAAATATAGCCAAGATCTTGAAATCATTTCAGATGCTATTGCGCATCTTGATGTGATTTTATCATTTGCCAAAGCTGCCAAGGCTAATAACTTTATAAAACCTGAGATAACCGAGACTGATACAATCGATCTTAAAGATGCTCGCCATCCTATTATTGAAGCTGCTCTACCTATTGGAGAGTTTATTGCCAATGATACTTATTTGGATAATAAATCAAATCAGCTCTATTTAATAACAGGTCCTAATATGGCGGGTAAATCTACCTACATAAGACAAGTAGCTCTTTTAATATTAATGGCACAGATGGGATCTTTTATTCCTGCTAGTAAAGCTTCAATTGGTATTGTTGATAAGGTTTTTTCTAGAATAGGCGCATCTGATGATTTATCAAGAGGACAATCAACTTTCATGGTGGAGATGACAGAGACAGCAAACATTTTAAATAATGCTACGAATAAGTCTTTGATAATCTTAGATGAAATTGGAAGAGGAACCTCAACCTATGATGGGATATCAATTGCTTGGGCTGTCATTGAATATCTTTTAACCAAAGAAAACAAAAAAGCAAAAACTCTTTTTGCCACTCACTATTTTGAGCTAACAAAGCTTGAGAAAGAACTCTCTGGGGTTACAAATTATAACATTGCTGTTAAAGAGACAGACAAAGAAATTATATTTTTAAGAAAAATCGTTAAAGGCTGCACCGATAGAAGCTATGGTATTCATGTAGCAAAGCTGGCCAATATGCCATATTCTGTCATAAAAAATGCTGAAAAAAGGTTAATCAGTTTAGAAAAAAGCTCTGAACCATCTCAAAAAAAATCCATAAAAGAAAAAAAAGATCCTCAATTCATGCTTTTTGACATAAATGAAAATCTAAATAAAAAAATGCAAAAGATTTTAGATGATATCAAAAAAATAGATATCGATAATTTAAAACCGATAGATGCTCTTCAAACCATCTACACTTTAAAACAAAAAATTGAAAAAAATGATAGATAGCATTGTTTTAAAAAAACTCCCCTCTAAATTTGGTGTTTATATCATGAAAGATATAAACGGAAAAATTTTATATGTTGGCAAAGCTAAAAACTTAAAAAACAGAATAAAACAATATTTTTTAGGTAAAGATACCAGAGCTAGCGTCTCTTTTTTAGTGGATCAAATAGAGTCTATTGAAACAATGATAGTCTCAAATGATAAAGAAGCTCTCATTTTAGAAAACACCTTAATTAAAAAACATCAACCAAAATATAACATTTTACTCAAAGATGATAAGACATATGTAAGTATAATGATCAATACCTCTCACACATGGCCAATGATCAAACTCATTAGACTAAAAGGACAACCGAAAGACAAAAACCTATATTTTGGACCTTACACTAATGTTAAAGCGGCTAGAGCTATTTTAAATCTTTTATATAAACTCTTTCCTCTACGTCAATGCTCAGATAGTGAACTCCAAAATAGATCGCGCCCATGTATTTTATATGATATTAAAAAATGCATCGCACCTTGTGTAAATAAATGCACAAAAAAAGAGTATAATACTCTTGTTGAAAAGGTCATTTCATTTTTAAAAGGCAAAGATAAATCCATTATCAAAGATTTACATAAAAAGATGAAAATTGCTTCTAAAAATTTAGAATATGAAAAAGCTGATATCAATCTAAGTCTTATAAAACAGATAAAGCATATTATGTTAGAGCAATTTGTCGATATCTTATCGACAAAAAACAGTGATGTTATAGGTTTTTATCAATCAAAACACTCTTTGATGATTGTCAAACTCATTTTTATAACTGGTAGACTCACTCAAAGTGAGCATTTTTCCTTTTTTGAAATAGCTACCCCTATCGATGAGATTATTGAATCTTTCGTCTTGCAACACTATTTAAAAAAACCAACAACAGCCAAAGAAATTATAGTCCCAATCAAATTTTCTCATCTAAAAAATATTGAAGCTATATTGCAAAAACATATTAAAAATCTAAAAATTATCTATCCAATCAAAGGCAAGAAAAAAGAGCTTATCAAACTTGCCAATGAAAATGCCAAAAGCTTACTTTTACAAGAAAAAAATCTAAAATCTTTAAAAGAGAAAGAGCTACTTGAGCTACAATCCATTTTACATTTAACTAACTTTCCATCTCACATAGTTTGTTTTGATACCTCTAATATATCGGGGACTACCCCCGTTGGAGGTATGACAACCTTTATAGATGGCATTAAAGATAGATCTAAAACCAAACTCTTTAAAATTAAAACTGAAAAAAAAGGTGATATCGCCGCTTTTGATGAGATTTTGTATCGCCACTTTTCCAAACTAAAAACTTTTCCTGATCTTCTAATTTTAGATGGAGGCAAACAACAGTTAAACATAGCTCTCAAAGTTTTAGATAAACTAAAGATAGCTTCTATAGATGTTATAGCTCTCACCAAAGAAAAAGCTAAACACACCAAATCTTTAACTAAAGAAAGAGTTTTTATTCCTCACTCAAAAGATCCAATCATTATCAATCCCCAATCGCCTACTTTATTTTTACTTCAACAAATAAGAGATGAAGCTCATAGAATAGCCATCTCATTTCATAAAAAATCTAGAGCTAAAAAAACCATAACAACTTCGCTTTTCAAAATCCCTGGTATCGGTCCTAAAAAAACCAAAACTCTCTTAAAAGCCTTTAAAAGTGTTAAAAATCTTAAAAAAGCTAAAAGAGAAGATCTTGAAAAATTAGGAATTTTAAATTCTAAAGATATTGATAAAATCATAAGTTTTTAATTATTAAGAGTTTAGTTAATTTTTGTCACTTTTTC
>JAAKFJ010000064.1 GCA_011064745.1 Candidatus Anoxychlamydiales bacterium | reverse complement strand
TTGATATGTGGCTGGAACAAAAATAGCGCCAAAGCTAACACCTATTATAATGACATTTTTATGACTATACCAGGCTTGTTTTTCTATCCATTTGACAATTGAGACTAGTTGAAAGGGGACATCTAAAACAGCCCTTCGGGTTGAAGGTAAATGAAAAAAAACACTTTTTTTACGAAGTCTATGTAGGTTTTTTTGATATTCATAGCCGATTATTACATAATCTTTAAGGTGAGGTATATATTGAAGAACATCTCTTCCTGTATCTAACCCATCTATTAGCAGTAAAACATTTTCATCTTTAGTAATATTTTTTGGATAGCTGATACTAAACTTTATATTGCCAAAATTTTGCCCATCTAAGGCTATATCTTCATATTCACGAGAGGGGAGATCAATATATGTTTCTTTGGATATTTCTTTTATAACTGGGAGTTTTTGATCTAAAAAATTAGCGAAAAGAGATGAAAAGACAAAAATTTGAAAAATGAAAAATTTTAAATAAAATTTCATAAGGCCCCTTAATTTTTAGATAGCAAATTGCTATAAAAAAGCCTAGAACTAATGGTTTTTAAGATGGAGAGATTAGCTTATTCAATAGTTTTTATTGGAGCTCTTATTGGCTCTTTAAGCTCTTTATCTATAACGGTGCATATGCAAGAGTTTGACCAAACATTTAGAGCTGATTCAATCATATCTATGATTGCATAGATGGGTAGTATGAGTCCCATTAAATAAAGAGGAACATTCATCGAGCTTAAAAAAGCGGATGTTAAAAAATAACATCCCATTGGAACACCAGCATTGCCGATAGCTGCAATCGTTGCTAGAAATATCCACATTATCATCTCTAAAATTGAAAAATGCATTCCAAAACTCTTCGAGACGAAAAGGGTGGTGATTAAAATAAAGCCGGCGCAGGCATTCATGTTGATAACCGAGCAAAGAGAGTGAGTAACATTTGCAACTTTAGAAGATATTTTTAGATTATCTTCAGAGCATTTTATAGAAATAGGGAGCGCTGCATTCGATGATTTAGTAAAAAAGGCGGTTAGTAGAGCTGCTGACATACCTTTAAAGGTTTTAGTAGGGGAGATTTTTTTTAATTTTAAAAACAGAGGTAGAACAATTATCCCTTGAATAAGATTGGCGCCTACAACGCAGCTAGAATATAAAATCAAGTCTTTCAAATTATCAGAGTTTTGTTTTATCTCTTTTACAAAAAGACAGACAAATCCAAAAATACCAATAGGCATCAGTGCGATTATGAACTTTGTTATCTTTAAAAAAACTAAAAAGAAACTATGGAAAAAATGAGAGAGAGTTTTTTTATTCTCTTTGGGTAAAAATAAAATTGCAAAACCAAAAATTATTCCTAAAATAGCCACTGCGATAACGTTATTATTGACGAAAGCTTTAAAAAAGTTATCTGGTACGGCTTCTATTAAAAAAGATAAGTAGCTAGCGCTTTTCTCAGTTGTAGTTATTGCGATATCAGATTGGTGAGTAGGATTAATTATTAAAAATAAGATAAGTGCAATCGTGGCTGCTATCAGAGTTGTTATAATGGCATAAGTGAAAATTTTTCTACCCAAAATTTTCATTTCATCAAAACTTTTCATTCCCCCAATATTTGAGACGAGTGATAGAAAAACAATAGGGACCCCGATTAATTTTAATAGGTTTAAAAAGATCGTTGAGACAAAACTTGCGATTTGATAAATAAAATTATTTTGTAAAAGGCCAAAAATTACTCCTAAAACTAAAGCAATAATAATCGTAAGATTGGAAAAAATAATTTTTTTCATTATTAAAAAGCCTAGAATTTGTTTTTGCAGAAAGGTTTGAGTTTTTTTAAAAAGACATCCAATCCTTGATTTTTTAGGGCTGAGATTTCAATTAAGGAGTCTTTTGAAAAAGGATAGTGTTTTTTGAAATTTTCCAAATTTTCATTTTCTAAATCCATCTTATTTATGAGAGTCAAAAAATCTCTTTTTAAAAGATTTTCATTATATGATTTTAATTCATCTAAAAGGATTTGAAAATCCGATACAGGATCTTGGGTAGTTATATCTATTACAAATATTAAAATAGAGGTTCTCTCGATATGCTTTAAAAAAGAAAGACCAAGACCTTTATTAATATGAGCGCCTTTAATAATTCCTGGAATGTCAGCCATTAACGAACGAGAATAATCTTCAAATTCAATGAGGCCAAGATTTGGAAAAAGAGTAGTAAAGGGGTATGCTGCTATTTTTACTTTACTTTTTGTGAGTTGTTTCATGAGAGTAGACTTTCCCGCATTAGGCATGCCAATTAAGCCAACATCGGCAATTAATTTCAGCTCTAGGAGAATTTCTTTTTCTTCTCCTATTTTCCCCAATGTGCAAATGTTAGGTGCTCGATTGGTAGGCGTGCGGAAGGTATAGTTGCCTCTTCCACCTTTTCCACCTTTGCAAATTAAAAACTCATCTTCTTTTTTATTAAATTCAAATAAAATATTGTCTTTGTTGTCTTTTACTATCGTGCCTACTGGAACTTTAATTAATATATCCGAGCCTTTTTTTCCCTGTTTATTATTTGTGCCACCACTTTTGCCATTGCCGGCTTTGATAACTTGTTTATTGAAAAATTTTTCTAAAGATATAAGATGATCATCAACTTCTAGAGTGATTGAACCGCCTTTCCCCCCATCTCCACCGTATGGGCCGCCCTTGGGAAGATATTTTTCTCTTCTCCAAGCAACAATACCATTGCCGCCTTTACCAGCTAAGAATTTAACTTTAACGTTATCGATAAACATGGGTTTTTAAATATAAATAGTTATAATTTTGGCTAAGCAGCAAATCTTTAAAGAGCTGCTTTATTTTTTAGGAAGAACTGAAACAAATGTCTTATTAGTTTTCTTAAATGTTACAATGCCATCAATTAAAGCAAAAAGAGTATGGTCTTTCCCAAGCCCTACATTTTTTAAAGGATGCCATTTCGTTCCTCTTTGTCTCGCGATTATTGAGCCAGTTGTGACAAATTGACCATGTGTTGTTTTGATTCCTAATCTCTTAGAATGAGAGTCTCGTCCATTTCTAGTTGAGCCTTGTCCTTTTTTATGTGCCATTTGGGTCTCTCCTAACTTATCTCAATTTTATTAATTTTTACTTTTGTGTACTTTTGTCGATGTCCTTTCTTTCTGTGATAGTTTTTTCTTCTTTTGTATTTATAGGCTATGACTTTTGGGCCTTTCACTTCTTTGACAACTTCAGCTTTAATAGTGCAATTTTTAACATGTGGAGTACCAATAAAAATCTTACTACCATCATTAAGAAGTAAAACTTCTTTGAAATCTATCTTTCCGTCTATAGCTTTTAAAAGCTCAACATCATAGGTATTACCCTCTTCTATTTTATACTGTTTTCCACCGGACTCGATTATTGCGTACATGAGATCTCCTAAAAATATTTTTTTAATGAATAAATAATAGACGAAAAACGCCCTATTGTCAAGTTATTCGTAAACTCTTACACGATTTTTGATTAAAAGCAAAATTATATAAAAAGCTGAGGCGACAAGAGCAATCGTAGCGCCAGGGGGCCAAGACAAGAGATATGAAAAATAAATTCCAAGAGAATTAAACACCATGCAAAGAAGGGTGGCGATAACCATCATATAAGGCAGTTTATGAGTAAAAAAATTAGCAATAGTCGCTGGCAGAGTCAAAAGTGCTATTATTAAAATTATTCCTATTATCTTTACCAAAAGAACAATCGATATACTAATCATTGCAAGTAGAAGAAAATAAAATGTTTTTACGAAAACTTTTTGTAGATAAGCTATCTCAGCATCAAAACAGATAATTAAAAATTTTCTATAAAATATAAGAGTTAAAAATAAAATTACAAAAGCTAAAATACTAAGTATTAAAATATCCATTTTACTTGTCGTAAATAAATCACCGAATAAAAAATGGGTGCAGGTAGCATGCTTTCCTGGAATCAGAGATAAAAAAATAATTCCAATTGCCATTCCACATGACCATATCATAGCGATGACTGCATCTTCTTTTTGTTTAAAATTTAAGTGTACATAGCCGATCAAAAAGGCAGAAAGAAGTCCTGCAATAGTTGCCCCTTGCATAGGATCTAACCAGGGAATATCATAGCTATATTTTAAATACTCAAAAAAACCAATTCCACCTAAAATAGAATGAGCAATACTACCTGTTATTGAAGAAATTCTTTTAATCACCACAAAAGATCCCATTACTCCACTAGAGATAGATGCAATGATCGCTCCTAAAAAAGCTAGAAGTAAATAAGAGGGTATATTCATTGTTTTTTACCTCTGATTTTTTTTGCAATAATAGGAGTGTGATATAGTCCAATCCCAAAATGCTTACAAACCTCTTTAGGTTTTAAAACAGTTGCAAATTGTCTTACGGTAATTACCTTTTTTACCTCATTTACAATTGTATGAAGATCATGAGAGACCATTAGAATTGTTCTTTGTTTATTCGAATTTATCAAAATATCAAAAATAGCCCTTTCAGATTCAGGATCTATATTGGCTGTCGGCTCATCTAATATCAAAATTTCAGGATCTGAAATAAGCGCTCTAGCAATTAAAGCTCTTTGAGATTGTCCACCTGAGAGTTTGCCAAAGGGTTTATCTATAAAATCTTTTAAACCAACTTTTTCTAATAAATCTTTAGCTTTATTTTTTATCTCTTTTTTAAAAAATCCCAAAAATGAATCTTTAATAGCCCCCAATAAAACAACTTCTAAAGTACTTATCGGAAATTCTTTATCAATTCGATAAATTTGTGGTACATAACCGATTTTATCCCTATTAATTTTTGGATTTTTACCAAAAATTTGGATTTTCCCCGTATGTGGGATTAACATCCCCATAAGAAGTTTCAAAAGTGTTGTTTTGCCACCCCCATTAGGACCTATTATCCCAATAAAATCACCTTTATCAATACTTAGATTAATATCTTGTAGAATCGGTTTGACCTTATAACAGAAACTAACTTTTTCTAATTTTATTATTTCTTTCATTTTTCCATCTAAAAAGGATAAATAATCTGTCTTTGTAAAAATTAATTCAAGAAAAAACCAAAATTTGCAAATTTATCCTGTTTTGTATTAAGCTTTTCCCCTTTGGAGGAGTGTCCGAGTGGCTTAAGGAGCACGCTTGGAAAGCGTGTGTTGCGTTTCGGCGTACCGTGAGTTCGAATCTCACCTCCTCCGTCATTTGAGCCAATTCGCACCTTTGTTTTCTTGATCTAATAATGCTAGAGATTCGATATTGGAATGAGCCATATAATATGGCTTTTGTTCTATAATATTGCCGTTTTCAATAACAGGATCGCTTTGTACAGGCTCCATTTCAATAGTGCCAAGTAAATCTTTTAATGCTAATGCCGAAGTCTTGGTATTTTTATTTAAGGTTTCATGAAAATTTTCAAGTCTGTGGTTTATTCATTCTTTAGGAGGAGATTTAAAAGCGCTATTCTTTTGAAATTCCAAGGTCTACCATTCTGAGACTTGCTTTTAAATTGATATTTTGATTTCATCCTTGCAATGTTTAATTTTTTCAGAATTTTCTTTTATTAAGTAATCTTCAATTAGAAGAAGGGGGGGGGGCCATATGCCGATTCATTTACTCTCGAACTCAACTCTCGAATTTATAGAGGAAGCAACAGTAATAGCTATTGATGGGCAACCAATAAAAAATTTTTTCGACGAGAAAGAAAAAAATGCCCGGGAAATGCTACTTATTGATAGAACTAAAACTATTGCTGAAGCAAGTTTGCAAAGTGTTCGTGAACAGCAATCTTCTAGACTACAAAAACAGAAGTGTGTTCGTTGGACTCCTTCTGAGGACGCAAGAATTCTCAAAGGGCGAAGTGCAGAAATACCAGAACCTTTTAAACTGATTACCAGGAGCTTGAAGGATAGAACAGAAGAAGCGGTAATCTTAAGATGGCGTAGGGTTCTTCTAAAGCAATATCCTGAGTTGGGCAGATCTTATTGGAAACCTGAAGAGGATGCAATAGTTCTCGAGGGGATAAAAAGAGGAGACTCCATTGAAGACATAGCCAAAAAGCTTAATAGAACTGAAGGGGCTATAGCCCAAAGGTTGATCCGAAATCTCATGAAGGAGAAGGCTATAGTCCGTGGTTTGAAACGCAAAAGAACTGTCTCCAGTAAACAAGCTGAATCTGACCCTTGGAGTAATGTACCAACGATAATAGCTAAGGCCGTAGAAGGTGTTCCTATGGTTACATTTGTCAAAGATCCATCTGTGTGCAGACTTGAAGAACAGATCGAAGCTGAACTTCCCTATTTAGCATTTAAAGTCCCTTTCGACTTCGGAATAAGACAAGATCAGAACCTTACTGATAGAACAGAAAAAGTCGCAGAAGAAAATTTGAGAGTGATTCATTCTCCTGAATGGACATCTACTGAGGATGCAAGAAGTCTTGAAGAGCTAATAGTTGGAAAACCATATAAACAAATAGCCTATATAAGGAGGTATTTAGTTAACTATAATAATTTAGCTTGGGTCGATTCTCTCATTGAGGAAGGACGAATGGTCGATATGGGAGAGTATTGAAAAAGCATAATCTGGACACAGTACAAATATTCAATAAGGTTGCAAGTAGATCTGCGATTAGGTTATCAGATTTGACGAGATGTATAATCCAAATATATGTATAGCATATAACCGTAATCTTAGTGAATTATATTTTTCCGCAAAGAGGAATTTACTAAAAAACTGAAACTTTTCTTTTTTTGCGAACATGCAAATCTTTCTTAACTGTCTTTAAACTGATCTTTAAAGTTACAGCAATTTCCTTGCAAGGCATCCCAAGAACGTTTAATTCCTTGATCTTAGAACTTAGCTTTTGATAAAGTGGTACGGGTTGATCAAAAGTGATTTTGATCTGGACGGGGATAAACGAAATGGTACGAATTGGTTGCGACCACGTCCGTACATACCTAAATGTATTAAGGAAGGTTAATATGAATATAGCTAATTTATTGGCAGAAGAAGCAAAAAAGGCTCGCATTACCTGTCCTTACTGTTGTGTTTATGTGCTTTTAAATTT
>JAAKFJ010000063.1 GCA_011064745.1 Candidatus Anoxychlamydiales bacterium | reverse complement strand
CGCAACTCCTATCGCTGTATTTTTTTCCGGCAATTTCTTAAGAAAGTTCAGCTGGTCTTTTAGCGCATTAATTACTCCGATAGTGGTACTTATAACGGGTATATTTTTCTTCACTTTCTTCATATATAAAGATAGTGGGGCAGCTCTTAATCTCGCTGGCTTTTTTGGCTCTACGCCCCTTATTATGAGTGTCTTTTTTGGTACTATGCAAAACACCCTCAGTCGAGCGAGCAAATATACTCTTTTCGATGCGACCAAAGAGATCGCTTTTATTCCATTAAATAAAGAGAGCAGAAGAAAAGGCAAGGCAGCTATCGACGGTGTTGGGTCAAGATTTGGTAAATCTTCTGGATCTATAATAACCCAAGGATTTTTAATTATTTTTTCATCACTTACAGCCTCAGCACCTTATATTGCAATTTTATTTATAATCATCTTAGGAGTTTGGGTAGTCTCCGCAATTTCGCTTGGCAAACAATTCAATCAACTAACCTCTCATAATGAAAAAATTGATATACAAGAGAGTAAAGAGATTGAATCTAAAGCACTAAAGGAAAAACAGCTCAAAAACTACTTTCCTTTTATTCTATCTAAGAACAAAGACAAAATAGAAAAATAAAATCATAATTTTAATTATGTTATAATTATTTTTATTTTTTTCCTTTTATTATTATTAAGTTTATATTATCTACAAGATTACAACTCCAAAGTAATTATATTATGTCCTATATTATTAATTTTATTTTTGATAATGCTGCGCATGCTCATTGGATTATATTTGGCTCTTTGATTTTAGCGGGTTTTAATCTACCTATTTCTGAAGATTTCATGATAATAATTAGCGCTATACTCGCATCTAGTATTATTCCTAAAAATACTCCTATTTTATTTGCGGCGGTTTTTTTTGGAGCCTATATATCTGACTGGATGGTTTATTGGATTGGACGACTATTCGGTATCAAACTCTGGAATTTCAAATGGTTCAAAAAAACTATTCCTAAAAGGAAACTTGCAAGAGTTAGATTGTTTTATAAAAAATATGGGTTTTTAACTCTTTTAATTGGGCGATTTATTCCATTTGGAGTTAGAAACTGTCTTTTTTTAACAGCTGGAATGTCTAAGATGAATATTGCAAAATTTGCGATTAGCGATGGAATTGCTTGTTTTTGCTCAAATATAGTTTTATTTTCAATAGCCTACAGTGTTGGAAAAAATCATACTACCCTTTTTAGCTATCTAAAAAAGGCTAATATTTTCATCTTTGTTTTCTTTATTTTTACTATAATTGCTTTATTTTGTTACTATAAGAAAAAAAAGAAAAAGCAAAAAACATGATTACCCTCTCAAACATGCTTTCGATTATAAGAATTCCCTTAGCGCTTTTATTTTTATGGCAAAATATATACATCAGAATTATAGCAATACTCCTTGCAATGTTTACCGATAGTATTGATGGATATTTTGCGAGAAAATATAAATCAGCTTCAAAATTTGGAGCTTTTTTAGATCCAGCAATGGATAAATTTTTTGTTTATTTTATTTTATCTATTTTAATTTTTGAGAGTCAAATTAAATACTGGCAAGCACTTGCAATGATATCGAGAGACTTTTCTTTAATTATTTTTTCTTTATATCTTTTTATAACAAAGAAATGGGCTAGTTATGAAGTCAGGGCCGTTCGTTGGGGTAAAGTTACAACAGCAATGCAATTTTGTGTTTTGATAGGAATATGTTTAAAATTTTCATTTTCTTGGTATATTTATGGAGCTTTTGTCCTTTTAGGCGTCTTAGCTTTTATTGAGCTTATCTTTAGTAGCTTTGCCAAGCCCACCTCTTAAAAGAAAAACTAAAAAAAAAATCAAAAGTCATAATATTTGATCAAATGGTTTTCATTTGATTGATTTTAGTGTTTATGCTAAAATAAAACATAAAAAATTCTAAAAAGTTTGTTTATCTAAAACTTAAGAAGATGGGCCTTCAAAAAATTAATATTAGAGAATTTACTTTAAACAGATAAAGGCTATAATAAATCGAAAAACAAGAGGCAAAATTTTATGAAATTAAGTCGTGAATCTATTTTTATTTCATCAATCAGAGCTTTTTTCAATACCTTATTGGGAACTATTGGAGTTGTTATTGCTATAATTCCAATTTTTATCCTCTTTTCAATTCTATCTTCTACAGATCAAAAACAAGGAACAAAAAATAAGCTAGAAATATTGCCTGATTTAGATGGAAATACGAAAACATTAGCTCTAAACAGTCCCGCTATTCTTCAATTAGATATTACAGGTGTAATAGGAAAAGCTCATTTAACCGCTAGAGATTTTAATTATCAGTTAATAGAGTCTAGAAAGGGCCTTTTAAAAAACAATAGAGTCAAAGCTATTTTACTCAATATTAATACGCCAGGAGGTTCTGCAAACGATTCAGATGACATGTATAGAAATCTACTCGCTTATAAAAAGAAATATAATGTCCCTATTTATGCTTATGTTGATGGATTTTGTGCCTCTGGTGGTTTTTATATCGCTTGTGCTTGTGATAAAATCTACGCTTCGCCTTGTAGTATAATAGGTTCCGTTGGCTCTTTATTAGGTCCATTTTTTAACTTCACAAAAATTATGGATACTTATGGAATTGAATCTAAAACAGTAACTGATGGAAAAGATAAGGACATGATGAGTCCATTTAGAAAATGGAAACCGGATGAAGATGCTTCTTTGAAAGTTATCAATGAATATGTCTATCAAAGGTTTGTAAATATTGTCGCTAAAGGAAGAAACATTGATAAAGATAAAATCATCAACGAATATGGAGCTCATGTATTTGATGGTGAAAAAGCTCAAAGTATTGGGTATATTGATATAGGTAATAGCTCATATGATACAGCTTTAGAAGATCTTTTAGAGCAAGCAAAGATTAATAAAGATAAGCACTACCAAGTAGTAACTCTATATCCAAAAAAGATGTGGTATTATCCTTTTTTATCACAAACAAAAATGTTTTTTGAAACGCTTTTGAAAGAACTTTTTTTATCCACTAAGTATATAAATTCGAAATAAGACATGGAAAAAATATTTATAATCGATGCGGTTAACTATCTATTTAGATCATATTATGCAATAGGCCCTATGACAAATAATAAGGGCAAATCAACCTCTGCTCTTTATGGGTTTATTAGATCGGTAAAAAAATTGATTAATGATTTTTCTCCTAAATATGTCGTTGCTGTCTTTGATGGGCCAGATAATAAGCAAGAAAGACAAAAGATGTATTCAGAATATAAAATGAACAGAAAAAAAGCGCCTGATGATTTATACCCACAATTTGAGATGGCAATGGAGTTTTGTGAAATTGCTGGTATTGCCTCTTTAATGGTCGAAAAAGTTGAAGCTGATGATACTATGGCAAGTATTGCCATTTGGGCTGATATCTCAAATTTAGAAACTTTTATTTGTACTTCTGATAAAGATCTAATGCAAATGGTAAAGAGTAATGTTTTTGTCTTAAATGCCCATAAAGAGAATATGATATTCGACAAAGATAAAGTTGAAGAAAAATATGGTGTTTTGCCAACTCAGATGCTAGATTATTTGGCCATAGTAGGCGATAAATCAGACAATATTCCTGGTGTTGAAGGTTTTGGTCCAAAAACAGCTATTTCTCTTTTAAAAGAGTTCAATACCTTAGATAATTTATTTCAAAATCTTGAAAATCTAACAGATAAGAAAAAGCAAGTTTTGCTTCAAGAAAAAGAAAAAGCTTATTTAAGCAAAAAACTCGCTACTTTGAATTTAGAGGTTGAGATTCCCAAAGAAAAAGATTTTTACCTTCTAAAAGAGCCCAAGGTAGAAAAATTAGACGAATTTTATAAAGAGATGAACTTTATATCTCTTTTAAAAGATCTGCCAACAGCTCAAAGCATCGCTCTTGAAAAAGAAACTTTAGATTATCAATTAATTGATAATGAAAAAGCCCTAGATCAGTTGATTGAAAAATTAGAATTAGAAAAACAAATCGCCATTGACACTGAAACCACAGGTTTAGATCACTTATCCTCAAGATTGGTTGGGATAGGCTTTAGCATCAAATCTAAGCAAGCTTTTTATATTCCTTTAAATGGCTCAATAGGGAGCAAAACTATTTTAGCTAAACTAAAACCTCTTTTAGAAAATGAAAACATCTCATACATCGCTCATAACATAAAATATGACTATCATATTTTATTGAATCATGGAATAGATATTAAAAATCTAGCCTTTGATACTATTTTAGCCTCTTACTTGATAAATCCTCAGAATAGACGTCATAATTTAGATGCTATCGTTTTAGAAAAGTTTGGCAAAACTAAAATTCCAATTAAGGATCTAATTGGGTCGGGCAAAAAACAGATTTCAATGTCAGATGTTCCAATTGATAAAATAGCTACTTATTGCTCAGAAGATGTCGATTATACCTTTAGATTAAAAGAGATTTTTGAAAAAGAGATTTTTAATAAAAATCTAGAATATGTCTTATATGATATTGAAATGCCACTCATTAAGATTTTAGCAAAAATGGAAAGAAACGGGATTTTTGTTAATAAAGAAAAACTACTTGAGATGTCAAAAGAGCTTACTTATCAATTAGATCTAATTGAAGGTGAAGTTTTTTCTGAAGCAGGCAAAACGTTCAATATCAACTCCCCTAAGCAACTCGCTGAGATCTTGTATGTCGATTTAGCCCTATCTCCTCCAAGAAAAAAAGGCTCATTTTCAACAAGCGCCGATATTTTAGAAAAATTAAAGGGCAAATCCCCTATTATAAATCATATTTTAAAATATAGAGAACTGAATAAACTTTTATCGACTTATGTTGATGCTATCCCTAAACAAATAAATCCGATAACCCAAAGAGTCCATACAACCTTTTTACAATCGGGCACTGCAACGGGAAGATTAGCTTCTAAAGACCCCAATCTTCAAAATATTCCAATCAGATCAGAGATTGGCAAAAAAATTAGAGAAGGCTTTGAACCTCAAAATAAAAATTGGTTTTATTTAGCCGCTGATTACTCTCAAATAGAGCTTAGATTTTTAGCTCACTTTAGTGAAGAACCTGTTTTAATTAATGCTTTTATCAATGGTGAAGATATCCACAAATCAACCGCTGCCTTAGTTTATGGGGTTCCTCTAGAAGAAGTAACTTCTAAGATGAGATCAAATGCAAAAGCTGTAAATTTTGGAATAATTTACGGACAGAGCGCCTTTGGCTTATCTGAGCAGATAGATATTACTCCAAAAGAGGCTAAAGTTTTTATTGATACTTACTTTTTAAAATATCCAAAGATAGCCGAGTATTTAGAATCCTCAAAACAAAAAGTAAGGACAAATAAAATAGCCGTTACAATAATGAATAGACAAAGACCTATTTATGAAATTGATAATAAAAACCCTTTTATCAGAGCGGCCGCTGAAAGGCTTGCAATCAATACTCCCCTTCAAGGCTCTAATGCTGATTTAATAAAACTGGCTATGATTGCAATCGATGAAGAGATTACAAAAAAATCTCTATCTGGCTATATGATTTTACAAATTCATGATGAGCTTTTATTTGAAGTGCCTGAAAATGAAATTGAGATTTTTAAAAAGCTTGTAAAAGATAAGATGGAAAATGTTTTTAAACTTAAAGTACCTTTAACAGTTGATATTGAAATCGGCAAAAATTTAGCTGAGTGTTAATGTTAAAAAAAATTGCAATAACTGGAAATATAGCGTCTGGCAAGTCTCAAGCTTTAAAAATTTTTAATAAATTAGGCGCGTATACCATAGATGCGGATAGCATAGTTCATAAATTGTTATTGAACGATATTGATTTAAAAACTAAAATTGTATCTCTTTTTGATACAACTATTCTAGAAGATGAAAAAATTGCAAGGGACAAAATTGCAAAAATTGTTTTTAAAGATGAAACCAAATTAAAAAAACTTGAAAACCTACTCCACCCCAAAGTTTTAGCTGAAATTGAAAAAGAATATGAAAAAGTAAAAAATAGTAATTTCATTTTTTTTATAGTTGAAATGCCCCTTTTGTTTGAAATTGGAGTTCAAAAACTTTTTGATATAGTTATTACAATTTCTACAAAAGAAGATATTGCAAAAAAAAGATCTAAAGATAAAGATTATATGCTTCGAAAAAAAAGACAAATGCCTCTTAAAGAAAAGGAAAAACTCTCTGATTTCGTAATAGAAAACAATCAAGACATATCCTCTTTAGAAAAAAATATTAAAAAAATTTCACAAATCATCAAAAACCTTTAATAGGAGAAATAACCTCATGAATGAAGAAAAAACAACTGACCATCCGAGTCCACAGAAAAAATCCCCTCCAATGAAAAAAGTTTCCAAGGTGTCTGAACTACAAAGAATGCACGTTGATGAGCTGCAAGAATATGCTAGATCTATAGGGCTTCACAACCTCGGATCTCATACTAAATCTCAAATTGTTTTTGAAATTGTCAAAACAATTTCAATGAAACCAGATGAAGTCTTATTTGGAGACGGAGTCTTAGAGGTTTTACCTGATGGTTTTGGGTTTTTAAGATCTCCTAACTATAATTATTTACCTTCCGCTGAAGATATCTATATATCTCCAGCTCAAATCAGACGATTTGGCTTAAAAAAAGGAGACACTCTTTCTGGAACAATTAGAGCTCCCAAAGAAAAAGAAAAATATTTTGCTCTTTCAAAAGTGGATACAATTAATGAAAAGGCTCCGGATGTTCTAAAAGAAAGAGTTTTATTTGAAAATTTAACCCCTCTTTATCCATCTAAAAGATTGATAATGGAAACTACCAAAGAAAAATTATCTACCAGAGTTCTAGACTTAGCAGCTCCGATCGGTAAAGGTCAAAGAGCGATGATTGTATCTCCTCCAAAAGCCGGAAAAACAGTCCTACTTCAAAACATCGCTAACGCAATAGAGCAGAATAATCCTGAAGCATTTTTGATGGTTCTTCTGATTGATGAGAGACCTGAAGAAGTTACTGATATGATAAAAATTGTCAAAGGAGAGGTCACATCTTCTACTTTTGATGAACCACCAGAAAGACACGTACAAGTCGCCGATATGGTAATCGAAAAAGCGAGAAGACTTGCAGAATGCGGAAAAGACGTTGTTATATTACTCGACTCTTTGACCAGACTTGCAAGAGCTTATAATACTGTGCAACCACATAGCGGTAAAATCTTAACAGGTGGTATCGATGCTAATGCGCTGCATAAACCAAAAAGATTTTTTGGTGCAGCAAGAAATATCGAGCAAGGTGGTTCTTTAACAATTATCGCAACAGCTCTTATTGATACCGGCTCAAGAATGGATGAGGTTATCTTTGAAGAATTCAAAGGTACCGGCAATATGGAGCTGGTTTTAGATAGAAGACTTGCTGATAGAAGAATATTTCCAGCCATTGATGTAATAAAGAGTGGAACCAGAAAAGAAGAGCTATTATATCATCCAGATGAGCTAGAAAAAATCTATTTATTAAGACAAGGTTTGGCCGATTTAACACCTGTTGATAGTATGAATCTTTTATTAAGTAGATTGAAAAAAACGAATAATAATACTGAATTTCTTTTAT
>JAAKFJ010000062.1 GCA_011064745.1 Candidatus Anoxychlamydiales bacterium | reverse complement strand
TTGCAAAAAAATGGATTGAAGAGTTTGCAAAAAACAAAACAACAACTTTTATCAATGCATCTCAAAGTGGATTGAAGATAGAGAATGTAGAAGAGAGTAATCTAAAAGCTCTTTTAAAGAATTTACAAAATCTACAAGATCTCGAAGGTTTTACGCACACCCTTTATCAAAATCAAGAGATAATAAAATTAGATAAGAAAAAAGTAATAGATGTATTAACACAGATTGCAAAAAGTTTGAAAAAAGCAGATTTTTTATGTGATGAATACATGTTAGAGATGGAAAAAAACATTTTTGAAGATATCAATCTTTTAAAACTTCAAAATGAAATTGTCTATATTCATCTATTAGATCCGATTTGGCAAATTTGGAAGCCCGTAATAAAAAGAGAAATTCCAGATGACAAGATGCATCTTATAATTAACAAGCTGCTTTTTTTTAAAAATGTAATTTTTGAGCATCTAAAACTTATAGGTCAATTTTTATGAAAGATATAAAAGTATACAAGTTAGATAAAAACGAATTAATTATTTTTGATCCTGAGCTTCATTTAGATCTTAAATCGGATCTCAAGATTGAAGAAAAACATGAGTATTATGATGACAAAAAGATTCAAGCTACAATGTGTTATCATGAAAATCTCTTGCATGGCCCTGCAACTTTTTATTCCGCCGTTGGCAATGTTTTATCTATCACCTGGTTTTTTATGGGTAAAAGAAATGGCAGAGTGTATAGATATTATAACTCTTCAAAACGCTACTCAAAAGAGATCTATATCAATGATTTATTAGAAGGGGAACAAAAATACTTTTTTGAAGATGGAACAAAAAAAACAGTTATGAATTATAAAGACGGAGTTTTAGATGGAGAGGTTTTGCTCTTTTTTGAAAACTCTTCGATAAAAAGACATCTGATATTTAAAAATGGTGAAAAACTACAAGATAAAATTTTTGATGAAAGTGGAAAAGTTTTAGATGAATCAAAATTTGCTTTATGAAAAATAAAAATATAGAAAATTATTATCTTGAAAACTTAGATCTTTTATCTGATAGATTTCCGATGCTATATCTTTTGATGTTATCTCAAAGAGAAGGGGATAAAAATACCAAAACATCAATTAACCTTCCTTTAGATGATACTTTTGATGAAGATGAAAAAATTATAAATGCTTTAGATACTATTTTTATCTATAAATGCTCTTTAAATATCCCGTTTTCAAAGTTAGATAAATGGCTTCAAAACAAAAATAAAAAACTCGTTTTCATTGAAGATAATTTAGATGCTTTAGAAAAGTTTTTCCAAACAAAAATAGCCAATACTTTTTTAAAAAATGAAAAGGTAAAAATTCATTTTTTTGAAGATATTAAGGCTCTTTTACAAGAGGTAACACCCAATACCAAAACAAGACAAATAGATGTTTTGACATTTATAAAAAAAGATAAAAAGTTTCAATCTTTAAAAGAAGAAATTTTGCAAGATTCTTTAATCTCTTTTTTTGCCAATCATGATCGAATCTACTCTTTTAAAATATTTAAAAATTTCTACTCTAATCTTGATAAATTAAAAGGATCTTTTTTGGTAAATAAATTTAAAAACAAATTTAGAAATAAGCCAGCGATTATTGTAGGCGCTGGACCTTCTTTAAACTACTCATTTGATAAGTTAAAAAAGCTGCAAAATCAAGCTCTAATAATAGCCGGAGGTAGTGCTATCACCTGCCTTTCTCAACAAAATATCTTGCCTCATCTAGGAGTTATTATAGATCCCAATGAAGAAGAGTATCAAAGAATGAAAGATTCTTTAGCTTTTGAAGTTCCAATAGTATATTCAACTAGAGTTAATTTCGGTGTGTTCAATACTTTCAATTCTCCTTTAGGATATATAAAAGCTGGCATCGGCGGTTTTTTCGAACTTTTTTTAGAAAATGAGCTAAAAATTTCAGGCAAACACCTTGTATCTGAAAGAGATGAAAAAGCACTCTCTGTTACAACAGTATCTTTAATGATGGCTAAACTTTTCGGCTGTAATCCTATTATCCTAGATGGTGTGGATCTCGCTTACTCTGAAAACAAACAATATGCGCTCGATATTGTAGATAGTAATCAAATAGATACAACCAGAGAAGATATCTCTGAAAAACCAAAAGCTACTTTAGATAAAATGAGCAACAAAGTCTTTACCAACCTAAAATGGGAAATTGAAAAAGACTGGATTTCTACTTTTGCTAAAATGAGCAAAAAAATCAAATTCATAAACGCTGCTAAAACAGGTCTTAAAATAGACAATGTAAAAGACCTCTCTTATGAAAAGATAGAAAAAAAATATTTAAAAAATCATTTCGATTATAAAGCTTATCTGCATTCTTTAATTGAACAAAATAAATTGAAAAATGCTCAAAAAATAGATTTTATAGCTTTAAAACTAAAACTTAAAAAAAGCTTTCAAAAATGTCAAAATTATCTACAAGATATAGTCAAAAATGATCCAGAATATAAAGCTGTTCTAGCCAAAGATGAGATCAGAGATGAAATCGCTTATAGATACTTTTTAATAGAAGCTGACTTTACGCTTAGCAATTTTTATCAAGAGGATGAGATTTATGATAAATTACTCGAATTAACGAATAGATTCTTAGATCAATTCGATATTTAAAAATATTTTCCAAGAAATTAGAATCTTTGATTTTATCTTTTTTTAATTCATTTATATTCAGTTGCTTACAATTGATAATTTTTTAATCGAACCAATTTGTCTTTTTAAGTCATTATTTATCAATTGCTTAAGGGTGTTGCCTCGGAAAACGTGTTAACGACTCACGTTTTTCCATGGAAAAAAGTGGATGTTATACACGGTTTTCTATGGAAAAGCGTTGAATATTTTTATGAGATTAGTTAATATGACATTATGAAACGTGATATTTCTTTATATTTAGAAAAGTGGAAAAGATCTCACCGCCGTAAACCATTAATTTTAAATGGTGCTCGGCAAGTGGGAAAAACTTATTCATTAAAGCATTTTGGCCAGGCAAACTATGAAAAAATGGCCTATTTGAATTTTGAGAAAGATGAAAAATTAGCCCAATATTTTAAAAATACTTTAGATTCAAAACAACTTATTAAAATGTTGAGCATTCATACAGATGTACAAATAGAACCTCACAATACTCTTTTGATCTTTGACGAAATTCAAGAATGTCCAAAAGCTTTAAATAGTTTAAAATATTTTTGTGAAGATGCTAATGAATACCATATTGCTTCTGCGGGTTCGCTTCTTGGAGTAAAAACAGCACAAGAAAAGGGGTTTCCTGTTGGAAAAGTTAACTTTTTGCATCTTTATCCTTTAAATTTTTTTGAATTTCTTTCAGCAACAAATAATGAAAAGTTGAGAGAATTTTTGGAAAAATACTCATCTTTTGAACCTATTGCAAACCCCTTGCATGAAAAGTTGATTCAGCTTTTAAAATTATATTTATTTATTGGAGGTATGCCGGAAGCTGTTGCTGAATATGCAAATCATGAGAATTTGAAAGTCATAAGAGAAATACATTTGGAGATTTTGAGTGCTTATGAAAGAGATTTTGCTAAACATGCTCCGTCCCACGAAATCATGAAAATTACTACAGTTTGGAAGCTTATTCATCGGCAGTTAGCAAAGGAAAATAAAAAATTTATCTTTTCAGCTATTCGGAAAAGTGCCAGAGGAAGGGATTATGAAGAAGCTTTTCAATGGCTTGCAGATGCCGGATTAATTCATAAAAGTTATTATGTAAAAACTCCAAAATTTCCACTCAGCGCTTATGCAAATAACAATATTTTTAAAATATTTTTGATAGATGTCGGTTTGCTCGGTGCTCAAAGTAACCTTTCTGCAAAAACACTTATAGATGGAAATCTATTATTCACAGAATTTAAAGGATCTTTAACAGAAAATTTTATTGCTCAAGAATTAGTAGCTCGGCAGAAGAAACTATACTATTGGGCAAGTTCTGGTACTGCAGAAGTTGATTTTTTGATTGAAACAGATCATGAGATTTATCCTCTTGAAGTAAAAGGGGGCAATAGCAAAAAAAAGAAGAGTCTGCTTGTTTATAATAAAAAATATTTACCGTCTAAACTTATACGAGCATCACTTATGAATCTCAAGCATGATGGTAATATTTCTAACTTTCCATTATATTTTATCTCATTCTTTTTAAAGAGCATAGATCAAGAAAAGGATTAAGAGAAGATGCAGAATGATTTTAGTTAATGGTTTTTTCTCGATTATAAAGATTTAATTTATTTCTTAGAGTTCTTGTTGAAATCCCTAATATTTTAGCGGTTTTAGAGCGATTATATTTTTGTTTTTCTAAAGTTTTTAAGATAAGTATTTTTTCAACATCAGATAATTTTTCATCTAAATACTGATCCTTTTCTTGTATGACATCTTTTTTAGGAACATCTAAAATGATATGTTCCTCTTGAATTGTTTGAGATAGATCCATAACAACAGTTCTTTCAATGATATTGGCAAGTTCTCTAACATTGCCAGGCCAGGGATAATCGAGTAATTTTTTCATCGCTTTATTAGTTAATTTTTTTAAGGCTTTGTGATTTTCAGATGAAAACTTTTGGAGAAAATAATTAGCAAGGGGAAGAATGTCGTCTTTTCTTTTTCTAAGAGGTAAGATATTTATGGGGATAACATTTAACCTATAGAAAAGATCTTCTCTAAAAAGATTGTTTTTTATTTCTTCTTGGATATCGCGATTAGTAATAGAGATAAATCTGATATCGACTTTTATAGGTTTAGTAGAACCCACCCTTTCAACCTCTTGTTCTTGCAGGGCTCTGAGCAATTTCGCTTGCAAGTTGATGGGGATTTCAGTGATTTCATCTAAAAGTAAAGATCCGCTATTGGCAAGCTCAAATCTGCCTTTTTTTTGATCAGTGGCTCCCGTAAAAGCGCCTTTTTCATGACCGAAAAACTCAGATTCCAGAAGAGTAGGGGAGATAGCTGCGCAGTTGACCTTGATGAAAGGATTGTTTTTTCTTTTAGATTGTTCATGGATAAATTTTGCTATCACCTCTTTTCCAGTGCCGGACTCTCCTGAAATAAAAACAGATGATGAGCTTATTGCTATTTTTTCAACATTTTTGAGTAGATTTTTCATATAAGTAGAAACAGCAACAATATCAAAAGACCCTGAACTGTAACAGCGCTGTTTTAGATAAAAATTTTCAGAAATCAGAGATTGATAATGTTCAGCTTTAGCAACAATAGCTTTTAGAGTTTCAAAAGAAAAAGGTTTTACCAAATAGTTAAAAGCGCCGAGGTTGAGAGCTTCTATAGCAGTGTTAGTTTTACCAAAAGCGGTTATTACTATGACAATAGTGTTTGGTTTTTTAGCCTTTACATGTTTTAAAACCTCTAAACCGCTTTTTTTAGGCATTTTAATGTCGGTTATTATTAAATCAATGTCCTCTTTATCGATAATATCTATCGCATCTAACCCATTTTTAGCTAAAAAGATCTCTTTTTTTAATCTTTTAAAAGATTCTGATAAAAAACTTCTAATCAGGGGTTCATCATCTGCGATCAGGACTTTTCTTATCATTGCATCCTCTTTATTGGAAGGATGATTGTAAAGGTTGTGCCTTGATATAGTTTGGATCTAACTTCGATTGTGCCAAAATGAGCTTGGATTATTTTATAGGCTTGGGAAAGTCCTAAACCATTACCATTTCTTTTCGTTGTAAAAAAAGGTGAGAAAATATTTTCTAAATCCACTTGATCTATTCCAGCCCCTGTATCTGCAATTTCAATAATGCATTGATAGTTATTTTTGATAACAGAGATGCTTAAAAACCCTTTTTCATCCATGGCTTCATAAGCATTGATGATAAGATTCAAAATAGCTGATTTTAGAAGCTCTAAATCAGCTGATATATTCAAAGTACTTTCACTCAAGTGTAAATTGATTTTTAACTCATGGGAAAAAGTAGGATCAATTTTGATCGATTTAACAATGGATTTTATCAAAGATGAGATATCCAAAGTGATAGGATCTATAATGATAGGTCTTGTATATTCTAAAATACTATTTACAATTCTCTCAAGCGATTTTGTGCCGTCAATTATATAAGATGCCATATCTTTTAGAGGTTTCTCTTTTTCTAAATCATTATAAAGAAGAGAGGCGTATCCTCTAATAGCGCCTAAGGGGTTTTTTATCTCATGCGCTACAAAAGATGCCATTTCACCTATCTTTTTTAATCTATCATTTCTATGAGCAAGCGTCTGAAGTTTTTGCAATTTTGTAACATCTCTTAGCATGATGATTATGCCTCTATGTGAGCTCTCATAGACAAAAGATGTGCTAACTTCAATCTCTTTTCTTTTATTTTCATCTTTTAAGCAGATGTAGCTAAGATTTTGTGTTTGGGAAAAACTAAGAGCACTTTTCATTGAAAACCCAAAAAAATCATCCTTAAAATTATCCCAATATCTTTTAAATAAAATCTTAGTTTCATCGATATTTAGTATATTTTGAGCTTCTCTATTGTAGGTTGTAATATTGCCAGTTAGATCAATAAATAAAATGCCTTGGGAGATGTTTTTTAGAATGCTGTTTAAATAAGTGCTAACAGAATTAAGATCTTTTACTTTTATACAAAGCTCATCTTCTGCTTTTTTAAGCTGATAATTGATTTTATTGAATCTTTCAGATAATCTTTCAAAAGAGCTTTCTAAACGGGCGGTTTCTTTAGAAAAGAGAGAAAAAGCTTTAGCTAAATGCTTCATCGACTCTTGAGATGTTTTACTGTTTAACGCATCATTTGCAACTTCATTTAGCCTAGCTAAAATATCTGACATTATAACCCTTTAGATGTATAGCTTCTAACGTTACTATATGAATTTTTTATGAACTGTCAAAGATTTTTTATATTTTTATCATTTATTTTTATCGCTTGCTCCTCTAACGATACAGAAGATCAAAAAAAACAATGCCATAAAATAGAGACAATCACCCGCATGGATAAAGATGAGTTTTACCCCTTTGAGACTCCTCAAAAAAAAACCTTGGATCTCTATCCCTTCGAAGAGAGATCTTTAGATTATTATAAAATTACCAAAGAGTTTTTCAGATGCAAAGGACAGCCTCTTAATCCAGAGAGAGTAGACTCATCCAACAAAGATAATATTAAAGTCTATTTAGATTGTGAAAGCTCAGCCAAACATGGTCTGCCTCTGATCAATGGTGGGGAAAATGTTTATCCCATTTTAGTTGATATCTTAAATTATATCCAAAGACAGACCAAAAAAAGAGTGGTTATCACTTGTGGTCATCGCTGTCCGAAGCATAATTCATATGCTGATATTTCAAACAGTGCTAAAAATTCTAAACATATGATAGGCGCTGAAGTTGATTTTTATGTCCAAGGTTTAGAAAATAGCCCTCAAAAAATCATCGATCTTATCTTCGATTATTATAAAACAGAACCAAAGTATAGAATTGATAATACCTATACAAGCTTTTTATCTTACAAAAATCCAACCGATGTCTCAACCCCTCCTTGGTACAATAAAGAAATATTTATAAAATTAAATGAGTCAACTGAGAATAGAGATTTTAATAATCGCCATCCATATCCATATATTAC
>JAAKFJ010000061.1 GCA_011064745.1 Candidatus Anoxychlamydiales bacterium | reverse complement strand
TTCTTCTGAACAATAATTATCCCATCTCTAAGATTCTGACACCTAGAGTTTCTCCGAGATTAACGAGCTCTCCTCTAGCAATTCTTTGACCGTTTACAACTAAATTAACACCTCTTTCAGGATGGATAGCTAAATCTAAAAGATTACCCGGTTGCATATTCATTAATTTATCTAAAGTAACTTTAAATCTTGCAGCTTCAACAACAATATTAATCGGCATATTTTCTAATTGAGCAGTTGGAATCTCTTTAACCTCTTCAACTTCTTTTTTCTCTTCAGCTATCTTTTTCTCATTCTCTTGTATTGGTTTTTTTTCATTTTCTTCCGTTGGATTTTTTTCCATAGATACATCCTCTTGTAAATTAGCAAAATCTAAAATTTTTAATTTATTTTGTTTAATTTTTGATAAAAAAAGAGCAGTGTCGCCAAGTTTTAGGGTAACTTGGCCTTTATTCGTTTTAAGATCATAGTTAATATGATCTAAAATAATAAAATCACCATTTTTTACTTTTTTTAAAGCTTCGTAGCTTAAATTTACGTAACCAAGCTCTGCTCTCATTATTAAATCTAATCCTTTTGCAACTTCCATCGCTTTTAGAGGGGGATTATTAGTAAAATACGCTTCCCAGGCTTTTCTAAATTTAGGTGTTATGGCGATTCTTGCCAAACAGGATATTTCGTTTATTTCAATATTAAGATCTAAGCAAAGAGCATTATCATCCAATGGAGTTGGAGTTTCGACCATTTTAGGACTTAGATCTTGAAATAGATTCATCTCTGATAAAATATTTAAAGCTTCTAAAGATATATAGCGAAAATAGCTTTCTTGCAAAATTGTAGAAGAGAACTTGATTTGATTTTTTTGCGCTACTAACACGTTTGTTAATTTTGAGATATCTTCTAAATCCATTAATAAATAGGTAGTACCTTCAATTGGTGAAAAGATAAAGGATAGATAATTGATATTTTCAGATAAGCCCGATTTGATTTCATCTTTTGAGAGCCATTTGAGCTCAGAGGAGGTTATCTTTACATTTTTTAAAGAAAACTTTTTAGCTATATGTGAGCTTAACTCTTCAAAATTAAAGGGTGCGTAAGTTCTAAGCAGGGGAATCTCATCTACACTTAAAAGAGCTTTGTTAATTTTTTTAAGCCAAGTATATTTTTCTAAAGTTTCCATTTAAAAATTCCTATTTTTATGATTCATCGCCTTTTTCACCTGTTTTTTCTTTCCTTTTAAATAAGGGTTTTTCATGCTGAGCTTCTAATCTTCCGATATTAATATTAGCTTTTTTAAAAGCATCAAAAAGACCACTGAGGTTTTCTGTGAACATATTAACAGCTTGAGCCGGTCCTCTTAAAAAAATATTAAAAGAATCTGGCGCTGTTGAATATTTTTGAACAATAATTGAGCTTCCAAAGAAAAGTGAGGATGTGAAAGCTGGAGAGTTTAGCATCACCTCTGTTTGAGTAACACCTTGAGCTTTTATCTGAACAATTGTGCCAACCATCTTCTCAAAAAGAGGAACAATATCTGGATGTAAATAAGGGGTTAAAATAGAAGTAATACTCCCTGTTTGCGCCGCTATATTTGGAGGAAATTCTTGAAGGACTGTTGAAACCCCAGTTTTAACTTCTTTCTCAGGTTGTTTTTTCTTTTCTTCTTCTTTAGTTTTTTCAACTACAGGTAATTCTTCTTTTTTAGGTGTTTTAGGGGCAGGCACTGTTGTAGTAGTTTTTGTTTTTTTAGTAACTTTTTTGGTCTCTTCTTTAAGAGCTTTTTTTTCTTCTAATAAAGATTTTTGTAAAAAAGCCGCTTCTTCTTGTTTTTCTTTTCTTTTCTTTTCTTTAGTTTGTTTATCATCATTTTGATCTGTTGCTGGTGGTGGTGCAGCATTTTCATAATACTCTGTAGGCGGTCTAGCTGTCGATGGTCTCTCATATGGTCCGGGTAGAGATGAAGGTTGTGCTTGAGGAGCTCCTGTTTGAGCTCCTTTTTCCTCTCTTTCTTGTCCAAATTTTCTTTTTTTAGGTTTCTCAAATTCAGGTTCACCCACTTTTTGAGCTTTCATCATTTCTCGAAATTCTTCAGAATCAGGGGTCGAGTGTCTTGCTTTTTTATCTACACCTTTTTGCCCGCTAGGTCCTTTTACACGTTCTACATCCATAAAAATTTCCTTTTAAATCTCATTTTAATTTAATATCATTTTCTTTTCTTTTCTTTTCTTTTAAGTATGTATTTTACCGAACCTATTTCATCTTGCAAGATCTGTTCTTTTTGAGCTTCAAAATATTTCATCTCTTTTTCCCACTCTTTTCTATGAATATTAAGCTTTTCAATATCTTTTTGTTTTTCTCTTAGATTCTCTCGTGCTTTTTCAAGTTCGTCTTCAGCTTCTTTTACATTTTTTAATTGATCTTTGACCTTCTTTTCTTTTTCTAGAAGTCTTTCTTTAACAACATCTAAATAATCTTTTTTTTGCCTGATCTTATCAGTTCTTTCACCGGCATCTAAAGCATCTCTTAGTTGCTTTAGCTTATCTTCTTTGTGTTTGAAAACTTGATTTCTTTCATCTTCAATTTTTTTTAAAATATCTTGTTCCCTTTTTAGAAGAGCTTTTTTCTTCTCAACCAAATCAATAGCTTGCTCAAATCTTTTTTGTTTGATTCTGACAAGATCTTCTAAAGGATAATTTATGCTGTCCATTTTTTAAGGAAAAAGTTCTTTTAATTTATTTAACGTCTCATCAAAAGATGATGGCTCTGTAATAGATTGTTGTAAAAAATGATTGACCTTATCTATGAATTTTATAGCGAAATCAGCTTCTTTATCAGAGCCAGGTTTATATTCTCCAATTCTAATTAAAAGCTCATTTTTTTTGTAGTTCGCTAACACTTCTCTTAGAGTTCTGATTAGTTTTTGATGTTCTTCTTTAGTAATGTTAGGTAAAATTCTGCTAATTGATGCTAAAACATCGATCGCTGGATAATGGCCTTTTTGAGCAAGCTCATTGGATAATATAATATGACCGTCAAGTATCGATTTGACCTCATCAGCAATAGGCTCATTCATATCATCGCCAGCCACTAAAATTGTGTAAAAAGCCGTAATAGAGCCCTTGTCTGAATTGCCTGATCTTTCGAGTAGTCTTGGTAAAGTTGCAAAAACCGATGGAGTGTAACCGGCTCTTGCTGGAGGTTCTCCCGCAGCAAGGCCTATCTCCCTGATCGCTCTTGCAAAACGGGTTACCGAGTCCATCATTAAAATGACAGATTTTCCTTGATTTCTGAAATATTCAGCAATGGCAGTTCCAACATACGCTGCATTTATTCTAAGTTGAGCGGCTTGATCCGATGTTGAGACTATTACAACCGATCTTTTAAGACCTTCTTCGCCTAAATCATTTATTATAAATTCTCTAACCTCTCTACCCCTCTCTCCAATCAAAGATATTACATTAATATCAGCTGTTGAATTTCTAGCAATCATCCCAAGTAAGGTTGATTTTCCAACACCCGCTGCTGCAAAAATTCCGACCCTTTGACCTTGGCCACAAGTTAAAACACCATCAATGGATTTTACTCCAACAGATAGCGGCTCTGTTATAATTCGTCTTTTTAAAGGATCTGGCGGAGGATTAATAACCGGAAAAGTCTCTTCTAGTTTTAGAGGTCCATGAATATCTTCGTCCATGGGCTCGCCAAGTCCATTTAAAACTCTACCTAATAGATTGGGTCCAACCTTAATGTGAAGAGGCATTCTAAGAGGAATAACCTCAGATGATGGGCCAATTCCTTGCATCTCAGCCAATGGTGATAAAAAGACTTCATCTTTAGTAAATCCGACGACTTCAGCAATTAATGGCACAGGATCTCTTTTTATTAAACAAACTTCTCCCATTTTAACTTGAGGAATAACAGCTTTGATAAGCATTCCAACAACTTCGGTGATCCGACCGTGAACAGTAGTGATCTCGATGTCTTCTAGATGAGAAAGAATCTTGTCAATTGGTTCTTCTGTCATGTTATATCTGGATATTTAATATTTGTTTTAGTGAATCAATCGTTTTACTCAAAAGCACAGATGAATATTCAATCTCTTGTTGAGCTTGAGCAAGTTTCACCTGAATAAGTAGCATATCGCCAGGTTGAAGGTAGCCAGGTTTGGCATTTAAATTTTTTATCTGATTTTGAACTTCGACAAGTTTATTTTGTCCATCTGTTACAAGTCCAACAAATTTAGTTATTGGATTGGCACTTTTTGGAATTTGAGTTTGTTCAGGCACTTTAGCGCCTAGCTTCTGATTAGCAGCTGTGAGATAATCATTGGCATTATTTAATTTGGTATTTAAAAGGTCCGTTTGAGATTTTTTTAATTTTAAATTAGGAGTATTTAAATTCTTTTGAACGTCACCTAAAGTATCTTGGGTAGTATTCGCTTGAGCAAGCAAAGTCGAAAAAGTAGGAGTCGTTGAAATCCCTGTTTTCGATGCGAGATCCATCGGCGATATTTGAGATGCTTCAGGAGCATTAGCACCTGGAGCGCCTTCTTTATATGCTTCAAAAGAAGATGCATCTGGCTGGGATATTTTGCCTGGTTTAGTAGGGTCTCCTCCAATTTTAGGAGCTCCTCCAGCTTCAGATGGATCAATAGGTAGATTGACCATAATTATTTACTCTTTTTTTTACCCTCAACAGGTGTTGGCTCTTTTTTAACAAATTTATCAACAAATTCTAGAGCTATTCCCGCTAATTTTTTTATACTTTGATCATCAGATTGCAGAGTTTCATGCAAAAGTTTTTCGCCTTTGACCATATCTTTTGGAGATAGTGAAATTGCGATGCCTAAAAAGGCTTTTGCCATATCATTTTTTGGCTCTTTTTTTAAAACCTCTTCAAAGATAGATATCGCTTTTTTTAGCTCTAACTTGTGAAGTGCTAGATATCCCATTCCAATTTTGGTTAGTTGATTGGTTTTATCTATTGCCTCGGCGGCTTTAAACATTTTTACAGCAGCGTCTTCATCAGTTTGATTTACTGCAATAAAACCAGCTTCTAAAAGCAGTATAAAATCTTGTTTATATTCATCTAAAATACTCATGCTACTTCCCTTTTAGTTAAATTATTGACCTTTTTGGTTGCGAACTGCCATATTAACCATTACATTGACCTGGTTAATCAAATTCGATATAGATTCGCCAATTTGTGTAACCTGACTCATCGCAAATTGAACAAGCAAAAATTTTCCAGGGGTTGCTTTGCAAAGCGAACTTGCTAAATTCTGCACTTGTTTTACAACAGCACTCTGAATATGTTTATATCTGCATATCAATGTAGAAAAGGACAGTGTACACTTCCAGCTTAACTTACCTGCGCCGTCTGCCATTTTTTTTACTCCTTAACCTTTAAGATTTTTGAATTTTTTTTAACACTTTTAAAAGTGCTGTATATCCCTCTAGCATAACACCGAGCTTATTCAAATCTTCTTTAGAACCACCAGATTTAAGCTTTTGCTTTATCTTTTTTGTGGTGCTATCAATTTTATTAAGTAGCTCTTTTGCTTTTTGAGGATTTTCTTTTATATCAATTTCTAAATCGAAATCAAATTTTTCTCTTGGAGATTTTTCCAAACCAAACATGACCGTCTCCTTTTTTTATGGGCTATAATTTATCTTATACTTTAAATCACCTTTTTTAAGAAGAACTGCTTTTTCGCTAACGCCTGTTACTATCATTCCATCTAAAAGCTCACCGACAGTTATAATTTTTCCATTCGCAACAACAGAAAAATTTGTTCCATCATATTTTGCCCAACCAGTAATTTTGTATTTATTTGATAGATCAATTCTAGCGTCAGTCTCAGAGGAGCCTATAGCTAAATTTTTAATCGAATAAATTCCAGGAGTTTTTTTAAATTCTTCTAATAACTCATTAAATGCTTTTGTTTTACTTTTATCAAAGGTACCTGCAAGAACAAGTTTGCCGGCAGTCAATACATATGTCACGCCAGATAAATCTTTTTGAGCAAGCTTTGTTGCTATTTGAATTTGCAGCACCTGATCGATAATAACTTTGTTTTGAAGTTTATCCAAATATGGAAAATTAGTATTGATGTAATCTGTGAGATTTTGATAGTTGGTAGGGGTTTTAACATAGCCCTCTACTATAAAATTGCCAGCTTTATTTGAGTAAGTATAAACACTTCTAAAATCTTCTTCTTCATTTAAAACTTCATTGAAATCCTTAATAACATATTCATCGATGACAATGTTATCTTCAACATTTTTGATGAAATTTAAATTATTGATATCATACATCAACTCTTGTTTATCAATCATTGTTGATACATGACCAACTAAAAATAAGTTAGCGCCTGATGGATTAAAAGAAAACTCAACATCTTTGTAGTTTTTTAAAATGTTTTCAATCTCAGATGTGGGTTCTTTTTTGACAATTTCAATGTCTTTAGCTTTGAAAAGAGCAAAAAAACTTAAAAAAATAACAAAAAATATTACGAGGCCAGAACCCGCTAAGATTAGATGCCTTGTAGGAATAAACTGCTTTTTCCAAACTGTCTCTTTTTTTTGTTTTTCCTCTTTTTCCTTTTCTTCTTCAAACTCAAAGCTTGGAGCCGGGGAGTAAATTGTTTCTTGCGCAGCCTCTCTTTCTACTATTAAAAAAGTGGTAGTTCCCAATGTTATTAAATCATTTGATGAGACGGGTGTTTTTTCTTTGATCTGTTTATTATTTACATAAGTTCCGTTTTTAGAACCTAAATCTTCAATAAAAATGTTTTGGTTTTCATCAATTGTGATTTTAGTGTTTTGTTTAGAAACACTTAAATCTGCAAAAATAATATCAGATAGTGTTGAATCCTTGCCAATAATATAAGATTTTGATTTTTCCATCCCAAATTCAGATCCAGCATTAGGCCCAGAGACAACCTTTAAAATAAATGGAGACTCAATAACGAGTGGTACTGGCATCTCCTCTTCACTCTCTTCAAAAATAGTCTCATCTAAATCTTCTAAAGATTTTTTAGAGACTTTTTCCTCGATGATTTCTTCTTTAGGCTCTTTTAACTCTTCTTCAATCTTTTCTTCTTGTTCTTCAGGTTCTTCTTCTAAATCTTCTTCAGATAAAGCAGTAAATAAAAAGATAGAATCGCCAAGCTTGATTTTATCACCTTCTTCTAAAATGTATTCGTCAACTCTCTCATCATTAACTTCAATCGGATTGGTAGTTGACAAGTTTTTTATAACATAGCCTTCTTCAGTTTTATAAATTTTAGCATGCTTTCTAGAAACTGTAGTGTCTTCTAAAACAAATGTAGATTGATCTGGATCTCTACCCAAAATCCATTCATCTTTTTCTTCTAAATTCAAAACTAACCCTTTTAAGGGGCCAAGTTCAGCTATTAACTTCATTTTTTTCCTTTATAAAATCGAGGCTTCAATTTTTTCTTTATATCTTGTAATTTCATCTCTCCAATAATTTATGTAATTGACAAAATCTTCAATCATCTCTTTAAACTCTATATATGTTACTTCATAATCTATATTATAAGAGAGAGTCAAGAATTTTTCTTCTTTATCCAGCCCTATTCTTGCTTTGCCAGTTGCTTGGCCTAAAAGATTAGCTCTCATAATATGTGTAAAAAAAGCTTCTCTTTTTTTCTCGAGGCATTTAGCTAAATTGCAATGA
>JAAKFJ010000060.1 GCA_011064745.1 Candidatus Anoxychlamydiales bacterium | reverse complement strand
AAATTGAGATCTTTTCCAAAGCGAGATGAGCACCACCCAGCTCCCCTATTGAATCATCACCAAAACCATCTAAAATTCTATCATAAAAATTTTGAGCTTTTTGGATTTGCAAAATCTGATTTTCTAAAGAGTTATGAGACTCTGTCAATTCATTGATGGAGAGATCTTCATTTTGAATAAACTCTTTTAAAAGAAGTTTTCGAAGGCCCAGACTAGATCTAGAATATCTTGAAAACAGAGCACCTTTGATAACTTCAGGCAAGTTTCTTAAAACAAAAACATTACTATTTGTATTAGAAACATATTTTTGTAAAACTAAAAGCTCTTCTTTTGTGAAATTCATATCTGTGCCCATCTATTTTGCCTCAATGTTGAAAAATTATTATTTTTTACCATAGCATTTTTAATACTTTATCGAAAATGTCTTTCATCTCGAACAAGAGGGTAAAGCTCTTTACCAGAAGCGGCTTTTGCGCCCACATCTCTTAGCCACTCAGACATTTTAAAATTAACTTTTTTTCGAGAGGATTTATTCATAAAAAGATCTAATGGCAGAGTAATTGAAAAGCCTTTATCGAAATATCTTTTATGATTAACTATATCTTTTTTATCGGTGAGAGTCAGCCAAGTAGAGATCTCAAGCCCACTTGGAAAATATCTAAAAAGCTCCAATTTAACACCTTTATCTTTCGCAAGAAATTGTCCAAAAGATGTTTTTAGAGTCAAATTCAATGGCCTTATCTCTAAAAACAAATTTAAAAAATATTGAATGCCTATAAAATTTTCAAATTCAGGATGAATACATCTAAATTTTCTTATCTTTTTTTGAAAACCAAAAATAGAGTTATATTTTCTTTTATAAACATTTGCGAAATCTACAGATATTGCAATTATAGAATCCACTGGATAGTAGAGCCCCTCGAAAGCGAGTCCTGCATAAGCTACTTCAAAATATCCCAGGGCTACTTTGGCAAAAAGAGCCCTTTTTAAATTCCAATTTTTTTGAATATAAAAACTGTCCATATGAAAAGTATTAGTTTCAAAATATTTCACAAAATCTGATCTGACATTAATAATTTGAGAGGGATTAGATTTATCACGACTGCCCACATTTGAAGAGCCTTGTTTAAGAATATAGCTCATCTGCAAATTATAATATAGATCATCAAAAAAATACCCCTCTTGGGTGGCTATAGCTCCCCCATCAAATTTGAATTTACCTTTGCAACTTCCAAAAAAAGCATTAACTTTAGGGCGAAGAGTCAAAATCCAAATTCTCTTGTTTTTTTCAAAAATAGTCTTTGAATCATATGTGTTGGAACAATCAGAGAGAGAACATTTACCTAAATCTTGCATTGGGCTAAGAGCTTGCATCTCAATTGGAGTGATTTTATTTTCCTTTAAGTCGTCTAAAAACTTTGTTTTAAATTGATATTCATGAAGATTTAAACCACCGACTTCAACTTTGACGATTATTTGAAAAAAATCCTTAGATATATTACTTAAGATATTTTGCAATCTTAAGTAAACTTGCTTAGCATCTCTATATCTTAAGTTAACAACATTGATCTCTAAACACTTTTGATTCTCAGGACTTGTAAAAATTTGAGCTTTCATCAAATCTAAACCCTGATCTTTAAATGCTAAACTTAAACTTTTAGAAAAATCTTTATCTCTATCAATAATATAGTCCTGATACATAGGAGGATCTAAGTTTTTGGGAAACATCCCAGAACTTTTTCCAATATTATAAAAAGTTCCAATTGATGCGGCTATCGCTTTACCTCTAATACTTGAAAAGCTAGCTTGAAAAATTTTAAAAAATTGAAAATTTAAACCCAAGTTTATTGGAAAATTTACCTCTCTACCTTTGGGATGCTCATGTATATTCTTTTTATAATTATTGGCATCTAACTCTAAAAAAACATTTAAAGTTTTCAAAAAACTATATTTTGACTCCCCTTCATACTTTTTAAAAAAGGGGTAAAAACTTAGAGCTCCAAAAAAACCATCTATTCTCCCCCGCCCATAGCCAAGGGTTGCATCTAAATTCCAATCTATAAATTGTTTGGTTAAAACAACATATTTAGAATGAAACCTTTTTGAGCCATAAAAATCATTTATCCCAATAGCTATCTCTGGTAGATATTCAAAACCATCTTTTGATCTTAAAATTGCTACTTTAATGTTAGCTGACCTATCAGCATCATCGCCGAATCCCATCGATCCAAAACCACCCTCTAGCTTATCTTTGAAAATCCAAAAGTTCCCACTGAGCTCTAAATGATCAAAATACTGAAGATTAACTCCCAATATCTGATAGGGATCGCTATTAGAATAACAAAAAGCCATTGAGCCTGCATCTTTAACTCTAGCCGATGGCATCGTAAAATAACCGGCAAAACACATCTGATTATAATACAGTGGCAGATCATCTTTAATATTTCTTTCGATTTTTTCTAAAGAATTTAGATGTTCAAAATAGGTCTCAACTTTACTTTCAGCTGAAACTGAAATAACGAAAAAGAAAAATATTAATATTATTAATTTCATATTTCATTTTTTTATGAAAAAAAGATAAAAAAGTATTACAAGAAAAAAAATGTTATGCAACTTGATTTTTAAAATTTAACAAATTATTGTTTTTAACAAAAATTAAGATTTATAAAAAAAATGCAAACACTTTCACATTTTAGATGTCCTACAAAACTACGATATCTTTATAAAGACTTTAAAAATAAAAAGTTTAAAGTTTTAGATGTCGGTTGTGGCAATAACTCCCCTACTTTATTTAAAAAATGGTTCTCAAACGTTCGTTATTTTGGAGTTGATAAATTAATTTATAACAACTCAAAAAAAGATCTCTCCCTCATGGAAAAGTTTTTTCAATTAGATCTTACAAAACTAAAACTAGATGATATTGAAGATAATTTTTTTGATGTAATTTTTATGTCGCATGTAATTGAACATCTACCCAATGGCTTAGAGGTATTAAAAAAACTTATGAAAAAGCTCAAAAAAAATGGGGCTATATATATAGAGTTTCCATCTACCAATTCTCTTAGCTTTCCATCTGCTAGAGGAACTTTGCATTTTTGTGATGATGATACTCATGTAAAGCTATACGATCTTAAAGATATTTCAAATGTTTTATTAGAGAATAATTTTAAGATCATCAAAGCTGGTAAAGCTCGAGATTTTTTTAGAATAATTTTGTTTTTCCTATCATTTCCTCTTCAGATTATCTCTTTGATAAAACATAAAAAATTAACTGTCAGACATGGACTTTGGGATACTTTTGGATTTTCTCATTTTATTTATGCAAAAAGTAAATAATTATTTTATATACCATAAAAATTTTCTTAATCTAATCTTAAATCTTTTATTTGAATATTAAATCAACTTTGTTTATACTTTAAGAAAATGATTGTATTGATAATTTCAATTTGTCAAAAAGGATAAAAATGACTTATTTGAATCAGTTTATAGAAAAATTAGAAAATAATGACTACCCCGGTTTTTTAAAGATCTGGGAAGAATACTGTTATAGTGATGAAGTAAATTTTGAAGAATTAAAAAAAGTATTAACAGAAGCCAAAAAATCCGATTTAGGAGCTTCTTTTGGTCAGCATGTCAATAGAGCCCTCTTTCTTTTAGAGAAAATCGAAGATCCCGATGAAAACCACGAAATATTAAAATTAATCGCTGATATTCAGACTCTTAATGATGAAGACTTAGCAAAACTTTTCCTTGAACATCTAAAAAAAAGATATCATAACGATCCTTTATTTAATGAAAAAATACGCTTAATCGGTTTACGTTCAAGAGAAAATTTTCAAGGCGCGATTAGTAAATATGAACTTTTAACTCATATCAAAAAGGGGAAGTTCGTTTTTCATCTAGCTGGGTGGGGGACTGGAGAAATTTTAGATGTGTCGCTACTCAGAGAAGAAATGGTTTTAGAATTTGAATACTTAGTTGGTCATAAAAGTCTCTCTTTCGAAAATGCTTTAAAAACCTTAGTTCCTTTAAATGATACCCATTTTCTTTCAAGAAGGTTTGGCAATCCCGATCTATTAGAAAAACAAGCTAAAGACAATCCTTGCCAAATTATCAAATTACTTTTAACGGATTTAGGCCCAAAAACTGCTGCGGACATCAAAGAGAATGTTTGTGATTTGGTTATCCCAACCAACGACTGGAATAGATGGTGGCAAAATGCTAGATCTAAAATAAAAAAGGACAGGAAAATTGAATCTCCAAAGAGTTTAAATGAGCCTTTTAAATTAAGAGAAAAAGAGATAGATCATGAAGAGGTTTTATATGAAAAACTTCAAAACAAACCAAAACCATCTGAGATAATTCAAATGGTTTATTCTTTTATTAGAGATTTTCCAGAAACTTTGAAAAGTGAAGATTTTAAAAATTCCATTATCTTGAAGTTATTAGATGTTTTATCTTTTGAAGATTTAACAAACAGCTTAAAACTTCAAATTCATTTCTTTTTAGAAACTTTAAAAGCTGAAAAAGAAATGATAAAAATTCAAGAAATTATTGAAGAAACGACATCCTTTGATGATCTTTTGGACGGTATTGATATTGTCAGCTATAAAAAAAGATTATTTATTGCTATTCGCAAATACAAAAAAGATTGGGAAGATATTTTTATAACTCTATTTTTTAGAATCGAGCAAAACATATTAAGAGATTATCTATTAATTGAGCTTCTCAAATCAAAATCTAAAATGTTAGATGACAAAATTAAAGAGCTTATTGAACATCCTTTAATTTATCCGACTGCATTTTTATGGTATTTTCAAAAAATACTTGTAGCAAAGCTAGAAAAACTTCCTTTTGCTAACCAGGAAGGGATTAGTAAATTGTTCGAGGGCTTTTTAATTCTTTTAGATTATGTTGAAAATAAACCCGCGCTAAAAGATTTTGGCAAAAAAATGGTCAATCTAATTACTGCTGACAAATATCAATTGATCAGAGCTGTCTTTAAAAATGCAAGCTTAGATGAGATAAAAGAGTATTTATTACTTGCGACTAAATGTCGTCTTTTAACTGATCATGATATAAAAATCATTCACTCTTTAGCTAAAGTTATTTATCCAAATCTCACCGATTATAGACATCAAGAAATTGATGAAGATATAATTTGGATAACAGATAAAGGCTACGCCGATCTAAAAGTAAAATTAACCCGTATTTCTACCACTGAACTGATAGATAATGCCAAAGAAATTGAAGAGGCGAGAGCACATGGTGATTTAAGAGAAAATGCAGAATACAAAGCAGCTTTAGAAAAACGGGCTCGTCTTCAAGGAGAAATGCAGCAATTATCAGATCAGCTAAACAAAATTAAAATGTTAACCAAAATTGATGTTTCAACAGATAAGGTGGAGGTTGGTACGATAGTTGAATCGAAAGATGCTAAAGGAACAAAAAAAACCTTCACTATTCTAGGGCCCTTTGAGGCCAACACTGATAAAAATATTATATCTTTTCAATCTAAGCTGGCCAAAGATATGATGGGGAAATCAATTGGGGAAACTTTTTCTTACCAAGAAAAAGTTTATACAATTATAGATATTCGCAATTATTTCGATTAAATATTTCCTTTTCTGTATATTGATTAATATATGAATTAAAAAGTTAGGTAAAGCTATGAATCTTGAGAATGAAAAAAATGAAAATTCCAAAATATTTCAACTTGTTATCGCTAGTAAAAATATTCACAAAATACGAGAGCTCAAAGCTATTTTGCACGATGTTATTTCAGATATCGATATTTTAAGTTTAATGGATTTTCCCGAGTATATTCCACCAGAAGAGAGCGGCTCTACTTTTGAAGAGAATGCTATTTTAAAAGCTGAGCATGCTGCAAAAGCTTTAAATAAATGGGTTTTATCCGACGATTCTGGTCTTATTATTCCAGCGCTCGGTGGAGAACCGGGAATTCTTTCAGCTAGGTATGCAGGTAAAGGTGCAACCGATGCTGATAACAGGAAAAAGCTCCTAGCAAAACTAAACGATCTATCTGATAAAGATCTCTATGCTTATTTTGAGTGTTGTTTAGCTCTCTCTTCACCTGAAGAGCTAAAGAAGAGTGTTTGTGCAAAATGCGAGGGCAGAGTTGAAATAGCAGAAAGGGGAGGCCATGGTTTTGGTTATGATCCTATCTTTATCAAACACGATTATAACAGCACGTTCTCTGAGCTAAAAGAAGATGTAAAAAACAAAATTTCTCACAGAAGAAAAGCCATCGACAAGTTATTAGCAACTCTAGAAAGTGTCATTAGTAACGCAATGTAATGTTATATCTGATAGACGGTTATAATCTATTATTTCGTTTTTTTCATTCCGAGAAAAAACTAGAGACCCAAAGAAATCTAGCCATTAAATTTCTTCAAGAGAAAACGTCTCTTTTAAAAATCAATGCGCATTTAATATTTGATGCTCATAATCAAGATATTGAAACGCCAAGTTTCACATCTTCAAAAACTCTAAAAATTATCTATACTCCAAAAGGACAAACTGCCGACGACTACATTTTAGAGAGGATATTTTTATCTAAAACCCCATCTCAAATAATGGTTATTACATCTGATAGATCTTTGCAAAATAAAGCTAAAGATTTAAACGCTAGAACCCAATCAATCGATGATTTTATTGATCAGCTTTACTTAAATGAAACCAAGGCAAAAAAAGCCCATAGAAAGCTTGAAGAAGAAACTCTACAAGATACTAAATATGACATTCAAAGGCTTTTAAAAATCTTTGAAGAAAAGTTAAAAGATGAGACTGGTTGGGATTAATATATTTTAGATTCAATTTGTTAAAAAAAATAAAAAAAAGACTTGGTGTCAAATGGATCCAACTTTTTTATGGATCCAAATGGGTCCAACACATTACTAAACTATTAAATTTCAGCTATTAACACCTGGCAGTAAATATGTCGTTTTTAAAAAATAGACAATTTTTCTAAAAAAAAGCCCCCCCCACATCAGGTCGAAGAAAAAAACTATTAAGTAAAAAAAATAAATTTAATTTAGATTAATAAAGGATATCAAAGCTATCAAATGCCTTTTCAGTTTTAAGATACTTTTTTTCTACATTATCGATTGATCCATGGCCTGGTTTTTTTTCAACATCATCTAAAAATTTTTCGAGAGTTTCTCTATCGCCTACGGCAACGACTTCAACTGTGCCATTAGATAAATTTTTCACATACCCTTTAATATTAAATTTATCAGCATATTCTTTTACATGTTGTCTAAAAAAAACACCTTGCACATTGCCTTTAAAGATTGCTATTAATTGCATTTGACCTTTCATTGTTTTTCCCAACCAAAAGATGTAATATTATCTCTTATTTCAGTAATAGAGTCTGCTTTATTTATAACTATTCTAAGTTGCTTGATATCTTTATATCCTCTTAGAATCCAGCCGCTGATTCTTCTAAGATCAAACACAGCATTTTTTCCATCTTTTTCTTGCATTACGTAGTCGATATATTTCAATAAAACATCTTTGATAATAATTTTTTCATTTTGTTTTTTATTATAATAATTTTCAACATCCAAAGAGAGCCATGGAGTTTGGAGCATGCCTCTTGCGATCATTACGCCATCACAAGCTGTTTTATCAAAGATATCTTTTACATCTTGAGGGGTGTATAAATCACCATTGCCTATCACTAAAATTTTATCACCTGCAATTTCTTTGCATTGTTTAATATAATCCCAATTAGATTTGCCGGAGTAGCCTTGTTTTTTTGTTCTTCCATGAATGGTGATAGCAGAACAGCCTGCATCTATTGCTATCTTTACAATCTCTGAAAAGCAAATTGAATTATCATCCCAGCCAGCTCTTATTTTCACGCTGACAGGTATATTAACGCTAGATGTGATAGTTTTTAACATATCTGATATAAGTTTCGGG
>JAAKFJ010000006.1 GCA_011064745.1 Candidatus Anoxychlamydiales bacterium | reverse complement strand
GACTTGTTTGCGAGATACTCTCACTAAAAGTGTTTTTTTCAAGATTACTAAGTGTTTTTTGATGAGATGGAGCTAAGTCTTTAGAGCTTTGTTTAAATAATTTTGAAGTGTTAATAGTGCAGCCTTTATAGTCTTTTTCTAAGCCTTTAAAGGTCGTTTCAAAATCTTTTGTGTCGATATCTTTTTCTTTTAGTATGGTTAAAACGTTTTGAGAGGCTTTTTTTGAAATATTTTCATCTTTAGATCTAATTGAAATAACATGATATGAATAAATCTTGTGAGCGGGATTTTCGTTGCAATATAATCTATAAGCATTGCGGATAGCAGAAGGGGTTAGTTTTTGATCAGCTTTTGATTTTACAAAATAGTACACCATTCGTTGAATGATCATCTCTTCTTTCGTGTTAATCATTGCTTCATCATAAGTGAGGCCTAAGGTTTGAAGTTTTAATAAGATATTAGGACCGAATCTCGCTTCCATTTCTTCTCTTAATTCAGCATCTTGCAATTTAAGCTCTTTTTTAGTTGCATCTAGAACCATCAATTTGTTATTTATTATTTCATCTAACATTTGGGGCCAACCAGAAACATAAAATTGATATCTTGAAGTTGCAGAATCAACTAAATCGGGAAAAGATCTATTAAATACTAGATCTAATTTTTTCATCACATCATAAGCTGAAATAGGGATATCCTCGACTTTAGCTAAAATGGTATTTTTAACATTGATCTTAGCCGAGCTTTCAAAAGGAGGTTTCATAAAATTATCGGCTTTTGCAAAAGATGTGATTAATAAAAGTGGGGTCAAAATATATAAGAAAAATTTCATGAGTCTCGCTTTAATTGTTTTTTAGCCAGAGGATAACAAAAGATAGGATTTTATAAAATAAAACAAATTTTTATACCTTAAATAGGCCCTTGAGTGGTTTTTAAAACACAGCAAAAAAAACCATCATGTAAATTTTTTTCTGGAAATGTAAAAAAAGTTTTTAGAGTTTTTAAATTATATTTTTTTGTAAAAAAATTTATTTGATCTTCATTCTCTTCAGGTAGTATGCTGCAAGTGATATAGACAATTTTTCCATCCTCTTTTAAAAAGGGAATAGCATCATCGAATATTTTTCTTTGAGTGTTTTTTAAACTTTCAAGATCATTAAGTTTAAATTTCCATTTGTGATCAGGGTTTCTTCTAAGAGTGCCGGAACCTGAGCAGGGGACATCTAAGATGAGCCAATCCATTTTTGTATTCAATTTTTTTAAATCTTTTGAGGTTTTGATTTGAAAATTTTCAATACCAGCTCTTTTAAATCTTTTTTTTGCTTCTATGAGTATATTATCTCTGATGTCGTGCAGATAAATTTGACCAGTTTTTTTAAGTTTATGAGCAAAAGCAAGCGATTTACCACCGGAGCCTGCGCAATAATCCAAAACATGATCTTTAGGTTTGGGATTAATCAAGAGAGCCGCTAATTGAGAGGATTCATCTTGAATTTCAAAAAAACCCTTTTTAAATTCTTCAGAGGTAAAAAAGTTGATTTTTTTATGAAAGTAAATACCAAGAGATGATTTTTGACACTTTTCAACGCTGTATTTTTCTTTTAAAATATCGAATAGATCGTCTCTAGTTATTTTTATAGGATTAGAGCGGATGGTTGTAGGAGCTATCTGATTTGAAGTTAAACAAAAATCGATCGCTTTTTCAAGATTATATGAAGATTTTACTTTTTCAAAATATTCATTTGGGAAGCTCACCCTGATATGGATTGGGATAGTTTCGTCTTTTAGATGTCTATTAAAATCAAAATTTGTAAGTTTATCGATTCTTTTCTCAAAGGAAATTGGTTTTTCATCACATAAAAAATCTATTAAGCCTTTCCATCTGATGAGTTTATAGAGATTTTCACAAATATTTTTTCTGTCTTTTGAACCAATACTTCTATGTGTTTTAAAATATTTTCTTAAAAAAATATCTAGAGGCAAAGTTTCTTTAGAAAACTCTTTTAAAATGACTAGAAGATGATGTTTTCTAAAAGATAATTTCATAATTAATTTAAATTAATTTTGAAAAAGATTATATCTTAATTAGAAGATATAACACAGAAAAAGTTATGCTCTTGGACACTTGGAGGTTTTAGTGAGAGGCTTTAAAAAATTTTTAGCATTGCTAGGCAGATTATTAATAAGCATACTTTTTATTTTGTCAGCCGTAAATAAAATATTTGATTGGGAAAAAACAGAATCTGGTCTTATCAATCTATTTTGTGACTGGCAATCTTATGCTAATTTTTCAACTCTTTTGGCAAAGTTTTTTTCGTCATTGATATCTTGGGCTCCTGAAATCTTGATTGTCATAACAATTATTGAACTGATTGGGGCTCTTTTAGTATTTTTTGGAATTAAAGAGAGATTTGGAGCTTTCTTATTAATCATATTTTTTATTCCAGCGACAATTCTTTTGCATCCATTTTGGTTTCTAAGTGGAGCAAAAAGATATTTTGAATTGGTTCTTTTTTTAAAAAATCTAGCCATTCTCGGTGGTCTCTTATTTTTAATGGTTTTTGGAACTAAAATCAAGGATGATGCTAATATGTCTCAACCTCAGATTCCAAAACCAGATTATGATGATGAAGAGTAATGTATATAGAAATTTAATTTTTTTTATCCTTAGTTTTTTAATAGTTGCTTTTTCTCAACCGGCTTGGATAGGTTTTTTAGGTATTTTTGCAGCTATTTTTGGATATTCTTTTTTTTGGCTCTCGATATGCGATGTAAAGAGTTCTAAGTTAAAATTTTTGATCTCATTTATCTACTTTTTTTTAGTTCAAAGTATTTGGCTCTCCTGGATGACATCTACCAAATATCAAGGTAGTCTTATTTTTATTGTCTATTTTTTTATTTTGAGTTGGTTTGCCCTTCAATTTGGCATTATTTCATATATAGCTTTAAAAAATAAAAAAGTTACTTTTTTGAAAATATTTTTAGTCTCAGCTATTTGGTGCACATTTGAATACTCGAGATTGTTTTTCATGTGTGGCTTTTCATTTAATCAAGTTGGAATGGCTTTAGCCCATCATCATTTGCCAATGCAAATAGCTACAGTTTTTGGGATTTTTGGACTGAGTTTCTATGTGATTTTTGTCAATTTAACAGCGTATAAGGCTTTTTTAGAAAAATCGTTTAAGCTCATCAGCTTATGGTTAATATTGGCAATCTTTCCATATGTTTATGGGTATCTTCATGAAAAAATATATGAAAAAAAATTCGCCTCGGCCGAAACGATTAATGTTTGTTTAGTTCAAACCGCTCTACTTCCAGAACAAAAAGTTTTAACAAAAAATCATTTTGATGATTTTATATCTCCAATCGTTCAATGGGCAAGAATTATTAATTTTATTAACCAACAAAGATTTGATAATATCGATCTTATTGCATTGCCTGAAGCGGCGCTACCCTTTGGTGCAAATGATCATTTTTATCCCTTAAAAATGGTTCAAAATCTCTTTGAAAATAAATTTGGCCAAGATGTTTTGCAAAAATTGCCTGATTTAAAAGCGCCTTTTGCAAAAATTTATGATGATATTTGGTATGTTTCTAATAGTTTTTTTGCCAAAACTCTTTCAAACATTTATAATGCTAAAGTAGTGATTGGTTTAGATGATGTAGATGAAAAATTAAATCAAAGCTATAATAGCGCCTTTTTCTTCGAGAAAAATATACCTACTTATGAGCGATATGAGAAACAGATTTTAGTTCCAATGGGGGAATATATTCCTTTTTCTTATCTTGCAGACCTAGCTTTGAAAAAATATGGAATTACTTCTTCTTTTACTCCAGGGCTTGATGCCAAGATTTTTTCTCAAAAAGATGCTTTTGCTCTTTCGATATGTTACGAAGAAACCTACCCAAATATTATGCGAAAAGCTAGGCTTAAAGGTGCTAGATGTTTTGTCAACTTAACGAATGATGCTTACTTTTTTAAATCCAAGCTTTTTAGACAACATTTTGATCATGCTAAAGTAAGAACGGTTGAAAATGGCATTCCACTCGTTAGAGCCTGTAATAGCGGTGTTAGCGCAGCTGTTGATAGCTTTGGAAGAGTTATCGCAGCTATTTATGAAGAAGATGTTGCAAAAGCCCTTATTGTAAAGGTGCCTCTTTTTTCATATAAGACCATTTATACTCTTTTTGGGGATTATCTAATCATCACCATTTGTGTGATAATATTTTTCATATCTTTTATTAAAAACAGAAAAAAAAGATTATTTTAAAAATCAAAAATTCAGATGTTAAAAAACTTTTTTTTGCTTCAAGAAATGTATGATATACTATTTTTTAAACTCAAAATATCCTTGCTCGAAAAGTAGTAGTTTATTATGGTTAGTTACAAATTAATGCTTAGCTTGGATTCATAGGAGAAATCTTTGGCCTATATAAAAAGCTATTTTCAAAATACGATAAAAAAAGAAGCTTCAATTTCTGGAATAGGGCTTTTTACTGGTGAAAAAGTAAAAATAACCCTTCATCCAGCAAAGGAAGATCATGGAATTGTTTTTAAAAGACTGGATTTAGTTGATAAACCTCTTTTGAAAGCCAATTTAGAATTTGTTAAAGAAACCAATCATAGAACCTTTGTAGGGTATGGGAAAAAAAGTGTTCAAACTGTTGAACATATTTTATCAACTTTATCGGCTTTTAACATTGATAATATTCTAATAGAAATAGATGGATCGGAAATTCCAATTACAGATGGAAGCTCAAAAGTATTTGCAGAATTGATAGCAAAGATTGGGATAGAAAAACAAACCAAATTAGCTAAAATATATTCATTAAATGAGCCAGTATCGCTCATCGAAAATGGCGTTCATTTGATCGCATTGCCTGCTGATGAATATAGAATAAGTTTTGCTTTGCATCATCCAAATAGTGAATTTTTAAAATCTCAATACTTTTCATATCTTGTTGCAAAAAATACCTATCTAAGTGAAATTGCTCCTTCTCGAACTTATTCAATCTATGAAGAGATAAAACCTCTATTAGATAAAAATTTAATCAAAGGTGGCAATTTAGATAATGCTGTAGTGATTAAAGATAACAAAGTTGTCAATTCTGATGGACTTAGATTTCCAAATGAAATGGTAAGACATAAGATTTTAGATCTGATCGGAGATTTATGTTTAATGGGGAAAAGGTTTTTGGCCCATGTAATTGCTATTAGATCAGGGCATTTGACAAACATAAAATTTGCAAAAAAATTATTACCTTATCTTAAGGAGAGCAGAGTTCATGAGTTACAATAAAACTATATTAGATCACAGACAAATTGCCAAAATTTTGCCTCATAGATATCCTTTTTTGCTCGTTGATAAAGTGATTCATATCGATCTTGAAAAAGGCGAAATTATTGGTCAAAAAAATGTAACTATTAATGAATATTTTTTTAATGGTCATTTCCCAAAGGTACCTATTATGCCGGGAGTTTTAGTAATAGAGGCTATGGCTCAAACAGGTGGAATCTTAGTTCATCAAAAAGGATATGTAGAAAAAACTGCTGTGTTATTAAATATCTCTAATGCTAAATTTAGAAGACCTATTTTTCCAGGTGATATAATTAATCTAGAGATTATAGCTGTACATATTAGTGGTAAAGGTGGGAAAATTAAAGCAAAAGCAAAAGTACTAGAGAAAATAGCAGTAGAGGCGGAACTAAGTTTTGCTCTAATAGAGAAAGAAAAGCTTTAAAAAAATAAAAAATTGGAATCTAACATGTCAAATATTCATCCGCAAGCCTACATTGAAGATGGGGCGAAAATTGGTAAAAATGTAACAATCGAGCCTTTTGTAGTTATTAAAAAAAACGTAATCATTGAAGATAATGTAGTTATCAAATCTAATGCTTATATTGATGGATTTACAACGATCAAAAAAAACGCTGTTATTTGGCCTGGAGCGAGTATTGGAACTAAAACTCAAGATCTAAAATATAGAGGTGAAAAAACATTTGTTGAAATAGGTGAGAATACTGAAATTAGAGAATATGCAACAATTAACTCATCTTGTATTGAAAATTCAAAAGTTAAAATTGGTAATAATTGCTTAATTATGGCCTATTGTCATATCGCGCATAACTGTCAGATTGGTAATTATGTCGTCATGTCAAATTCTGCAATGTTAGCCGGTCATGTAATTATCGAAGATTTTGCAGTTATTGGTGGAATGACCCCTGTTCATCAATTTTCTAGAATTGGTACTCATGCGATGGTCGGTGGTTTTAGCCGAGTATCGAATGATGTTCCTCCATATACTATTGGAGGTGGTTATCCTTATCGAATGGGAGGGCTTAATCTTGTGGGACTAAAAAGAAGAGGCTTTTCTTTAGAGATCAGAAATGAGCTTGCCAAAGCCTTTAAGTTCACCTATCGTCTTGGTTTAAGACTAGATGAAGCTTTAAAAATGATCGAAAACGAAACAAAACCTATCGATGAGATTATTCACTGGATAGAATTTTGTAAAAGCTCAAAAAGAGGTTTAATTGGACTAGAGGGTATCGCTACAAAAAACCAACAAAAGCATCCTTTAGAACCGCTTAGCATTGTAAAATGAAAATAATATTTTTTGGCACTCCTAAATTTGCAGCTGATATTTTATCCTATCTTTTCGAAAATAAGCTCAATATTAAAGCTGTTGTAACTCAAAGTGATTTAAAAAAAAATAATCGAAGTTATTTCTCTGAAGTAAAAAAAGTAGCTTCTATCTATCTCGATGATAGTGAGATTTATCAACCTATGAAAGCCTCAGATCCGAGTTTCATTGATGATCTAAAAAAATATGAAGCCGATCTTTTTATTGTTGTTGCCTACGGTCAAATTTTAAAACAAGCTCTTTTAGATGTTCCTAAAAAAGAGTGTATTAATGTTCATGCATCATCTCTTCCAAAATATCGAGGGGCAGCACCGATTCATAGAGCAATATTAAATGGGGAAACTCAATCAGGTATTACCATCCAAAAAATGTTAAGAAAAATGGATACAGGTCCAACGATATTACAAAATAAGATCGACATACCAGAGAATATGGTATTTACCTCCCTTCAAGAAAAAATGTGTCAGCTTGCTAAAGAGATGCTATTAGATGTTATTGAAAAATATAAAAAGAATGATGTTTCATATATAGAACAAGATGAGGCACAAGTCTCTTATGCTCCTAAAATTACTAAAGAGATGAAACAAATTAATTTTGAAAATAGCGCTAAAAAAATATTTGATCAAATTCGCGCTTTTGCTAAAAACCCTGGCGCTTTTTGCAAGGTGTCTATCAATAATCATCAAAAAGAGCTAAAAATTTTTGAAAGTAAAATTGCCCTTAAAAAATTAAAGCCAAAATCTTTTGAGATTGTAGATAATTCTTTAATTATAGGGTGCAAAGAAAATGCTTTAGAGCTTGTTGAAGTTCAATTAGAGGGTAAAAAGAAAATGAGAGCCTCTGAGTTTATAAGAGGGGTTCAAAATCAAATTTTATTTCATTAATTTAATTGTATATCTAAAATAATATCTTCTTAATAGAGTTGCGCGTAATTATTATTAATAAAATGTATTAATTTTTAATTGTATTACAAATTTTATTCTGCTTTATAATTCTTTACAAATATTTTTATTTATACTATTATTTAAGCTCAAAACAAACAAAAATAGTATGACAACAATTACAGCTATTTCAGATTCTCAAAAACTAAAGAGATTTGAGCAAAAATATTCTTTAGAAAAACAAAAAATTGAATATCCAAAAATAATTTCTAAATTTACTTCCTCTAGTTATGGTGCTAAAAAAGTTTTTAGACTTGGAATTATCAATTGTAGCTGGTTAATTAATTTTTCTAATTTTTTTAAGTTAAATTATGACACTATAAAAAAAATTGTTGATATCAAAAATGATTTTCATCTTGTTCATAAAACTTTATCGATAACGAAAATTCCAAATTGTTTAAGAAATGTAAATAAATCTTATAATGATTATCTAAAAAAAGAGGTTGATAATACTAGAAAAAGAGATAAACTAGCCCAAAAGCTGATCAAAGCCTTTCATGAGGGGACTGTTATTGTTCAATTAGGGCAGTTATATTGCTTATATACATTTGGTGCTTTTTCAAATAAAATTTTAACCTTTTCAACTAAATTTTTTCTATTTATAAGTTCTGGTTTTAAACTTAAGATGAACACAGAAGATTATCTAAAGCACAGAGAAATTCAAAAAATTGCTTTTGATAAAAAAGTAGACAGTAGATTAAAAACAATACTATATGAAATTAAGAATTTGGATCTGATTAAACTAATAAAAAGCATTACGTCTATTGTAATAGGTATCTTTTTTCTTCTTGAGTTCATTTTTGCAATTGTTATAGTTTCTCCTATTATTGCTCTAATATTGTCCACTATTTCTGTTGGTTTTTCTGTTTGGTCACACCTATACAAAGGTTCGATGAGCTATCAGGAGATAAAAAACCATAACTCTTAATATAAATTATATAGACAATTTTATAATTATAGCAAATAAATAGTTTGGATAGTTTTGTTGTGGTTTTTTATTAGTTAATTGTTTTTAAGTCTTTACAAATTGAGTCGTTTAATGTATTATTTAGCTTCAAAATAAAGAAAATTGGTTATGGCGTTTTCAATAGCTTTAGGAAAAAATCAAAACATAAGAAATTTTGAAGAGAGCTATTCTCAAGAAAAGACTATCCCTAGTTATCCTAAAATAGGCTCGAAATATATCTCAGGTGGAGGAGGAACATATAGATTTTTTAAATTATTATCTCAAAATTGCAAGTGGACAGCTCGCTTAGCTCAAAAACTTTGTTGGAATCCTGACACTATAAATACTATTTTTAAAACTGGTAAAAATTTTCATTTTGTTTCTAAAAATTTAATTTTAACCAAAATTCCTCATACTTTAGTCGAATTAGATAAATCATATAAAGATTATAAAATTGCGAATGATAAAGAAGTTATTAGAAAAAGAGACTCTTTGGCTAAAAAAATAACTGAAACTATTGCTGATTTTAGTTTTCTATTCCAGTTTGGAGAGCTCTTGGCTCTATATAATCTCGGTACGATCTTAAGTCCATCTGTTCAATTTGCAGGGTCTTTGTTTTTAATCTTTCAATCTACTATTGGTCTTAAAATGGAAGCGGAAGATTTTATAGATCATCGCCAAATGCAAAAAGAGATAGATAATCAAAAAAATCCAATTTCAAGGGTCAAAAAGATACTTCACGAAATTAGAAATTTAGATCTTTTGAAGATTGCTAAATCTATAACAGCTCTTGTCGTTGCTTATCTCTTTTTATATGAGCTTATTTTTCAAGTAGCACTTGTTAGCTCTACAACTGTTTTATGTATTGCCACAGTCTCTACAGTTACAGCTATTTGGACGCATTTCTATCAAGAATCCATGACCTATCAGGTGATCAAAAAGTGAAAAAATTAATTTTAGTTTTAAAAAAAGGAAATTCATTATCTTATTTGGAATGGTTTATTCTTTTTTCATTTATAGGTTTGATCTTTTCTTTAATAATTATATCTGTTGTTCATTAAGGTTAAATTAAATTTTTAATCTTTCAAAAACATATTTTCTTGTGATTAATTCATTGATTTTATATATTATTTTTTCAAACACGCTTGATATTATGGATTTGCAAAAAATGAATTGAGCTAAATCAAGTGCTTTGATAACCTACTTCAAATATGGAATTGTAAAGTGGATTTTAGAGTGTCCATTTTGCTCTTTTAAGCTTATATATAAGGAATTTAAAAAATGGCCATAAAGTTAATCGGGAAAAAAAGAGGGATGACCCAAATATTCGACAAAAGTGGTAATATCGTTGTCTGCTCTGTTATTGAAGTTCAACCGAATTTTATAGTTCAACTTAAAAATAAAAATACAGATGGTTATGAAGCTATTCAAATCGGATCTATTAAAAACAATAAAAGAAGTAAACCTATCAAAGGACATTTTGCTAAAGCAAAACTTGATTGTTTAGCAAAACTAAAAGAGTCTAAAGTGGAAAAAATTGAAGAATATAGCGTCGGGCAAGAATTGAAAGCTGATTATTTTGAAGTCGGTCAATATGTTGATGTTATCGGCAAATCAAAAGGAAAAGGTTTTCAAGGTCTTATGAAACTACATGGTTTTTCTGGAATGCCAGCTTCCCATGGATGCTCCAGATCTCATAGACTGGGCGGCTCTACTGGCTGGATAGCAGGTCCTGGACGTTGTTTTCCTGGCGGCAAAAGAGCATCTAGAATGGGCTCGGATGTCATGACAGTGCAAAATCTGGTGATTGTTGATATCGATGCTGATAAAAACCTTTTAGTGGTAAAAGGCGCTATTCCTGGAATGAGAAATAGCGTTATTTATATTTCTAGAGCCAAGAAAAAACAAACAATAAAAAAATAGCAGAGGATTTTACGCGTGACGACACTTAAAAAATTCGATCTTACAGGAAAGGAAGTAGGAGAGCTAAATATAGAAGATGAAAAGCTTGCAATAACAGCAAATCCCCAATCGATAAAAGATTATTTGGTTGCTTTAAGAAATAATGCCAGACAGTGGTCTGCTAATACTAAGGGAAGAAAAGAAATAAATAGAACTGGAGCTAAACCGCACAGACAAAAAGGTCTTGGAAGAGCAAGACAAGGTAGTTTTGGTGCTCCCCAATATAAAGGTGGGGGAGTCGTTTTTGGTCCCAAACCAAAATTTGATCAACACATCAAAATTAATAAAAAGGAAAAAAGAGCGGCTATCAAGTCTATTATAATAGACAGAATTAAAAAAGATAATGTCTGTATTTTAAAATGCAATGATTCAGATATTAAAAAAACTAAGCAAATAGCAAATTTTTTTGATGCACTTAAATTAACAGATAAACGTGTTCTAGTTTTGACAAAACAAGATGATTCAAAGCAATTTAAAAGATGTGTGAAAAACATACCTAAAAAGGCATTTTCTGCAGCTGCATCTGTCAATGGGTATCAACTAGCGCTATGTCGAAATTTAATAATAATGGACACTGCAATTGATGAGATTACAGCTATGCTAAACAAAGGTGAGAAATAATGAAAAAAACTCCTTATGACATTATAAAATCTAGATATATCACGGAAAAAGCCACTCTTTTGAGCTCTTTAAAAGAGGCTACTAGTAATGCATGCATAAAAAAATTTGACAAACCAAAATATGTTTTTTTAGTCAATCCTAAGGCTAATAAAAGAGAGATTTCTTGGGCTCTTGAAAAAATTTATGAAGAAAAAAAAATTAAAGTTTTATCCGTCAACACTGTAACTGTTCTTCCGAAAAAGAAAAGAGTTCGTGGACATATGGGAAAAACTAACCGTTTAAAAAAAGCAATTGTCACCTTAGAACCGGGTGATAATTTAGATGATCTATAATTAAGGTGTATAAATGACTAAAAAATTTCGACCGATAACTCCCTCACTTCGCAAGTTAGTTTTGCCAAGTACAGATGAGCTATGCCCTATAAAAAAAGGACCTGAAAAATCCTTAACAAGATCAAAAAGAAGAACTAATGGAAGAAATAATCTTGGACGTATCACCTGCAGGCATCGAGGTGGAGGTCATAAAAGGAAATTTAGAGCTATTGATTTTAGAAGAGATAAAATGGATATTGAAGCTAGAATTGCTTCAATAGAATATGATCCTAATAGGACTGCTCATATTGCTCTTTTGCATTATTTAGATGGCGAAAAAAGATACATTTTAGCTCCACAAGGCGTAAAAGTTGGTGATAAAGTAGCTACTACCAAAGGCGCACCTTTTAAAGCCGGTTATTGTATGCAATTAAAATATATGCCTCTTGGATCTTTTATTCATAATATTGAGCTAACACCCGGTAGAGGTGCTGTTTTGGTAAGATCAGCAGGACTATCTGCACAGCTTTTAGCTAAAAGTGATGGATTGGCAACTATTAAGATGCCATCTGGAGAAGTAAGACTTATAAAAGATGTGTGTTTTGCAACAATTGGATCTGTTTCTAATCCTGAACACAATCTTAGAGTTGATGCAAAAGCTGGTAGAAGTCGTTGGAAAGGAATAAGACCAACGGTTAGAGGAACTGCGATGAATCCTGTCGATCACCCACATGGTGGTGGAGAAGGAAAAAGTAAAGGAAATCATCCTCAATCTCCATGGGCAGGTTTTGCTAAAGGCTTCCGTACTAGATCGAAAAAGAAAAAAACTAATATGATTGTTAAATCAAGACGTAAAAAATAGGTGAAAAAATGGCTAGATCTTTAAAAAAGGGACCTTTTGTAGATCATTTTTTAATGGATAAGATATTAAAGTTGGATTCCGATAACAAAAAAAAACCGATAAAGACTTATTCGAGAAGATCGATGATCATACCAGAAATGGTTGGTCTTACTTTTGAGGTGCATAATGGGAGAAAATTTCTAACTGTTTTTATTTCTGAAAATATGGTCGGTCATAGACTCGGCGAATTTGCTCCAACAAGAACATTTAAAGGACATCCATTAAAAAAAGCAATAGCCACAACAGGTAAAGGTAAATAATGCAAAAAGCTATAGCCAAAACAAAATATGTAAGAATCTCGCCTTTTAAAGCTAGAAGAGCGGCAGATTTAATCAGAAACATGAAGGTTGACGATGCTCTAATGCAGCTAAGATATAGCAATTTAAAAGGGGCAAGGCTCCTTAATAAAACATTGAATTCTGCAATCGCTAATGCCCAAACTCAATTAGATGCTAGAGTGGAAAATTTAAAAATTGATGAAATCAGAGTGGATGAAGGTCCAACTTTAAAAAGATCAAAACCTAGAAATAGGGGAGGCCAATCTTCTATAAACAAAAGAACTAGTCATTTTACAATAATTCTTAGGAGCGAATAATGGGTCAAAAATGTTCACCAATAGGTTTTCGTTTAGTAATACGTAAAAAGTGGCAATCCAATTGGTATGCTAATAAACAAGAATTTGGAGAGCTTTTAGAAGGAGATAGAATTATTAGAGAATTTCTATTTAAACAGCCTGCTTGTTTGGGTACTTCTAGAATTAAAATTAAAAGAACTTCGGGAAAAATTGAGATCACAATCTATACAGCTAGACCAGGATTGGTTATTGGAAAAAAAGGTTCTGAAATAGAAATGTTAAAAGAAGGATTAAAAAAGCTAACAGGCAAAGAGATTTGGATAGAAGTTGAAGAGATTAAAAGACCGGATTTAGATGCTAAGCTAGTAGCTGTTAATATTGCTAAGCAAATTGAAAGAAGAATCCCGTTTAGAAGAGCTTTAAAAAAAGCTATTCAAACAACGACAGATGCCGGTTCAGCAGGTATTAAAGTACAAGTATCAGGAAGAATAGGTGGTGCTGAGATTGCTAGAACAGAGTGGTACAAAGAGGGTAGAATCCCCCTACACACTCTTAGAGCAGATATTGATTATGGAGTGCACACCGCCCGAACTCCATATGGTGCTATTGGTGTAAAGGTTTGGATTAATAAAGGCGAAGAAGTAATTTAGGAGGCTTTAACATGGTTCTGATGCCAAGTAGGACAAAATATAGAAAGAGACAAAAAGGCAAATGTTCTCATTTAGCAACATCTGGATGTTTTATCGAATTCGGTGAATTTGGAATGCAATCTTTAGGTAGAGGATGGATAACATCTCAGCAAATAGAAGCTTGTCGAGTAACAATAAGTCGCTGTTTTAGCAGAAAAGGTAAGGTCTGGATTAGAATTTTCCCAGATAAACCGATCAGTAAAAAACCTGCTGAGACACGCATGGGAAAAGGAAAAGGCTCACCAAGTATTTGGGTGAATGTTACGCGTCCAGGTAAAATTTTATTTGAAGTAGGTAATGTTTCTAAAGAAGAAGCTAGAAAAGCTCTTCGTCTTGCGGCAGCAAAGTTGCCTGTTAAAACAAGATTTGTAGAGCGGGTAGAAAGGGTATAAATATGATAAAAATCGAAGAAATTAGAGAACAATCAGATGAGCAACTTGAGTATAGATTAGAAGAAATCGATCGAGAAATTTTCAAGTTAATCAATGAGCTTAAAGCGAATCATAAATTGGAGAAACCCCATTTATTAAAAAGTTTCAGAAAGGAAAAAGCAAGAATACTGACCATACAAACCCAAAGAAAAAAAGGGAATAAATAATTATGAAGAAGCAAAAAGTTTTAGAAGGAATAGTTGTCTCCGATAAAATGACTAAAACTGTTGTGGTAAAAGTTATAAGAAAAATTAGACATCCGAAATATCAAAAATTGGTAGAAAAATGGAAAAAATATTATGCACATGATGAGACGGATAAAATAAAAGAAGGATCTAAAGTAAAAATTATACAATCAAGACCACTTTCTAAGTTGAAAAGCTGGCGAGTGGAAACCGTTTTATAAAAAAGGATAAATAGTAATGATTCAAGAAGAAACAGTACTGGAAGTTGCTGATAATACAGGCGCTAAGAAAGTAAAATGCTTTCGAATACTCAAAGGAACGAGAAGACGTTATGCGTATATTGGAGATGTGATTGTTGGATCTGTTCAAGAATCCGATCCCAAAGCGGTGGTAAAAAAAGGTGAAGTTGTAAAAGCAGTTATAGTTAGAACAAAAAAATATACTACAAGAAAAGACGGTTCAAAATTAAGATTTTATGATAATAGCTGTGTGATTATCGATGATAAGAATAATCCTAAGGGGACCAGAATATTTGGGTCTATTGCTAGAGAAGTGAGAGATCACGGCTTTATTAAAATATGTTCACTTGCACCAGAGGTTATATAATCATGAGTAAATGGATAAAAAAAGATGATCGTGTTGTGGTAATAGCAGGCAATGATAAAGGTAAAGCAGGAATTGTACTATCTCGTCTAAAAAATCGAGTTATTGTGCAAGGAATAAATATGAGAAAAAAACATATGAAAAAAACTCAACAAACTCAAACGGCACAAATTATAGAAATAGAATTATCGATTCATATTTCGAATGTTGCCTTTTGTTCAAATGATGATAAGCCTGTAAAAGTCAAAGTAAAAACTGAAAATAATGAAAGAAAGTTGATTTATTTTGATAAGGATAAAGAAGTAGTTTTAAGAGTAATAAAAACAAAAGTTAAATAGGAAAAAAATGTCTAGATTAAAGAAAAAATATAAAGAAGATATTATCCCAACCTTTTTAAAAGATGATGCAAAATTAAATAGACATGAAATTCCTGAGCTTAAAAAAATTGTTATAAGCATGGGGCTAAAAGAAAATGAAAGAGATAAGACTTCTTTAGAGCAGCATGTAAAAGAGCTATCAAGGCTTTCTGGGCAAGCACCTATTTATACTAAATCGAAAAAAGCGATCTCAAATTTCAAGTTAAGAGAAGGACAGATTATCGGTTTGAAAGTCACGCTTAGAAAAAAAATGATGTATGATTTTTTAGATAGATTTTGTAACATTGTGTGTCCTCGAATTAGAGATTTTAGAGGTTTTCCGTCAAAAGCTGATGGAAAGGGATCATTTAATGTGGGATTAGATGATCAACAGGTTTTTCCTGAAATAAATTTAGATGAAGTAAAAGGACAACAAGGAATGAATATTGCCTTTGTCACAACAGCAAAAAATGATCCTGATTGTATTAAGTTACTTCGTATGATGGGATTTCCTTTTAAATAATGGAGATAAATTAAGTATGTCAAATAGTGATCCAATAGCTGAATGTTTAACAAGAATCAGAAATGCGCAAGGTGCTAAACACAGATTTGTAGACATTGATCTTAGTAAGATGAAGGTTAGTATAGCAAATATTTTGAGAGATAATGGCTTTATTGAAAATTTTATCCAAAATGATGCTAAAGGGAAAATGAGAATTTTCTTGAAATATACGAATGAAAGAAAAGGAATAATAAGAAAAATAAAAAGAGTTTCAAAACCGGGCAGAAGAATATATCTGCCAGTTTCGAAAATTCCTAGAATCTTAGCTGGGATAGGAATCGCTATAATATCTACTTCAAAAGGAGTGATAGATGATAATGAAGCGAGGAAATTGAAGGTTGGTGGTGAAATTCTTTGTTATATTTGGTAAAGAGGATAAAAAATGTCAAGATTAGGTAAAATTCCAATTCCAATTCCAAAAGGGGTTGAAGCAAAATTCTCTGATAAGAGGATTTTAAGTGTGAAAGGTCCAAAGGGAAGTTTAGATTTTGAAATAAAACCTGGAATCGTATTAGATTTAAAAGATTCTCAAATTTTAGTTAGTCTATGTGAAAAGATAAAACTACCTTTCTCTGAGCATGGACTCTATCGAGCACTGATAAATAATATGCTTATTGGAGTAGAAAAAGGATTTAAAAAAGAACTTACATTAATTGGGGTTGGTTATAGAGCGGCTCTAAAGGGCAATCAAATTGATCTTCAAGTTGGTTTTTCGCATCCAACTCTGATAGACGTGCCGAAAGGCTTATCTATCAAAATTAATAAATCTGTTGAGATTGTAATTGAAGGGCCGGATAAACAACAAGTCGGACAATTTGCTGCACGTGTTCGTTCTATTAGAAAGCCAGAACCTTATAAAGGTAAAGGCATCCGATATAAAGATGAATATGTTCGCAAAAAAGCTGGTAAGGCTGCAAAAGCTGCTAAGTAAAGCTAAGGGTAATAAAAATGTTAAGTAGATTAAAAAAATTAAAAGTTACTAGAAAAAGAAGAGTTTTTCGTAATAGAAAAAAGCTAAAAGGGACTAAAGATAAACCGAGACTTTCAGTCAATAAGTCAAATAAGAATTTACATGTGCAACTAATCGATGATGAAAATTCTTGCACTTTAGCAGCAGTAGGGACTAACTCAAAGGAATTTAAGAAAGAGAAAAAATCAAAAAAAGCTGCAGCATTGCTTGGTAAAAAAATAGCTATGCTGGCCAAAGAGAAAAAAATTGAAACGGTTATTTTTGATAGAGGAAGATATAAATATCATGGACTACTCGCTGAGCTAGCAAATGCAGCTCGAAGCGAAGGTCTTAAATTTTAGGATTATAAAAAATGGCGAAAGAAAAAGAAGATAAAGAATTTGAAGAAAAAGTATTATACATCAATCGATGTTCTAAAGTTGTTAAAGGAGGAAGAAAGTTTAGCTTTTCTGCTTTGATACTCATCGGCGATGAAAAAGGAAGAGTTGGTTTTGGATTTGCTAAGGCTAATGAAGTTGCTGATGCGATCAGAAAAGGATCAGAAGCTGCTAGGAAAAATGTCATAACGTTTGATATGGTCAATGGGACTATTCCTCACGAAATTCAAGTTTCGTGGGATGGAGCAAAACTTTTGATGAAACCTGCGCCTGAGGGCACTGGGGTTATAGCTGGTGGGCAGATCAGATCTGTTTTAGAGTTAGCTGGTATAAAAAATATTGTTGCTAAATCTCAAGGATCTAATAATCCTATCAACCTAGTCAGAGCAACCTTTAAGGCATTAAAAGAGCTTAAAACAAAAGAAAAATATCTACAAGAAAGAGGGCTTAGAACATGACACAGCTTTCTAATCTAAGAGATACTCATAAGAAAATTAGACAGAAAAAAAGAGTTGGTAGAGGTCCAAGCTCGGGCAAGGGTAAGACTTGTTCTAGAGGATGTAATGGAGCGGGATCTAGATCAGGATATACTAGAAGATATGGTTATGAAGGTGGCCAAATGAGACTTTTTACCAAACTGCCGATCCGAGGTTTTACAAGAGGCAGATTTGCTAAAACAATTTTAGAACTTAATTTGTTTAAGATAAGCGACCTTTATAAAGATGGTGAAACTGTTAGTCTTGAAACTCTTCATCAAAAGGGACAAAATCCAAAACAATCTTTTAAATTTTTAAAAATTCTTGGAAATGGAGAGATTGACAAAAAGGTAAGTATAGAAGCTCATAGTTTTTCTAAAGGGGCTTTAAAAAAATTAGATGTTAAAAAAGTAAAATACAAACAGTTGAGATAAGATGATTGGAGCACTAAAAAAAATTTTTACTGCTAGCGAATTAAAAGCTAAAATACTTTTTACACTGCTCATGCTTTTAGTATGTCGAATAGGAGCTTTTGTGCCGGTGCCGGGTATAAACCAGGAAGCAGCTCTAGCTGTCTTTAAATCTGCAACGGGTGGTGGACAAAATCTATTTCAATTGATGGATATTTTTTCTGGAGGAGCTTTTAAGCAACTCACAATTATAGCACTTGGGATAATGCCGTATATCTCAGCCTCAATTATCATGCAGCTTTTGATAGCTATTATTCCATCTCTTCAAAGAGAGATAAGAGAAAATCCAGAAGGTGGAAAAAGAAAATTAACTAAATACACCAGGTTAATGACACTTGCTTTAGGGTTGCTTCAATCTTCTTTTATCGTGAAATATGCACTTAGTATGAATGCAACTCATCCCGGTGTTGTTGTTGCAGAGATGTTAAATTTTACTATGTTTGGTATCCCTTGGCTTTTTTATTTATCTGTGATGCTGACGATTACAACTGGAACAGTATTTTTGATGTGGTTAGGTGAACAAATCACTGAAAAGGGAATTGGAAATGGAATTAGTTTAATAATAACTCTTGGAATTTTGTCATCGCTGCCGTCGACATTTGGGTCAATAATTAAACAACTTAATTTGGAATCTCAAGAAGTGGGTCAAATAACTTTTTCATCTTTAGCTATTCTTTTGTTGGTATTTGTTGTTATCATTATAGGTACAATTTTAATTATCCAAGGTCAAAGAAAAATCCCGGTTCAATATGCTAGAAGAGTTGTTGGTAGACATGAAGTTCAAGGATCAAGTGCAAATATACCTTTAAAAATTAACTATGCTGGTGTGATTCCTGTAATCTTTGCCTCTTCACTTTTGCTTTTTCCTGCGACGATTGGACAGCTAATGGGCAGAAACTCATGGATGGGAAAAATCTCAAAAATGCTTTCGCCTGATAGCTTTGTATACTTATCAGTATTTGTATTCTTAATCCTGTTTTTTACTTACTTTTGGACAGCTACACAATTTAATCCCGAGCAAATAGCATCTGATATGAAAAAAAACGGAGCTTTTATTCCTGGAATAAGACAGGGCAGGCCAACTCAAGATTTTTTAGAAGCGACTATGAATAAAATAACCTTAATCGGCGGGCTTTTTTTAGCATTTATAGCAATATTGCCAGTCCTGGTTAGTAAAGTTTTAGGAATAGATCCAAGAATCTCTAATTTCTTTGGGGGTACTTCCCTTTTGATTTTAGTGGGAGTTATTTTAGATACAGCGCAGCAAATTGAATCTCATTTATTAATGAAAAGATATGATGGGTTTATGAAAAAAGGAAAAATAAGAGGTAGATAATATGCCAAGAATTATTGGAATAGATATTCCGGCTAATAAACGTTTAGTAATAAGTTTAACTTACATATATGGAATTGGAAATGTTCTCTCAGAAGAGATGATACGAAAATTAAAATTAGATCCTGATATGCGGGCTTCAAAATTAACAGAAACTGATATTGCAAAAATAAATGCGATTTTACAATCTGATTATCTAGTTGAAGGAGATCTGAGAAGACAAGTCCAAAATAACATAAAAAGATTGGTAACGATTCATTCTTATAGAGGATTGAGACATCGCTTAGGTCTACCAGTTAGGGGACAGAGAACAAGAACAAATGCAAGAACTAGAAAAGGTAAAAAGAGAACAGTAGCTGGTAGGAAAAAAGCACCAAAATAATAGGAGATAACAATTGGCAAAACAACAACAAGTAGTTAAACAGACTATAAAAAAACCTAAAAAGAAGCACCAAAGAACTGTACCTATGGGTATAGCTCATGTGAAAGCTACTTTTAATAATACAATAGTAACAATAACTGATCCTGCTGGCAAAGTGATCTCGTGGTCAACTGCTGGTAAATGTAAATTTTCTGGATCAAAAAAATCTTCAGCTTTCGCTGGTACTGTTGCCGCTCAAAATGCTGGTAAAGATGCAGCAGCTGTTGGGATGAAAGAGTGTGAAGTAAATCTAAACGGCCCTGGTGCAGGCAGAGAATCTGCTGTGAGAGGACTTCAATCTGCTGGACTGACAATTACCATGATTAGAGATGCTACTCCCGTTCCACATAATGGCTGCAGACCAAGAAAGAGAAGGCGTGTTTAATAGCCAAAATAAAAATATAGGAGAATAATTATTATGTCAGTAATGTATGGCACTTTTGAATTGCCTGATAAAATAACCAAAGAAGAGGATGAAAAAAATCCTAATTTTGCAAAGTTTGTAGCAGAGCCATTCGAAAGAGGATATGGGCATACCCTGGGTAATGCTCTTAGAAGAATTATGCTAACATCAATAGAAGCTCCTGCAATAGTATCGATCAGAATTGAGAGAGTTTCGCATGAATATACAGCAATTGAGGGCGTCATCGAAGATATGACTCATATAATCTTAAATTTAAAAGGCGCACTTTTAAGATACATTCCTTTAGAGGGTGAAGAGAATCCTAAAGGGATTAAAATGATAACAAAAGTTTTAGAGATTACTGATAGTGATATAGAAAAAGCTAATGGTAATTACAACGTTACTCTAAAAGATATCATGGGAGAATCTAACTTTGAAGTAGTAAATCCTGACTTGCACATATTTACAGCGACAAAACCAACAACTAGAAGAATAGATATCAAAGTTGGGATTGGCCGCGGGTATATTCCAGCTGACAGACATGATTTTGAAAGACAAACTGATGAAATTGTTATAGATTCAGCATTTTCACCAGTAACTTTAGTAAATTATTATGTTGAAAATACTAGAGTTGGACAGCATACAGATTTTGATAGATTAATTTTGGAAGTTACATCAGATGGTAGAATAACTCCAGAAGAAGCTTTGACTTTTGCAACTCAAATTGGTGTAAGCCATTTTCATATTTTTGATAAGTTAAAAGCTCAAAAAATTGTTTTTGAAGAAAAAGTGATAGAAGAGAATAAAGATCGCGATGACTTAATGGCTAAATTATCTCTGAAAATTAATGAAATTGAACTATCAGTACGTTCAACTAATTGTCTTTCAAGTGCTCAGATTGAGACAATTGGAGAGCTCGTTGTTATGCCAGAGAGTGATATGCTTAGATTTAGAAACTTTGGTAAAAAATCATTAACTGAAATCAAAGAAAAATTATCTGATATGAGTTTATCCCTTGGTATGGATCTAACTAAATATGGGATAAATAAAGACAATATTAAATCAAAGATTGAAAAACATTTAGAAGAAAGAAAGGATACTGAACAATGAGACATCTAAAGGGAAGAGCAAAGTTAGGAAGAACAGGTTCTCATAAAAGATGCATGATAGCTAATATGCTCAAATCATTAATTATAAATGAGCGTATAGAAACAACGATTGTTAAAGGCAAAGAGATAAAAAGACATGCAGATAAAATGATAACTATAGCTAAAAAAGATACGATTAGTGCAAGAAGACTTGCTAAAGCAAAATTAATGATAAGATATAATCCATTAACCTCTAAAGAAAGAAGACAAGTAAAGCAAAACGATTTTTCATCATATAATGATGATAGAAAAGTTATAACCAAACTTTTTGGTAATCTGAAAAATAGATTTGATCAAAGAAATGGTGGCTATACTAGGTTGATTAGAACTGAAACCAGAGTAGGTGATGGGGCAAAAAAATGCTTAGTTGAGTACCTTAATTAATCTTTTTTTTTAATAACTTTTCTTTACTTTGACTCTCATCTAAATTATTATAAAAAAAAGTTAATAGATGGAGGCAAAAATGATAAAAGTAGGAATTAACGGTTTCGGAAGAATTGGCAGGCTAGCACTTAGATTTGCACATCAGCACAAAAAAGTTCAAATTGTTGCCATTAATGATCTTGCACCAACTGAAAATTTAGCATATCTTTTAAAATATGATTCTGCTCATGGTCGTTTCAAAGGCGATGTTAAGCACACCGACGATAGCTTAATTATTGATGGTGAAAAAATTGTTGTTACTAAAGAAAAAGACCCTTCAAATCTTCCTTGGAAAAAATTAGGCGTCGATTTTGTTATTGAATCTACTGGTAGGTTTACCAAATTAGAAGATGCTAAAAAACATTTAGATGCTGGTGCTAAAAGAGTAGTTCTATCAGCACCTGCTAAAGGCGGAGACGTCCCCACCTATGTTTTTGGTGTCAATCACGAAAAATATGATCCAAAAACTGAGTTTGTTGTATCCAATGCTTCTTGCACAACTAATTGTTTAGCTCCAACCGTTAAAGTGTTAATGGATAATTTTGGTATTGAAGAAGCTCTTATGACCACCATTCATGCCGTGACAGCAACCCAACCAACTGTTGATGGTCCCTCTCATAAGGATTTGAGGGCAGGAAGATCTGCAATGTGTAATATCATTCCAGCTTCTACTGGTGCGGCGAAAGCTGTAGCTCTTTGTATTCCTGAAATTAAAGGCAAATTAACCGGTATGGCATTTAGAGTGCCAGTTATTGATGTCTCAGTTGTTGATTTAACTGTTAGACTTGTTAAAGCCACCTCATATGAAGAGATTTGCAGTGTTATGAAAAAAACATCAGAGACTACTATGAAAGGCGTATTAGGTTATTCTGACGAGGATTTAGTTTCTTCAGATTTCTTATCTTGTACATACTCTAGTATTTTTGATAAAAAAGCTGGTATCGCTCTATCCGATAAATTTTACAAACTAGTATCTTGGTATGATAATGAAATGGGGTATGCTGCTAGAATTGTAGATTTAGTAGAGTACATGGCATCAAAAGAATAAGATAAAATATAATTATTTTTAATATTATATTATAAACCCTTAAACCTAATGGTAAAGTAGTGAACTATACAAGAGAACCTATCATAGAGACTGTCATCTCACCCAAAGAAGGATGCAAGTTAGTTGTCAGAAACTCCAAAGGGGGCGGACAGGAAGAATATTTTGTAGAAGCTCTAGAAGTTGTAAATTTTGGAAACTCAATCTTTTTTAGATCAACCGAAAGACCTAAATCTTTTCTCGTTCCAGCAACAGATTATGAAGTAATAGAGCTTAAAGAAACTAAAATGGTACTCAAAAGCACTAGCATCGAGCAATCGATAAAAATAGGTGGTGGAAAAACCACAGACAAGTCTCAAAGACGTAAAAAACCAATGAGAAAACATCATAAACCAGAGCAATCTAAACCAGCTCCTTTAGAAACTAAAAAAGGAGGTGGACAAGATGATGAAACTCAGGTTTCATCATCCATCCTTAGAAAATTATTCCCACCACCACCCAATCTCATCAATGAAAAACTCAACCATTTCAAAAGTACTGAAAAAATTAATGAGAATATTTCAAAAGAAATCGTAAAAGAAGAGAAATCTTCTAAAGAAGTCCCTGAAGAAAAAGTGGTAGAGAAAAAAGAGAAAATCGAAATCGAAAAACCGAAAGAAGAAAAACCACCTATTGAAGAGAAAAAAGAAGAATAATTTCTTTTGAAAAATTTGAGATGTTAGTAAACTACTTCAAGTTTATCAAACGCTCGGATGGTGGAATTGGTAGACACAAGGGACTTAAAATCCCTTGGGAGCAATCCCGTGCCGGTTCGAGTCCGGCTTCGAGCAATCTTTACTTTCAAATACTTATATCAATAATCTAAAAATATCAAATGGGTTTCATTTTTTAAATGGGACACTGTTTTACAAAAAAGATTTAAAAACAACTATTGTAGACTAAAGAATATTCCTTTAAAGCTTTTTCTTTGAAGTATTTAAGTGTAGTATATTTTAGTCTTTATTTATAAACAGAGGACTTAAAATCCCATGAGTGAAATACATCGTAAGGTTTGTCTCCGGTTTCGAGCTGTTTTTCTATAAAATATCTTGATTGCAAAAAATTAAAAAGTTCTATAAAATTTTGCTGTGGTTTTTAATGGAAAATTAAGATTTGTCTAACATAAAGAGTAAATAAATGAGAAATTTGATAATGAGTATTGGATTGATGAGTTTTTGTTTTTTACTACCTAAAGTGATTGGCCTAGAATCTGATGAAGCTAGAAGGCATTATTTGGATTATTCTGCGTCTTTCTTACGAATGACTCAACACAAGTTATATGGCCAAGACAATCATGCTACTGTAGTGGCGTTCGAAGGAAAATTGAATAAGGACTATTTTGTCAAAGCCCTTAAAATGCTATTTCAAGCTCATCCAAATCTTCGAGCAAAAAAGATTAAATATGATGAGATTAAAGAACGCTTTTATATAGATAATGAATTAGCTTTTTCAGATATCTGTTTCAAATTTATTGAAATTGAAAAAGAAAAAGGTTGGCGTGAGATAATTGAGAAACAATTATCACAGCCTTTTCCCTTTGATGGACCTTATTGGAAAATTTATTGTCTGAGTATCAAAAATTCTCAGCCAAAGCGTCATTATCTAATTCAATTTTTTGATCATTCTTTATGCGATGGCATTTCTACTGCTAAACTTAATGATGAGTTTTTTACTTATTATCACGCTCTATCAAATCAAAAAAAAATTGAAGTTGTAGAAGATAAAAGGCCAGATTCTCTAGCTACACTATATTCCCAAGAGCAACGATGTAGTTGGCAAAATTATAAAAGCAAGCAAGAATATCTCTCAAAGTTGTATCCAATGCCACCTAAAGGCATTATTTATGAAAAGTTAAGCTCTCTTGAAGAACGCTCTACAAAAGTTATTTTATTTGCCTTTGAGGCGGATCCTATTTGCCGTATTTCTAAGGCTCATGGTTTCTCAGTAAACGATTTTTTAGTGGCTACAAGCTTATTGGCCTTAAAGAATATTCAATCTTCTCAAGAGACTTTAGATACTTCTGTCTTAACCTCTATCAATTTACGTAATCCTAAATTTGGTTTGGCTAATTTTATCAATGCTAATAATCTAGCTTGTCTACACAATAGTATTAGTCAACCTGTGGAAATTGAACCTACATCTACAGTTTGGTCAATAGCTGAGAGCTATCGTAAACGCTTAAATTCTTTTATTGATCAACTTGCTCTACCGCCAGTAGATTTCTCGATTGATGAGATGTGTGAGCGTTATGGACTCAATTCAGCAACAGAGCGTAAACATTTTGCTCGTGGGCTTGCTACTTCGAATCTTGGTAGAATCGATTTGAAAAAGAGATATGGGGATATTGATATTATTTTTTATCAATTTTTTGCAAATCAAGGTGCAGGTTTTTTTGAAGCTCTATTAGGTATTTGCTGCATAGAAAATACGATTTATTGCCATGTTAGATATGTTGAGCCACTACATAGTCGAAAATGGGCAATTCAATATGTCTCTCGTATTATCCATGAGCTTCAATCAGTTCTACAAAACGAACTTATATTAGTTGAAAGTTGTACTGATAAAGATGTTTTAGATAAAGTTTATTCTCAAATCGAAAACACTGAAGCTGAAAAAATTATAAATTAACGAAAATTTTAAGTTATAAGGAACAATAAATGAGCTCTTTATTTAAGCGGAATTTTTTATCAAAGCTATGACTATTTCTCTAAACCCATCAGATTGATATTAAAAAATTATTGAATTTATATGGGACAAAAATGGGACACTAATTTATGAAAAACAATAAGAAAGGGCTATTCGAAACTAAAATGAATTTTCTATAAAACGATGCTTCCTAGTTATTTAAGGTTTGTTGATTTTAGTTATCATTTATAAGCAGAAAACTTAAAAGCCCATGCGTGAAATCCCGTGCCGGTTCGAGTCCGGCTTCGAGCATATTCTTGATAAATTATTATTTTAAAAACCCAGCTACTTTCAAGTCTTTCATAATAAGCAGTTTAAATAAAATAAATTTTTGTATGTTTGATTTACGACCAAAAAAACATTTTTTTACCTTGATTTACGACCATATCTCTAGTATTCTTGTTTGATATATGACCATATGGGGCTATAATGAAAAGATTAATTGATTGGCATTTAAAGAAATGGAAAGAAAATAAGCATAGAAAACCATTAATAATTCGAGGTGCTAGACAAGTTGGTAAAACCTATTCCATTCATCAATTAAGTCGAGATTTTGACAATATTGTGGAAATTAATTTTGAATTAACAAAAGATGCAAAAAAAATATTCGATAAAGATTTAAAACCTAAACGGATTATTAAAGAATTATCTCTTTTTTCAAATCAAAAAATTATACCAGGAAAAACTCTTCTTTTTTTTGATGAAATTCAAGAAGCGCCTGAGGCAATTAAATCTTTAAGATATTTTTATGAATTTTACCCAACACTACATGTTATTGCAGCAGGTTCTTTGTTAGAGTTTATATTAGAAAAAATTGGAGTTCCTGTAGGAAGAGTCTCTTATTTATATTTATATCCACTATCATTTATAGAATTTTTAGCGGCGTCTGAGAACTATTTGCTTATTGAGGAAATCCTTTCTCATGAAAGAAAAGAAGAAATTAATGAAGCTATTCATAACAAGTTGCTTGATTTTGTAGGCCGGTATTTGGCCATTGGAGGTATGCCTGAAGCTGTAGTTAAATGGATTGATTCTGATACTTCAAAATCAAGTTTTGAAGTTCATCATCAATTAGTTGAATCTTATAGACAGGATTTTCAAAAATATGTAAAAAAACATCAAATTAAATATCTAGAACAATTATTTAATCAAATTCCTAAAATGGTTGGAAAACAATTTCAATATCATAAAATTCATGGGGATTATCGAAAAAGAGAGTTAGCTCCATGTCTAGATTTTTTATGTAGTGCAAATGTAATCCATAAAATAGTGCATTCTGCAGGTAATGGGACTCCTCTTGGTGCTGAAGTAAATTTTGAAAGGTTTAAATTAATTTATCTTGATGTTGCTCTATGTCAATCTATCTTGGGGTTAGATTTAAATACATGGTTTTTAGATCCTACTGCTCAGTTTATTAATCGTGGTCATATTGCTGAAGCTTTTGTAGGACAGGAGTTATTATGTTATTCTAATCCCACTAAACATCAAGATTTGTTTTTCTGGAAACGTGAAAAAAGAGCAAGCATTGCTGAAGTAGATTATATCTTTGATTATAAAAGTGAAATAATTCCAATTGAAGTAAAAAGTAACCTTGGTTCAACTCTTAAAAGTATGTTTGTGTTTTTAGAAAATCATCCTCAATCTTCATATGGTATAAGATTTTCTTCTCATAATTATTCTATTCATAATAAAATTGATTCAAGACCTCTTTATGCAGTTGCTAGTTTAGCTAGTGAATCTCAAAAAGAATCTTTGCTATTTTTATGTAAAAAATAAGCTCTTAAAATGTATATAAACTTATAAATTTCTCTGCTTTTATCAAATTCTAAATAGTGAAATTTACAGACTCAAGGGACTTAAAATCCCTTGGGAGTAATCCCGTGTAAGGTTCTAGTCCGGCTTCGAGCACTTTCATTTTTAGTCACTTACATCAATGAAGATAAAAGTTCTAAAAGTTGTTCGAGTTAAAATGGGACACATTTGGGACAATGTTTAACAAAAAACAACTATAAAACGAGTAGTATTTTTCTTATCTTACTTGAATTGTTTTTCTTGTAATATGTTATTATATTGTTTGTTTTTTAATAAATCGAGGTAATAGACAGATGGATGTTTTTTTTGATAATGGAGTTTTAAGATCTTTAACTAAAAAAAGTAAAACTAAAGAAAATCTAGGAAAAGATTGGAATAATTTTTATGATAATGTTGTTATCAAGCATGAACCTAATTTAGAAAAAAAAGGATTAGATCCTCTTTTTGGTTGGGATATTTTTATTGAATTTGTTGGTTTAGGGGAGGTTATTGAAAAAATTAAAACTGAATTAACAAATTTTGAAAAGAAAAATCATGTAAATGATTTTATTTTAAAACCGGACCAATTCATTGATAAACTTTTTGTTTTAGCAAGAAATGCTTTTTTGAAAAATGAAAGTTTATCCCAAACATCTCTATTAGAAAAAATAAAAGAGCAAAAAACACATTCAGGTGATTATGCAAGTAATGATCTGATTTCTATTACTTTGAATAAATGTGAAAAATTTATTAAAGAAAAAAAATATCATGAAGATTTGATAAATTATTTGGCTTGGGAGGTCATTTGCGGTTATCCTTATTTTCATATAGAACAAATGTCTGAATTAGATGATCAAGAAAAAATAATTGACAATGCTATCGATTATTATGGGTGTCTTTCTCGATGTTTTCATGATTTATTTAAAGAAAAAAAATCTGTCAGTTATTATCGACTAGGAGAAGCTCAATATTTTACGATTAAAAAATTAGAAGAAAAGCGAGATAAATCAGATATTTTTCAAAAATGGCTGGAGAAGAATTATCATAAGAGTAAACAAATAAAATCAAATCTAAATAATTTTCAAGATTTAGCAGATGTTTCTTTAATAGATTATGCTTGTTTGGGATATTTGGAAAATAAAGTAACCTCTTTTACTTTTGATGAGCCAGATGTTGTGAAAATTCGAATAGGTATTTTTTGCCAATCTTGGGAAATGTATCGCAATGTAGAAGACTGGGAATTAAAATTAAATCCAGGAGTGATTTATTGCCTTTCTAAAGAGGATTTTTCTGTAATAGAAAAAATAATCGTAGAAAAATTAATTTTATAAAATATTCCTTGAGGTAATCCTTAAAAGAATGCTTTGAATAAGTTTTAAAAAATACTTTGGTTTTTTTGGAATTCTTTTACTCCTCCTGAAGTGTTAGCAAAAGCTATAATTGTTTTGATAATTCTTTCTAAAGAAGAGGTGTTTTTTTTAAATTCTAAAGTTTTGCCTTCTTCTTGTTTTAAAAATTCTTCAATCATATAAAAATTCCCGAATAATAATTTATTTTAAACCTAGAAACCAACCTAGAAATTTATTTTTGTCAATCATTTCTAGGTTAACTTTTTGGACTTTAAATATTTTAAGGTAAAATATTCATAAATCATTAAATATCAGTTTCATCATTAAGTTGAATTTAAATCAAATTTTAAAAATAGAAATCATGCAACCTAGAAAGATATTGAATAAAAAATAATTATTTTTTTAACACAGACTTTGGAGGAAGAGTTATTATTTTCATGGTTAGAAATCACTATAGTTACGTAATGATAGCATCTTTTCATGTCTTTAATGGTCTTTGGCTATTTTTAATTTCTTGGAAAATTATTAAAACAGACTTGGTTAAGAAAAATGTGCAGAAAGTTTGTATGGGACTTGTTTTTCTATATTTTATCTTTGGTTTTTCAGCTATTTGGGTAAATTTTTTGACAATGTTATGAATGATAATCGTTGCTATTTCATAATCAAATTCTATTATTTATTTATTTTTATTTAATAACTGATTGATTTTTTTTAATTTAAAAATCCAATTGATTAGTTGCGTAAGCCACCAAATAATGAAAATAATTCCTGCTATTATACCCCATTCAATAAATCCTAATGGGACAGTTTTAAATACTATTTGTAAAGGAGGTATATAAACAACAATTAACAATAAAAATAA